>NZ_JBDPMI010000004.1:0-372920 GCF_039871555.1 Streptomyces sp. B5E4
CGGCCGCACAGCGCCGCCGTCGTTCGTCCGGGGACCGGGTCCGGGTCCAGTACAGGGCCCGGGTCCGGGTCAGGCGAAGGGGTCGAAGTCCTCGTACTCCTCCTCCGCCCGCTCCGCGTCCCGCTCCCGGCGGCGCTGTGCGGCCGGCCGCGGGGCGTCGAAACGGTGGTCCTCGCCGCGGCGGCCCAGCATCTCCGCGCCGGAGGCCATGGCCGGCTCCCAGTCGAAGACGACGGCGTCCTCGCCGGTGCCGATGACGACGTCGTCGCCGGGCTTCGCCCCGGCCTTGCGGAGCCGGTCCTCGACCCCCAGCCGGTTGAGCCGGTCGCCGAGGTAGCCGACGGCCTCGTCGTTGCCGAAGTCGGTCTGGCGCACCCAGCGCTCCGGCTTCTCGCCGGTGATACGGAACAGGGCCCGGTCCGCGTCGCCGCCCTCGCGGGCGACGGAGAAGCCCGCCTCGTCGACGGCCTGCGGGCGGATGACGATGCGCGTGGACTCCTGCCTGGGCCGTGCCGCGCGCGCCGCGGCGACGATCCCGGCGAGCCCGTACGACAGCTCCTTCAGGCCCGTACGCGCGACCGCCGAGACCTCGTAGACCGTGAAGCCGCGCTCTTCGAGGTCCGGGCGCACCATCTCGGCGAGGTCGTGGCCGTCCGGGATGTCGATCTTGTTGAGGACGACCACGCGCGGCCGGTCGTCCAGACCGCCGTAGGCGCGCAGCTCCTCCTCGATGACGTCGAGGTCGCTGACCGGGTCGCGGTCGGACTCCAGGGTCGCGGTGTCCAGGACGTGCACGAGCACCGAGCAGCGCTCGACGTGCCGCAGGAACGTAAGGCCCAGGCCCCGGCCCTCGCTGGCGCCGGGGATGAGGCCGGGGACGTCGGCGATCGTGTACGTCACGGCGCCGGCGGTGACGACGCCGAGATGGGGCACCAGGGTGGTGAAGGGATAGTCCGCGATCTTGGGCTTGGCCGCGGACACCACGCTGATCAGGGACGACTTGCCCGCGCTCGGGTAGCCGACGAGCGCCACGTCGGCGACGGTCTTCAGCTCCAGCACCACGTCGCGCGCGGTGCCCGGCTCGCCGAGCAGCGCGAAGCCGGGGGCCTTGCGGCGCTGGGAGGCGAGCGCCGCGTTGCCGAGGCCGCCGCGGCCGCCCTGGGCGGCGACGAAGGTGGTGCCGTGCCCGACGAGGTCGGCGAGCACCTCGCCGTCCTTGGTGAGGACGACCGTACCGTCCGGCACCGGCAGGACCAGGTCCTTGCCGTTGGCGCCCGCGCGGTCGCCGCCCTCGCCCGGCTTGCCGTTGGTGGCCTTGCGGTGGGGGGTGTGGTGGTAGTCGATCAGGGTGGTGACGTTCTGGTCGACGGTGAGGATGACGTCGCCGCCGTGACCGCCGTTGCCGCCGTCGGGGCCGCCGAGCGGCCGGAACTTCTCGCGGTGTACGGAGGCGCAGCCGTGTCCCCCGTTGCCCGCGGCCACGTGCAGGGTGACGCGGTCCACGAAGGTGGTCATGAGGGTGTGCCTCCCGGCGGTGAGGTGCGATCGGGGGTCGTTCGGTGTCGTACGGAACGCTCGTGCCGTACGACGTCATGGGAACGCGCCGAGGGCGGCCCGGCTTCCCCGCACGTCGTCCGTGGCACGTGCGGAGCGGCGGACCGCCCTCGGATCAGGTGTGTGGTGTCCGGAGCCGGTGCTTACTCGGCGGCCGGGACGATGTTCACGACCTTGCGGCCGCGGCTGGTGCCGAACTGGACCGAGCCGGGGATCAGCGCGAACAGCGTGTCGTCACCGCCGCGGCCCACGCCCGTGCCCGGGTGGAACTTGGTGCCGCGCTGCCGGATGATGATCTCGCCGGCGCCGACGGCCTGACCGCCGAAGCGCTTGACGCCGAGCCGCTGGGCGTTGGAGTCGCGACCGTTCCGAGTGGACGATGCGCCCTTCTTGTGTGCCATCTCTCCTCAGTCCTTACTTCGCGGCCGGCGCGGGGATCTGGGTGATCTTCAGCGCGGTGTGCAACTGGCGGTGACCGATCCGCTTGCGGTAACCGGTCTTGTTCTTGTACTTCAGGATGTCGATCTTGTCGCCCTTGTGGTGGTCCACGACCTCGGCCTGGACCTTCACACCGTCCAGGACCCAGGGGTCGCTGGTCACGGTCTCGCCGTCGACGACGAGCAGAGTGGAGAGCTCGACGTTGTCGCCGACGCTCTTGCTGGACATCCGGTCTACCTCGATGACGTCGCCCACAGAAACCTTCTGCTGGCGGCCGCCGGTGCGCACGATCGCGTACACGCGCTTCAGCTCTCTTCCTCAGTCGCGACGGAGACCCCTGATGCCAGCCGCTCGGCTGGGGCACATGGGATGAGCGGCCTCTCCCGCTGCTCACGAGGAGACTGCGGGAGGGAGTTGCTCAGGAGCCTGGCGAGTCATACAGACACGCCGACTCATCAGGGTACGGGCCCCTTGACCGCCTGGTCAAACCGGTCTAGCGGAGCGCGCGCTCGCCGTCCTGGGGCAGCGACTTCACACCCTGGCACAGGTTCGTCCTGTCCGCCGTCCCGGGCCACGCCACGTCCCGCATCGAGGTGTAGTGGCCGACGTACGTGTCGTGCACGGGGTCGCTGTCGATCTTGACGACGGCCTCGTCGTTCTCGCGCAGCGCGGGGCCGGTGAAGTTCTGCGAGCCGGTGAAGACCAGCTTGTCCCGGGAGCCGGCGTACATGCCGTCGATCAGCACGTACTTGTTGTGCACGATGTACGGCGTGGTCAGTTTCTGGCCCGGGTTCTGCGGGTCGCGGTCGTCGTTGTAGCAGCGCAGCGAGGGCCCGCCCGAGGCGTGCAGCACGTCCCAGGTGCCGCGGGTGCCGCCCTGGCTCTTCGCGCTGTCGGACTCGGCGTAGACGAGGCTGACGCCGCAGCCCGCCTTCTTCAGCGCGACGAGCTTGTCGGCGATCGCCTTGCGGGTGATCTTGAAGATCGCGACCCGGACCAGGGTGCGCTGGGTCACTCCGGCGGCGTCCTTGTAGGTGCAGCGGACGTTGTCGAGGACGGCGTGGATCGTGTCCGTGCTGTTGGTGGTACCGGCGCGCGGGAAGAAGTACGCCTTGTAGAGGCCGTTGTTGGCGGTCACCGCGCGGTAGCGCCAGGTCGACCACTGGGCGCCGACCATGTCGCGGAAGTACTCCGAGTACGCCCCGTACATCGCCGGGTTGTCAGGCAGCAGCAGGGCGTCGTTGAAGAACTTGGTGTGCGCGGAGGGGGTGGAGTTGGAGGTCGTCTGGACGACGACGTTCCGTGCGCCCTCGACCTCCGAGAAGAGCCAGAACTTGTTGTGCATGATCGACGCCCCGAACTCCGGGTCGCCGAGGCAGGACTTGTCGACCGGGCAGAGCTTCACGAACGACCGCGCCGTCGTGCTGGTGCCGAGCGCCGCCTTCAGGCTCGCGTACATGGTGTTGTCCGGCCGGTCGCTGCGGCTCGACTCGTCCAGCAGCACCTGCACGTCGACGCCGCGCGCGCGGGCGCGTACGAGCGCGTCCACGACCGGCTGCTCCCAGATGTGGTAGACCGCCACCTTGATCACCGAGCCGGGGACCGCGGCGTCGCTCAGCTCGATCAGCCGGGTACGGATCGCGTGCTGCTCGTCCACGGTGCCCAGCGGGTCGTTGAAGATCGGCCCTTCGATCCACACCCGCGGCTCCGCCGCCGCGCTGCCCGCGCTGCTCACCGCGTGCGCGCCGGCGGCGGACAGGACGGTGGCCAGCGCGACGGCCTGGCGCGCGCCCTTGCGCGGCGAGACGGCCCGGTGGCGTCCGGTGGGCTTGAACACGGACATGGCAGGAACGACCCCCTGGGTGCACGGCTGCGGCTGCTGCCTCGACTGCCGTGCGATGGGGGCGCCCGCGCGTTCGAGTGCGGTGTATCCAAACCGGCGCACGGAACCGATGTCAAGCGGGAGGACAAAAGGTGACAGAAAGCCCCTCGCCCCGCCGGCGGACCGGCGGGGCGAGGGGCGTACGGCCTCGGCCGGGCGTCAGTCCTCCGTGGTGACGGAGACCGAGGGCGGAGAGCCCTGCTCCGCCGCGGCGGTCTTCTTGGCCGACTTCTTGGCCGTGGCCTTCGTCGCCGTCTTGGTGGCGGCGGACTTGGTCGCGGCCTTCTTCGCGGTGGTCTTCGCCGTCTTCTTGGCCGCGGCCTTCTTCGCCGTGGCCTTCTTGGCGGAGGCGCGCTTGGCGGCGGTCTTCTTACGGGCCCGGGGCTTCTCCGCGGCCTCCGCCTCCGCAGCGGCCGGCTCCGGCCCCCGGGCGGGCTCCACGGCCGCCACGGACGCCGCTGCGGGCTCCGCCGCCGGCTCCGCGGCCACGGGCGCCGCCTCGGCCCCCGTCTCCGCACCGGCGGGCTCCTCGCCCGCCGGCTCCGCCGCCTGCGGCGGGCCGCCCGGCGACATCGCCTTGCGGGTCACCCGCCGCCGGGTACGGGCCGGCCGGACCGCCTCCGCGGGCTCGGCCGCCTCCGGCCGCTCCGCCTCGACGGGCTCGGCGACCACCTCCTCCGCGGGCGCGGCCTTGGCCGCCCTGGCCTCGCCGCCGCCCTGGATTTCCCTGGCTTCCTTGGCTTCTTTGCCTTCCTTGGCTTCCTTGCCCTTCTTCTTCCGCTTGCCGCCGCCGACCCCGGCCGCCGTGGCCTGGTCCATGTGCACGATCACGCCGCGGCCGTTGCAGTGCGCGCAGGGCTCGGAGAACGACTCCAGCAGGCCCTGCCCGACCCGCTTGCGGGTCATCTGCACCAGGCCCAGCGACGTCACCTCCGCGACCTGGTGCTTCGTACGGTCGCGGCCCAGGCACTCCAGCAGCCGGCGCAGCACCAGGTCCCGGTTGGACTCCAGCACCATGTCGATGAAGTCGATCACGATGATGCCGCCGAGGTCCCGCAGCCGCAGCTGCCGCACGATCTCCTCGGCCGCCTCCAGGTTGTTCCTGGTGACCGTCTCCTCCAGGTTGCCGCCCTGGCCGGTGAACTTGCCGGTGTTGACGTCGACGACGACCATCGCCTCGGTCCTGTCGATCACCAGCGAACCGCCCGACGGCAGCCACACCTTGCGGTCCAGCGCCTTCATCAGCTGCTCGTCGATCCGGTACGTGGCGAAGACGTCCACCTCGGACGTCCACTTCGACAGCCGCTCGACGAGGTCCGGGGCCACGTGCGAGACGTAGCCGTGGATGGTGTCCCACCCCTTCGCACCGCTGACGATGACCTTCGAGAAGTCCTCGTTGAAGATGTCGCGGACGACGCGGACGGTCATGTCCGGCTCGCCGTACAGCAGCGTGGGCGCGTTCCCGCTCTTCGCCTTCTTGCGGATGTCCTCCCACTGCTTCTGCAGCCGCTCCACGTCCCGGCGCAGCTCGTCCTCGCTGGCGCCCTCGGCGGCCGTACGGACGATGACGCCCGCGTCCTCGGGGACGATCTTCTTGAGGATGGTCTTCAGCCGGGCCCGCTCGGTGTCGGGCAGCTTGCGGCTGATGCCGGTCATCGAGCCCTCGGGCACGTACACGAGGTAGCGGCCGGGCAGCGAGACCTGGCTGGTCAGTCGGGCGCCCTTGTGGCCGATGGGGTCCTTGGTGACCTGGACCAGGACGGACTGGCCGGACTTCAGCGCGTGCTCGATGCGCCGGGGGCTGTTCGCGAGGCCGAGGGCCTCGAAGTTGACCTCGCCGGCGTAGAGGACGGCGTTGCGCCCCTTGCCGATGTCGACGAACGCGGCCTCCATGGAGGGCAGGACGTTCTGCACCTTGCCGAGGTAGACGTTGCCGACGTACGACGCCGACTGTTCCTTGTTGACGTAGTGCTCGACGAGGACGTTGTCCTCCAGGACGCCGATCTGCGTACGGTCGCCCTGCTGGCGCACCACCATCACGCGCTCCACCGCCTCGCGGCGGGCCAGGAACTCGGCCTCGGTGATGATCGGCACCCGCCGCCGGCCCTGCTCACGGCCCTCGCGGCGGCGCTGCTTCTTCGCCTCCAGCCGGGTGGAGCCCTTGATGGACTGCACCTCGTCGCTGCGCTCGGACTTGGCGCGGGGCTCGCGGACCTTGACGACGGTGCGCTCCGGGTCGTCGGGCGCCCCCTCGGCGCCGTCCGCGCCCTCGGTACGGCGGCGCCGGCGGCGACGCCGGCGGCTGCTGGTACTGGAGGAGCCGCCCCGGCCGTGGTCGCCGTCCTCGGCGTCGCCCTCCGCGGCTTCGGCGTCGGCCTCGCGGGCGTCCTCCTCGGCCTCGGCGGCCTCGTCGCCGCGGTCGCCGTCCTCGGCGCCCTCGCCGCGGCGCCTGCGCCGCCCGCCGCGGCGGCGCCGGCGGCGGCCGCGGTCCTCGCCGTCGTCATCCTGCTCGTCGCGGTCCTCGGCGGCGCCGTCCTCGGCGGTCTCGTCCAGCGCCTCGGTCCCGGCGTCCGTCTCGGCCTCTGCCTCGACCCCGGTCTCGTCGGTGTCCTCGGGCTCCTCGGCCTCCTCGGGCCCGACCGCCGCCTCGGCGGCGGCGCGCTGCGGCGTCTGGAAGGCGGGCTCGGTGAACACGGGCGCCTGGAACAGCGCGAGCGGCGCGGCCCCGAACCCGGGCGCGGCCTGCTCGCCGCCGTCGGACAACTGCCCCGCGGTCTCGTCCGCGGCCGGCTCGGCGGCGCGGCGGGTGCGGCGGCGGGAGGTGCCGGAGTCGGCGGCGGCCTCGTCGGCGGCCTGCTCGCCGGGCGCGCCGGCGGCCTCGGCGGCCGGCTCACCTGCGGGAGCGGTGACCCGGCGGGTACGGCGGCGGCCGGTGCCCGAGTCGGCGGGCGGCTCGTCGGCGGCCTCGCCGGGCGCGCTCGCGGCGTCGGCGGGCTCGCCCGCCGGAGCGGTCGCGCGGCGGGTCCGGCGCCGCCCGGTGGTGGCGGCCGGCTCGGCGGCGTCCGGGGCCGGAGCGGACTCGGCGGCGTCGGCGGGCGCCGGGGCTTCGGCGGCGGGCTCGACGTGGGTGGGCTCGCCCGCGGGGGCCGTGACCCGGCGGGACCTGCGGCGCCGGGTGCCCGCGGCGGGCTCGGCGGCGTCCTCGCCGGCGGCGGAGGCGGCGCCGACCTGGGTGGGCTCGTCGCCGGGCGCGGCGTCGGCCGCGGTCTCCGCGGCGTCGGCGGCCTCGGCGTCGGTCTTGCGGCGGCGTACGCGACGGGTGCGCGGCGCCGGCTCCTCGTCGGCCGCCGGGGTCTCGGCGGGCGCGGCCTGGGCCGCGTCGGCGGCCGGCTCGGCGGCGGGCGGTTCCACGGTCTCCGGGGTACCTGCGCTGCGTACGACCCGGCGGCGCTTGCGCCCCTTCGGGGCGGCGTCGGCGTCCGGCTCCGGCCGGGCCTCCGCGGCGGCGGGGCCACTCTCGGCCTGCGGCGCGGCCTCGGCGACCGGCTCCGGTGCCGCCGGCTGCGGCGCCTGCTCGGCGCCGGCGACCGGGGTGCCCGCCGTGCGGGTCACCCGGCGTCGCCTGCGGCGGGGACCGGAATCGGCGGAAGCGTCGGCGCCGTCGGCCTCTGTTTCGTTGTCGGCCACGGTGTGGGCTCCCTCGTCGGTGCTGTCATGGTGGTCTGTGGTGGCGGCGTCCCCGGCCGCGGCGGGCTGCGGTACGGCATCGGCGGCGGGCGCCTGCGGCGTCCCCGCGTCCCGTACGACCCGCCGCCTGCGCGGCGGCGCGGCCTCGGCTGCCGGCTCCGGGACGGACACGGGCACGGCGTGCCCGGACGTCGCGGGACCGGGCTGCTCGCCCACCGGCACCGCGAGGGTGTCCGGCGCGGCAGCCTCCGGCGTGCCGGCGTCGCGGACGACCCTGCGCCGCGAACGCCTCGCCGGCGCGGCGGCGGCGGTACCGGAACCCGGCTCCGCCGCCGCCGTCCCGGCGGTGATCTCCCGGTCCGCGGCGGCGGGCGACCCGGTGGCCTCCGCTGCTCCTGCGGCCGGCCCCGCGAGTGCGGGCGCGCCCGCCGGCTCCCCGGCGGGCTCATACGTCAGCGCCGGCCCCGGGTTCCCGGCGGTCGGCTCCGTCGCTCTCTGCACGTCCCCGCCCCACCGGGCGGACGTGCTCTGCGACACCTCCCCCGCCGGCTCCGCCGCCGCACGCCGGCGGCGGAAGGGCAGGCGGTCGCTGGGGGTGTCGAGCGGTCCGCCGACGGCCGGTTCGGCATCGGCGGTGCTGCCCGCGGAAGGCGACTGCGCTTCCGAGGGCTCCATCGGTTCGAGCATGCGGGCGGTTCTCCCGTCACGCCCCCGGGCGCCACTCCCCGTACGGCGGCGGCGCCCGTGCCGTGCACAGGGCCACCGCCCGGGACGTATGCGCCGCGCGAGGGCTCTTGTCTCGCTCGCCGGACCCGCCCTCCTCGGGCGGACCGGCGAAAGTCTGCTGGTCCATGCGCCTGCCGGGCCCGGGGTGGCTCCCTCGTCCACCGGCGGCGCTTCGACACCGTCCCTATCCGGTGCCGTCCCCTGCCATGAGCGGGGTTCCGTTCGCGACCTGCGGTGTGGCGGCGAGGGCCGTGGCATCGTCGCGGTCCGGCGCGAGCGGATCGGTCACCGTGCCGGTCTCCGCGTCGAGCGGCCCCTGCGCCAGCCTGGTCACCGCTGCCGGGACCGGCGGCGCCAGGTCAGCCGCGACTCGCAGGCCGGACAGGACGTCGTCGGGTCGTACGGCAGGTGTCAGGTGCCGCACTACCAGCCGCAGTATCGCACAGGGACCCGCCTGTGGCCTATCGCCCCCGTCTTGGAGCACATCGAGCGCGGCCACCGCGCCGCGCGTGTCGAAGGTCCTCATCCCCTTCTTCGTCTGCCGTTCCACCTCGACCGTCTCCGCGGCGAGGAAGGCGCGGACCGCCTCCTTCGCCGTGGCGGGCGGCACCCCGTCGAGCCGCAGCTCCCACACCGACGCCCCCAGCCGGTCGGCGAGTCCCGGAGCCCGGGCCTCGACGGCGTCGACGACGTCGAGACCGGTGGGCAGGGACTCGTCGAGCAGCGCGCGCAGCAACTCCGGGTCGCGGGCCTCGGTGAGCGCGATCTCCAGGTACTCGGCCTCGCTCGCCGTGCCCGTGGGGGCCGCGTTCGCGTACGAGACCTTGGGGTGGGGGGTGAAGCCGGCGGAGTACGCCATGGGCACCTCGGCCCGGCGCAGCGCCCGTTCGAAGGCGCGCTGGAAGTCGCGGTGACTGTTGAACCGGAGGCGGCCGCGCTTGGTGTAGCGGAGTCGGATGCGCTGCACCGCGGGTGCGGGCGGCGGGCCTTCGGGCTGTCGCTTGCCCAGAGTCGTTCAGTCCTTCGTCCGTGAGCTTGTCCTGCCCCCAGGGTACGTGCCCGCCTTTCCGGCGGCTCCGCTCCGTCGGCCTTTCATGTATCTCTCATGTATGTCGACCGGACACGGCGCCGGCCGCCGGCACCGGGACGGAACCGTCCGTCAGCGGTGCCGGCCGCCCCGCCGCGGCCCGTGCTTGGCCAGGTCCACGGCGGGCGCCGGGAGATCGGCCGGCCGCACGCGCGCCGGCGGCTCGGGGGCGTGCGGCGCCGTCTCCGGGACAGGGCTCCGCGGGGCTCCGACCAGGGCGGAGCGCAGCTCCAGGCGGGTGCGGCGGGCCGTGGCGCGCGCCGCGGCGACGGCGTCCCGCGCGGCGCGCCAGCCGTCACGGACGGCGCGGCCCGCGGGGCGGGCGGTGGCGTTCCAGAGCCGGCGGGTGAAGCGCCCGGCGACGGCCCAGGCGGGGGCGAGGACGTGGCGCCAGAGCAGGACGAAGGGGGCGAGGAGCGCCCTCAGCACCAGAACGGCGACGGTCACGAGTCCGCGGGCCAGCCAGAGGAGGCCGAGACCGAGCGGCTTGAGGACGTACGACCAGAGCAGCGACACCGGCGCCACGACCAGCCACCGCCACCCCCACGCCACCGGGGCGACGACCAGCCGGCGCCAGGTCCACGCCAGCCCCGCTCCCGCGGCCCGCAGCAGCCGCACCGTGCCCCGGCCCACCGGCGCCAGCACGTGCCCGTGGACCCAGACCGCGGGCGCCGCGACGGTCCACCGCCACATCCACGCCGCCCCCGCCGCCGCGCCGCGCGCCCCGGCGGCGATGCCGCGGCCGGTCCGGCGCAGCGTCCGCACCGTGCCGTGCCCGGCGGGCGTCAGCACCCGGCGGTACGTCCACGACACCGGCGCGACGACGAGGGTGTACGCCAGCCACCGGCCGCCGGCACCGGTGGCCCGCGCGCCCGCGGCGACCAGGCCGACCACGGCGCGGCAGACCCAGGTCACGGCGGTGCCGACGGGACGCAGGACGTAGCGGTGGAGGGCCGTCGCGGGAGCGACGACGAGGGCGTGGAGCAGCCGGCGCAGCCCGTGGCCGAGGGGAGTCAGGAGGTACGAGTACAGCCAGGCGGCCGGCGCCGCGACGAGCCACCGCCACCCCCACACCACGGGCGCGACGACGAGCCGGCGCCACACCCACGCCACCGCCGCTCCGGCCGCGCGTAGGGACCACACGGCGCCCCGGCCCACGGGCGCGAGCACCTGCCGGCAGAGCCACACCGCGGGCGCCGCCACCAGCCGCTCCCCCAGCCACAGCAGCCCGGCGCCTAGCCCCTTCGCGGCGGCGACGAGCACGTCCCACACGGCCCGCACCGGCACCACGAGGACAAGCACCACCCACCGGACCGGCCCCGCGAGACAGCCCCCGCCGCCCCCGGGCGGCGCCGGCGCGTACCGCTCCCCGCGCCGTTCCCGGTTCCGTTCCCACTCCTGGGCCACGACCCTCATCCCCTCGTCGCCCGGCGAACCGGCCGCGGCCGGCCCGGACGTGCCCCCGAACCCCGTCGCGCTACTCCTTCGCCGCCCCGGTGGCGACCCAGTACCGCAGCTTCAGCCCGCGCCGGTCCTCGAACACGCCCCCGTTGGCCTCGATGACCTTCCTCGACGCCACATTGTCGTGGTCGCACGTCACCAGCACCTCACCGAGCCCCAGATCGCGGGCCACGGGCAGCGCGTCGCGCAGCATGGCGGTGGCATGGCCGCGGCGGCGGGCGGTGGGGCGGACGTCGTAGCCGATGTGCCCGCCCTGCTCCCGCAGCCAGCCGGTGAGCGAGTGCCGGATGGCGATGCGGCCGAGATAGGCGTCCCCGTCCACGTACCAGAGGGTGGTGCAGTGCACCCAGCCCGGGCGGATCATCGGGATCGTCTCGTCGGCCTCGGCCCGCAGTCCCGCGACATACGAGGCGAAGACCGCGGGGTCGTGCCAGCGCCGGCGCCAGCGGCGCAGGTCCTGGCCGATGGACGTGTCGTCGCCGACCGCGCCCCTGCCCTCGGCCTCGAACTCCTTCATCGCCCCGGCGAAGGAGGCGCGGAACCGAACGTGGGGGGTGGTCAATTGCGGCATCGGGCCATGCTTACGGGGTTCGGAGCGCCGCGGCAACCGGATAACCGGAGGTCACAGCGTATTCACAAATCAGTTGAGGCGGATGCGCAGGGTGAGGCGCAAGGGAGGATTTCCGGGAATCAAGGGCTTTGTGGAAGCATGGCACGGAAAGTGTTCCATTCCTCACTGGTGGTGACCATGGGCCAGCACGCCTCCCGATTCCCCTCCCGTACCCCTCGCGCCCTGCTGCGCGCCGGCCTGATCGCGGCGGCGGCCGGCTCCGCGCTCGCGGCCGGCAGCGCCGCAGGCGCGGCCGCTGCGCCCGCGGACGACACGACGGGCAGGGTGCTGGACACGCTGGACGAACTGAAGATCGGCGAGGACAACAAGATCGAGAAGGACCAGGTCGCCGCGGCGCTGACCGGCGTCGGCCAGGGCGCGGACACGGCCAGGCGCACGGCGATCACACCGCTGACGGCACTCCGGCTCAACCCCATGGCCAAGACCGGCTCCGACCCGCTGGACAACTCGGTGGGCACCGCGATCGGCGAGGGCGGTGCGCCGGTGAGCACGGCGGCGGTCACCGGGCCGCTGGCCGAGGGCGCGTCGCTGAGCGAGCTGCCGACGGCCGGCCCGGTGGTCTCGGGGCTCGTCGGCTGAGCCGGCCGCCCGGCAACCCGGCGCAGACGGCCCGCGGAGAACGCTCCGCGGGCCGTCTGCGTGCGCCGTGGACGGTCGCCGCCGTAGCCGACCGCCGTACGTGCCGCGCACAAGGCCCCGGCCCGGGGCGAGTACGACTCGCCCCGGGCCGGGTACCGGGGTTCCCCGCGTGGTGCCGGACTCAGCCGGCGTCGTTGCCCGCGCCGTTGCCCGAGAGGATCGGGAAGTCGTCCAGCAGGTGGGACAGCGGGGCGTCGCCCTGGTCCGCGCTGGAGTTCTTGGCACAGGTCTGGTTCTGGTTCTGGCTCAGGACCTCGCTCACGCCCACCTGAGCCAGGCCGAGGATGTTCTGCACGTTCTTCGCGGCCTGCGGCAGCGCGATGCAGGGCTCGTTGAACGAGCCGTTGACCAGGGCCATGTTCGGGCTCATGTAGCCGCCCGTCTGGGTATTGCCGTAAGCCTGCGTCGAGCCGTTGCCGTTGGCGTAGGGGCCGTCGCCGGTGTCGTCGGCGGCCAGTGCCTGCGGGGCGGCCATCGCCGAGGCGCCGAGCATGGTGACGGCGACCGCCGCGGTCTTCAGGTACTTCTTCATGAGGCTCATTCCTTTTCGACCAGAGGGAACATCGATGCGGGCACGCTGGGGAACTCCGCACCCTTCAGTGAGTTGTCCGAAAGCGCCCGTTCGGACGGCCGGATGATGTCCGGAGCGAAACCGACCGCTCAGGAGCCGCCGCGTCACTGCGTGCCGGCGGGCGCCAGGGAGTCTTTCGGCAGGGCGCCCTGGATGACGTCGTGCGCCGTCTTGTCGACCGGCCGGGTGAGCTCTCGGACCGCCGGCCCGTCGACCGGCAGGCTCTGCTGCACCACTTCGGTCGGAGGCCGGTTGACCAGACCCTCCACGGCCTGCTGGGCCGCGGCGTCCAGACTCAGATCCGGGTTGGTGAGCCCGGGGTCGAGGGCGCCCGCCGGGCCGGCGGTGCCGACTGCCAGAGCGGCACCGCACAGGACCACGGCAGACTTGACGTACTTCACTTGGCATCCTTTCCGCCACGGAGTCTTCGGAGCGATTCCTTACCGTCGGAGCGACGGCCGCTCTCCCCAAACCCCACCTTCGTTAGTCGAAACGAGGGCGGCGTGCCTGCGACACGGGACGAGGAGCAATCCCGTGCATGTCCCCCATCCGGAGCATTGATGCGATTGTCGGCGTAACCCGGAAAGGTAGTGGCGGAATGCCATGAAATGCACCGGTGGCCGGGCATGGAAAAGGCCCCGGGCCGGCTTTCCGGCCCGGGGCTCACCCGTTTCTTCGCCCGCGCGTGCGGGTGTCGTCAGCCGGCCCGAAGCCGGCCCGCGTCAACCCGCGTTGCCGCCCGTCCGGCCGTCGACCACGCTCAGCGGCAGCAGTTTCCGGCCCGTCGGGCCGATCTGGATCTCCGTGTCGAGCTGCGGGCACACCCCGCAGTCGAAGCAGGGCGTCCAGCGGCAGTCCTCGACCTCGGTCTCGTCGAGCGCGTCCTGCCAGTCCTCCCAGAGCCAGTCCTTGTCCAGGCCGGAGTCCAGGTGGTCCCAGGGCAGGACCTCCTCGTAGGAGCGCTCGCGCGTCGTGTACCAGTCGACGTCCACCCCGTGCGACGGGAGGGCCTTCTCCGCGGCGCGCATCCAGCGCTCGTACGAGAAGTGCTCCCGCCAGCCGTCGAAGCGGCCGCCGTCCTCGTAGACGGCGCGGATGACGTCGCCGACGCGGCGGTCGCCGCGCGAGAGCAGGCCCTCGACGATGCCGGGCTTGCCGTCGTGGTAGCGGAAGCCGATGGCGCGGCCGTGCCGCTTGTCGGCGCGGATGCGGTCGCGCAACTGCTCCAGCCGGGCATCGGTGTCCTCGGCGGAGAGCTGCGGGGCCCACTGGAAGGGCGTGTGCGGCTTGGGGACGAAACCGCCGATGGAGACGGTGCAGCGGATGTCGTTGGACCGCGCGACCTCGCGGCCCTTGGCGATGACCTTGGCGGCCATGTCCGCGATCTGCACGACGTCCTCGTCGGTCTCGGTCGGCAGCCCGCACATGAAGTAGAGCTTGACCTGCCGCCAGCCGTTGCCGTACGCGGTGGCGACGGTGCGGATCAGGTCCTCCTCCGAGACCATCTTGTTGATGACCTTGCGGATGCGCTCCGTGGCCCCCTCCGGGGCGAACGTCAGGCCGGAGCGGCGGCCGTTGCGCGTCAGCTCGTTGGCCAGGTCGATGTTGAAGGCGTCGACCCGGGTGGAGGGCAGCGACAGGCCGACCTTGTCCTCCTCGTAGCGGTCGGCGAGGCCCTTGGCGACGTCGCCGATCTCGCTGTGGTCGGCCGAGGACAGCGACAGCAGGCCGACCTCCTCGAAGCCGGTGGCCTTCAGGCCCTTGTCGACCATCTCGCCGATGCCGGTGATGCTGCGCTCCCGTACCGGCCGGGTGATCATGCCGGCCTGGCAGAAGCGGCAGCCGCGGGTGCAGCCGCGGAAGATCTCCACGCTCATCCGCTCGTGCACGGTCTCGGCCATCGGCACCAGCGGCTGCTTCGGGTACGGCCACTCGTCGAGGTCCATCACGGTGTGCTTGGAGACCCGCCACGGCACGCCGGAGCGGTTCGGCACCACACGGGCGATGCGGCCGTCGGGCAGGTACTCCACGTCGTAGAACGACGGGACGTACACCCCGCCCGTCTTCGCGAGCCGCAGCAGCAGCTCCTCGCGCCCGCCCGGGCGGCCCTCGGACTTCCACGCCCCGACGATGTCGGTCATCGTCAGCACGGCCTGCTCGCCGTCGCCGATCACGGCGCAGTCCACGAAGGCGGCGATCGGCTCCGGGTTGAACGCGGCGTGCCCGCCGGCCACGACGATCGGGTCGTCGTCGCCGCGGTCGGCGGCGGCCAGCGGGATGCCGGCGAGGTCGAGGGCCGTCAGGAGGTTGGTGTAGCCCAGCTCGGTGGAGAAGGAGACGCCGAGGAGGTCGAAGGCGCGCACGGGGCGGTGACTGTCCACGGTGAACTGCGGCACGTCGTGCGTGCGCATCAGCTCCTCCAGGTCCGGCCACACGCTGTACGTGCGCTCGGCGAGGGTGTCCGCGCGCTCGTTCAGCACCTCGTACAGGATCATGACGCCCTGGTTGGGCAGGCCGACTTCGTACGCGTCCGGGTACATCAGCGCCCAGTGGACGTCGACCGCGTCCCAGTCCTTGACGGTGGAGTTCAGCTCACCGCCGACGTACTGGATCGGCTTCTGGACGTGCGGCAGGAGGGCTTCCAGGCGAGGGAAGACCGACTCGACGGTGGGTGCGGGCACGGCAGTCATCGGGAAGCTGTCCTCGGCGATCCTGTGGTACGTACGCGGGTGACCATTCAGCGTAGCGCGCGCCCCGCGCGTGCCCCTCTTCGCGCTGCTCAGAGATGCTTCTGCGACAGCCGCGGAAGCCGGTCGCGCAGCTCCGCCGCGCGCGCCTCCTCGCGCGCGTAGAGGACGCCGTACGTGAACGAGGGCTCCCCCGCGGCCTGCGCCTGCACCGCGATCTCCCGCAGCGCGGCCCGCGCCAGCACGCCGTCCTGGTAGTCGCCCAGCAGGTCCTGGACCTCCCGCATCAGCGACGTGGCGGTCTTGGCCTCCCGGCCCAGGACCGGGCGGGCCACCTCGGCGGCGTAGCGGGTGCGCTTGGCGGCCTTGCGGGTCTCGTGGATGGCGGTGTCGCGGTCGGGGCCGGGCGCGAGGTCGAAGGTCTCCTGCAGGGAGCCGGCGAAGCGCCGGTACTGCCGGTCGACGGCCTTGCGGAGTACGGGCTCCGCGGGGCGGCCGGCGGCGGTGCGCAGCGGCGGGTCGGCCAGGATGCCGTCGAGGGCGTCGAGCAGGGCGAGGTAGCGGCGGCCGTCGAGCAGGGCGACGATCCGGCGCCGCGAGCCGGTGCGGCGGGCGGCGGACCAGGTGCGCAGCCGACCGCGGACGGGGCCGAGGACGAGCGGGCGCTCCAGTTCCACCAGGCCGGCGTGGATGCGCTCGGTGAGCACCTCGCGGTCGCGGTCGACGCCGAGTTCCCCGGCCAGCCAGCGCAGTTCGGTGGAGACGGGGTCGGTGACGGTGCGGTCGAGCACGGCGCGGTAGCTGCGGAAGGTGCTGCGCAGGCGGCGGCTGGCGACGCGCATCTGGTGGACGGAGTCGGGCTGGTCGCGGCGGACGGCGGGGTCCAGCTCGACGACGGCGGTGATCTGGGCGCGTACGTAGTCGAGGACGACGTCGCCGGCGGGACGGGCGGCGGGCTCCGGGGGCTTCTTGCCGTCCGCCTTCTTCTTGCCGGCGCTCTTCTTCTTGTCCGCGGTCTTCTTCTTGCCGCCCTTCCCGCCCTTGCCGCCCTTGCCGTTCTTGCCGTTCTTGCCGTCCTTCGGCTTCCCGCCGTCCTTGGTCCTCTTGCCGTCCTTCGTCCTCGTCCCGTCCGTCTCCGCCAGCGCCCGCGCCAGCTTCGACGCCGCCGCCGACCGCCGCAGCCCGGCCCCGGTCAGCGCCGCGTCCACCGCGTCCAGCACCGCCGGGTCCGCCCCGGCGCTCAGCTCGGCCTCCACCTCGGCCCACCGCGCCGTCGCCCCCGTCTCCGGGCGCTCCGCGGTCACCCGGTCGACGGAGACCTCCGCGACCGGTTCGCCGTCCGCGCCGAGCAGTTGGTGGACGTCCCGCTCCGAGCGGATGCGGACGACGGGCGCCAGCTCGGCGTCCCGCGTACGGGAGCGGACGAGGGCCGCGAGGCGGCGCGGGACGCCCTCGCCGAGCGGGGCGCGGATCTCGTCGCGTACGCCGGCGGCCACCGGCAGCTTCAGATGCCAGCCCGCGTCGTCGCCGCCCGTGCGGCGCCGCAGCGTGATGCCGTCGGCCGCCAGCCGGCGGGCGGCGGTGTCGTAGTACACGGCGTCGAGCAAAGCGGTGCCCTGCTCGACCACCGCCGCGACTCCGTCGACGCCCGTCAGGTCCGGTAGCGGGGGCAGTTCGCGGGTGTCCGCCGTGGGCTCGTACTTCCGCTCGATCTCGCGCACCGTGTCCACCATGAATCGAATTTAGCCTCGGATGGGCGATTGGTCATGAGGTGCGCGGCGTCGGATCGCGGGAATGTGCCGGGTGGCGAGGGCCCGGGGGGTGTCCTAGCGTCGCGCCTGAACGACAAGGAGCTCGCCCATGGCCCAGACGCGCACCATCCCCGCCATCAGCTACGCCGAGGACATCGAGGAGGGCGTGACCGGTGTGGACGCCGGGCTGCTGGTGCTGCGGGCGGTGGTCGGCGTGATCATGGCGGGCCACGGGGCGCAGAAGCTCCTCGGCTGGTTCGAAGGACCGGGGTTCGACTCGACCGCGGCGACGCTGGCCGCGGCCGGCTATCCCTCCGGGCGGACGATGACGTGGGTACTGGGGCTGAGCGAGATCGTCGGCGGGTTCGCCCTGGTCGCCGGCTTCCTCACCCCGTTGGCGGCCGCCTCGGTGATCGGCGTGATGATCAACGCGGTGGCCGTCAGGTGGGGCTTCGACTGGAGCGGGCCGATTGCGGCGACGGATGCGCGGGGCATCGAGTACGAGTTCCTGCTCGGTGCCGCGGGCGTGGCGCTGGCGCTGACCGGGGCGGGGCTGGTCTCGGTCGACGGTGCGCTGGGGCGCGGCGGACGGCTCGCCCCGGGGGTGGCCGCAGTGCTGCTGGGGGCGGCGGCGGGGGTGGGCGTGCTGTTCCTGCGGCGGCTGTGACGCGGGCGGGCCCCGGCTCCGTAGCGCCGGGGCCGGGGCCTCACCTCGTCAGGGCGCTCAGGCGGACAGGGGCCGCTGCGCCTTGATGGACTGCAGCAGTCCCACCGCGATCCACACCGCGAACATCGACGAGCCGCCGTAGCTCACGAACGGCAGCGGCAGGCCCGCCACCGGCATGATGCCGAGCGTCATCCCGATGTTCTCGAACGCCTGGAACGCGAACCAGGCCACCACGCCCGCCGCGACGATCGTGCCGTACAGGTCGCTGGCGTCCCGCGCGATCCGGCACGCACGCCACAGCATCACGCCGAGCAGCACCAGGATGAGCCCGGCACCGACGAAGCCCAGTTCCTCGCCCGCCACCGTGAAGATGAAGTCGGTCTGCTGCTCGGGCACGAACTGGCCGGTGGTCTGGCTGCCCTCGCCCAGGCCCTTGCCGGTCGCGCCGCCGGAGCCGATGGCGATACGTGCCTGGTTGGTGTTGTAGCCGACGCCGGCCGGGTCGAGCGCCGGGTTGGCGAAGGCGGCGAAGCGGGCGACCTGGTACTCGTCGAGCATGCCCAGCGAGACGATCATCGCCGCGCCACCGACGCCCGCGAGCACCAGCCCCAGCACCCAGCGGTTCGACGCGCCGGAGGCCAGCAGCACGCCCAGCACGATCGACGTCAGCACCATCGCCGAGCCGAGGTCCGGCATCAGCACGACGATCCCGATGGGCACCGCGGCCAGGCCGAGGGCCTGGACGACGGTGCGGTGGTCGGGGTGCTCACGGTCGCCCGCGTCGACCCGGGCGGCCAGGATCATCGCCATCCCCAGGATGATCGTGATCTTGGTGAACTCGGCCGGCTGGACCGTGAAGCCGCCGCCGAGGTCGAGCCAGGCGCGGGAGCCGTTGATGGTGCTGCCCAGAGGGCTGAGCACCATCGCGACGAGCACGAGCGACAGCCCGTACAGCACCGGCACCACCCCGCGCAGCGTGCGGTGGCCCAGCCAGACGGTGGCGGCCATCAGCGCGATGCCGATGGTGGTGAAGATCGCGTGCCTTATCACGAAGAAGTACGGGTCGCCGCCGGTGAGGTCTTCGCGGTTGCGGGTCGCCGACCAGACCAGCGCCGTGCCCATGACGGACAGCGCGAGGCCGGAGAACATCAGCATCCAGTCGACCCGGCGCACCAGCGAGTCGCGCGCCGTCAGCCTGCCCCACGTGCCCAGCTCGGGGGTGAAGCGCCGGACCGAATAGCCGTCGGCGGCCGTCATCGTGCCTCGATCCTGCCGTCCGGCGAGATCTTCGGCAGCTTCTTCTCCGGCTCGGGCAGCAGCGCCTTCTTCCGGTCGCCGACGCCGTAGAGCGCGTCGTAGACGGCGCGGACCGCGGGCGCCGAGGCGCCGGAGCCGGTGCCGCCCTGGGACATGGTCATGACGATCGCGTACTCGTCGGTGTACGTCGCGAACCACGATGTCGTCTGCTTGCCGTAGACCTCGGCGGTGCCGGTCTTCGCGTGCATCGGGATCTCGTTCTGCGGCCAGCCGCCGAAGCGCCAGGCGGCGGTGCCGCGGGTGGCGACGCCCGCGAGCGCCTCGTCCATGGCGTCGCGCGTGGCCTCGTCCATCGGCAGTTTGCCGTGCGCCTTCGGCTCGATCATGTCGACCTTCTTGCCGTCGGCGCTGACGATGGCCTTGCCGACGGTCGGCTTGTACAGCGTGCCGCCGTTGGCGAGCGCGGCGTACATCGTCGCCATCTGTATCGGGGTGACGAGCGTGTCGCCCTGGCCGATGGAGTAGTTGACGGAGTCACCGGCACGCATCTGCATGCCCTCCAGGCAGTTCTCGTACGCGATGCGCTCGGTGTACGTGCCGTCCTGCTTGCCCTGTTTGCACCAGGCGTCCTTGTTGGCCCGCCAGTAGTCCTTCTTCCACTGCCGGTCGGGCACCCGGCCGGTGACCTCGTTGGGCAGGTCGACGCCGGTCTCCGCCCCGAGGCCGAACTGGTGGGCGGTCTTGTAGAACCAGTCGTCGGGCTTCTTCTTCGGCTTGTTGCCGCCGTCGTTCTGCCACTCCTGGTGCGCGAGCCGGTAGTAGACCGTGTCGCAGGAGACCTCCAGCGCGCGGCCGAGGCCGATGGCGCCGTAGCTCTGCGACTCGAAGTTCTTGAAGACCTGGCCGCCGATGCTGTAGTCGCTGCTGCACTCGTAGCTGCCGTCGAAGTCGTACCCGGCGTTGACCGCGGCCGCCGTCGGGATCGGCTTGAAGATCGAGCCGGGGGCCGACTGTCCCTGGATCGCCCGGTTGAGCAGCGGGTAGTTGGCCTCCTTGCCGGTGAGCTGCTTGTACGTGCCGGAGTCGATGCCGCCGACCCAGTCGTTCGGGTCGTACGACGGGTTGGACGCCATGGCGACGATGCGGCCGGTGTCGGCCTCCATCACCACCATCGCGCCGGAGTCCGCCTTGTAGTTCGTACCGGTGTTGTCGTCGAACTGGGTGCGGGCCTCCCTCATCGCCTTCTCCAGCTCCGCCTCGGCCAGCGACTGCACCCGCGAGTCGATGCTCGTGACCAGGTTGGAGCCGGGCACGCCCGGCTGCTTGTCGGCTTCTCCTATCACCCGGCCAAGCTTGTCGACCCGGTAGTTCGTCACCCCGGCCCGGCCGCGCAACTCGGAGTCGTAGGAGCGCTCCAGGCCCGAGCGGCCGATCTGGTCGGTGCGCAGCAGCGGGTTGTCGCTGTCCTCGGCGTCGGTGATCTCCTCGTCGGTGACCGGGGAGAGATAGCCGAGCACCTGGGCGGTGTTCGCGTCGTTCGGCGAGCCGTAGCGGCGGACGGCGCTGGGCTCCGCGGTGATGCCGGGGAACTCCTCCTCGCGCTCGCGGATCTGCAGCGCCTGACGGGCCGTCGCCTCGTCGGTGATGGGGATCGGCTGGTACGGGGAGCCGTTCCAGCACGGCTTGGGGGTCTCGGCGTCGCAGAGCCGGACCCGCTCCATGACGGTCTTGGGGTCCATGCCGAGCACGCCGGCGAGCTTGGTCAGTATCGCCTCGCCGTCGTCGTCCATCTTCATCAGGTCGGTACGGCTGGCGGAGACCACGAGCCGGGTCTCGTTGTCGGCGAGCGGTTCGCCGCGGGAGTCGAGGATGGCGCCGCGTACGGCGGGCTCGATGACCTGCTGGACGTGGTTGCCGGCGGCCTCCGCCTCGTACTCGTCGCCGTTGCGGATCTGCAGGTACCACAGCCGGCCGCCGAGCGTGAGCAGCAGCGAGAGCACGAGGACCTGGATGCCGACGAGCCGGACGGTGACCCGGGTGGACTTGCCGGTCTCGGGAATGTTGGTCACAGCCGCTTCACCCCTTTGATGCGGGTGGCCTTGGCGGACTTGGACTTGGGGCCGAACAGGTTGCCGCGCTGCCGGCCGATGCCGCCGCGGCCGTAGGAGCGGGCGCGTCTGACGGCGGCGCGGCTGGCGGTGCCGCCGGCCAGCCAGCGGTACGAGGAGTCGCCGGCCGCCGAGCCGCCGGTGGCCGTCTCGGCGGCCTCCGCGGTCGTGTCGCGGTCGGCCCTGCGGGCCAGCGCCATCACCAGCGGCACGGTGAACGGGGCGAGCAGCAGGTCGTAGATCGCGGCGGTGAAGACCAGGCTGCCCAGGCCCACGCCGCGCACCGAGCCCTCACCGACGAGGGCGCCGACGCCCGCGTACAGCAGCGTGGAGCCGACGGCGGCGCAGCCGACGACCATCATCGGGCCGGCGGCGGTACGCACCTGGCCGGTCTCGGGTTTGATGAGCCCGGCGAGGTAGCCGATGACGGCGAGCACGAGGGCGTAGCGGCCGACGGCGTGGTCGGCGGGCGGCGCGATGTCGGCGAGCAGGCCCGCGGTGAAGCCGACGAGCGCGCCGCCGACGTGCCCGTAGACCATCGCGAGCGCAAGGACGACCAGGAGGGTCAGATCGGGTACGGCGCCGGGCAGATGGAGCCGGGCGAGCACGGTGACCTGGAAGACGAGGGACGTCACCAGCAGCGACGCGCAGAGCAGGACGCGGTTCACGTGCCTCATGCGGTCAGTTCACGCCCTCTCCGGCTGCGGGGCCCCCTGCGTCGGGATCGGCGGCCGGGTCCTCGCCGGCTCCGGCACCGACCCCGGCGTCCACCTCGCCCTCGGCCGCGCCGCCGTCCGCCTCGCCCTCCCCGCCCGGGGGGACGGTGACGGTGACGGTGGGCGTCGGCGTCGCCTTCGGCGCGGGCGGCAGCACCGTGTCCCGCGGGTCGTCGCGGGGCGGTTGGACGACCACGCCGACGATGTCGAGCCGGGTGAAGGTGGCGTACGGCTCGACGTACACGGTGCGGGTGACGTCGCCGACCGGCTCGACCTTCGAGACGACCCCTATCGGCACGCCCGGCACGAACGGCCGCGAGTCATGGGAGCCGAAGGTCACCAGCCGGTCCCCCTTGGCCACCTTCAGCTTGCCGTTGAGCAGTTCGACCTTCATGGGCCGGTCGCCCTGGCCGGTGGCGAAGCCCAGCTCGCTGGTCTTCTCCAGCCGGGTGCCGACGGTGAAATCCGGGTCGTTGGCGAGCAGCACCGTGGCGGTGGACGGGCCGACGGTGGTGACGCGGCCGACGAGGCCGTCGCCGTTGAGTACGGTCATGTCCCGCTCCAGGCCGTCGCGGGAGCCGGCGTCGATGGTCACGGTCCAGGACAGGCCCTGGGCCGCTCCTATGGCGATGACCTGGGCGCCCTTGATGCCGTACCGGCCGGCGCCGGCGGTGCCCAGGATCTTGTCCAGCTCGGCGGCGCGGGCGCGGTTGCGGTCGTCGCTGCCCAGTTGCTGCTTCAGCTCGGCGTTCTGCCGCTGCAGCTCGGCGATCCGGTCGTGCCTGTCACCCGACTCGCGCACCGCCTCGATCGCGTTGCCCACCGGGTCGACCACCGTGGCGACGCCGTTCTCGACGGGCCCCAACGCCGTCGCGGCCCCCCGCTTCGTGGCGTCCAGGGGAGAGTCGTCCCCGCCCCGGATATCGACCGTGATCAGCGCGAACGAGATGGTGATGAGCAGCAGGAGCAGGACCCGGCTCTCTCGTGTGTCCCTCACGTGCTTCCGAAGCGCCTTCCTGGGTGTCCCGGCGGTGGGGTGCGGACTGGGGGCTAACGACGGGGCTGCGCGTCGAGCACCTGCTGCAGTGCCTCGAACTCCTCGACGCACTTGCCGGAGCCGAGTGCGACGGAGTCGAGCGGCTCCTCGGCGAGGTGGATCGGCATCCCCGTCTCGTGCCGCAGCCGCTCGTCGAGGCCGGCCAGCAGCGCGCCGCCCCCGGTGAGCACGATGCCGCGGTCCATGATGTCGCCGGACAGCTCCGGCGGGCACTTGTCGAGCGTCGTCTTGACCGCGTCGACGATCGCGTTGAGCGGCTCCTCCATGGCCTTGCGCACCTCGGCGGAGGAGATCACGACCGTCTTCGGCAGTCCGCTGACAAGGTCGCGGCCGCGGATCTCGGTGTGCTCGTCGCGGTCGGTGTCGTACGCGGAGCCGATGGTGATCTTGATCATCTCGGCGGTGCGCTCGCCGAGCAGGAGGCTGTACTCCTTCTTGATGTGCTGGATGATCGCGTTGTCCAGCTCGTCCCCGGCGACCCGGATGGACTGCGCCGTGACGATGCCGCCGAGGGAGATCACCGCGACCTCGGTGGTGCCGCCGCCGATGTCCACGACCATGTTCCCCGTCGCCTCGTGCACCGGGAGCCCGGAGCCGATGGCCGCCGCCATGGGCTCCTCGATGATGTGCACCTGGCGCGCGCCCGCCTGGGTCGATGCCTCGATGACCGCGCGGCGCTCGACTCCCGTGATGCCCGAGGGGACGCAGACCACGACGCGCGGGCGGGCGAGGTAGCGGCGCTTGTGGATCTTGAGGATGAAGTAGCGCAGCATCCGCTCGGTGATCTCGAAGTCGGCGATGACGCCGTCCTTCAGCGGGCGCACCGCCACGATGTTGCCCGGGGTCCGGCCGATCATCTTCTTCGCCTCGGCGCCGACCGCGAGGATCCCGCCCGTGTTGGTGTTGATGGCCACGACCGACGGCTCGTTCAGGACGATGCCCCGGCCTCTGACGTACACCAACGTGTTGGCGGTCCCAAGGTCGACGGCCATGTCACGGCCGATGAAAGACATGCTATTCGCCATGGGATACGTCTGGCCTTCCAAGGTGATGGCGGACGGGGGTCGGCAGCAGGGCGACGCGCGCTACGGCCCGTGAGGGCCATCGTAGTCTCGCGAGGTCGCGGAGGGAGCGAGGGTGTCGCAGTCAATACGGCACCGTGTCGGTTGCGCTTTCCCCCTTTTCGCTTGCACATGCCAAGAGGCGACCGAAAGATCCGGTCGCCTCTTCGGGGCTCGGGTCCGCAGCCGACCTGCGGGGACGTCAGACGAGGTCGGGGAAGAACAGCTTCAGCTCGCGCGCGGCGGATTCCTCGGAGTCGGAGGCGTGCACGAGGTTCTCCCGGACGATGGTGCCGAAGTCGCCGCGGATGCTGCCGGGCGCGGCGGCGATCGGGTCGGTCGGCCCGGACAGGGTACGGATTCCCTCGATGACCCGCTCGCCCTCGACCACGAGCGCGACGACGGGTCCCGAGGCCATGAACTCCACCAACGGCTCGTAGAACGGCCGGCCCACGTGCTCGGCGTAGTGCTGCTCCAGGACGGAGCGGTCGAGGGTGCGCAGCTCAAGCGCGGCGATGGACCAGTCGGCCTTCCGCTCGATCCGGCCGATGATCTCGCCGACCAGCCCGCGGCGTACCGCATCGGGCTTGAGGAGGACGAGCGTGCGCTGGCTCATGTACGGCTCCTGGCAGTGCGTTGCTGGATTCGGGGGAATCCGACCTTACCCGGCCCCTCACGGGCGCCCGCACGCATCCCGGCCTCCCGCGGCTACGCCGGGGCGCCGCCGGTCTCCTCGGCGGCGGCGCGGGCCCGCGCCGCCTTGGCCTCGTCGACGATCCGGCCGTAGTGCACCGACGCCCACCACAGGCCGGCGAAGACCGCGCCCAGGAAGAACATCGAGGGCACCACGAAGCCGGAGGCGATCAGCGCGATCTGCAGCCCCCAGCCGACCTGCACGGCGCCGGGGCGCCCGAGCATGCCGCAGACCAGCACGCACAGCACCATGGCGGCGCCGCTGATCCCCCAGATCGTGCCGTCCGACAGGTCGGACTGCTGCATCGCGACGAGACCCGTCAGGCCGACGACCAGGATCTCGGCGATCAGCGTGCTCGCACAGAGCGTGCGCATCGCTCGCCCTTCTCTTCGGTTCCAGTGGGGGTGGCGAACCCGGCACAGCGGGCGCCGGCTCGCTCTTCCCGGCCAGAGTAACGGCCGCCGCAAGGACGTCGTCCGGCCACCTCGTCCTTCCGGCCGGGCAGGGCCTTGGAGCTCCGTTCCCGCGGGGGTGACCGGACCGGTGACCGGCACGCCCCTACCGGCGCACCCGTCCGCGTCGGCCGGGCCGGTGCCGCACTACTTCGCACCCAGCAGCAGCCGGGCCTCTCCGGCGGTGATGACGGAGCCGGTGACCAGGACGCCCGCGCCGGCGTACTCGTCCTCCTCCTCCGCCAGGGTGATGGCCGCCTCCAGGGCGTCGTCGAGGCGCGGCTCGACCTGGACGCGCTCGCTGCCGAAGACCTCGACGGCGATGGCCGCCAGCTCGTCCGGGTCCATGGCGCGGGTGGTCGAGTTCCGGGTGACGACGACCTCGGTGAAGATCGGCTCGAACGCCTCCAGCACGCCGCGTACGTCCTTCTCCTTGCTGGTGCCGACGACGCCGACGAGCCGGCTGAAGCCGAACGCCTCCCGCACGCCCGCGGCGGTGGCCAGCGCCCCGGCCGGGTTGTGGGCGGCGTCGAGGATGACGGTGGGCGAGGTCCGTACGACCTCCAGGCGGCCCGGCGAGCTGACGGTGGCGAACGCGCGCCGGACGCTGTCGGCGTCGAGGCTGCGGGCGTGCTCGGAGCCGACGCCGAAGAACGCCTCGACGGCGGCCAGCGCGACCGCGGCGTTGTGCGCCATGTGCTCGCCGTGCAGCGGCAGGAAGACCTCCGGGTACTCGCCGCCGAGGCCGCGCAGCGTCAGCAACTGCCCGCCGACCGCGACCTCCCGGCTCAGCACGCCGAACTCCATGCCCTCGCGGGCCACCGTCGCGTCCATCTCGACGGCCCGCTTGAGGATGACCTGCGCGGCGTCGACGGGCTGCTGGGCCATGATCACGACGGTGCCCGTGCCGCCGCCCGCGGACGTCGCGGTCTTCTTGACGATCCCCGCCTTGTCCCCGGCGATGGCGCCCGGGGTGTCCCCGAGCAGCCGGCTGTGGTCTATGGCGATGGGGGTGACGACGGCGACGGAGGCGTCGATGACGTTCGTGCTGTCCCAGGTGCCGCCGAGGCCGACCTCGACGACCGCCACGTCCACCGGGGCCTCGGCGAACGCGGCGAAGGCCATCGCGGTGAGCATCTCGAAGAACGACAGCGGGTGCTCCTGCCGGGAGTCGACCAGCTCCGCGTACGGCTTCAGCTCGCGGTACGTCTCCACGAACCGCTCGGCGTCGATCGGGGCCCCGTCCAGGCCGATCCGCTCCGTGATCGACTGCAGGTGCGGGCTGGTGAAGCGGCCTGTCCGCAGGTCGCACGCCACCAGCAGCGCCTCGATCATGCGGGCCGTGGAGGACTTGCCGTTCGTGCCCGTCAGATGGATCGACGGGTAGGCTCGCTGCGGCTCGCCGAGGATGTCGAGCAGCGCCCGGATGCGCTCCAGCGACGGGTCGATGCGCGTCTCCGGCCAGCGCGCCAGCAGCTCCGCCTCGGCCTCGCGCAGCGCACGCGCCACCTCGGGGTCCGCGGGGAGGGCGGGCACGCCGCCACCGGAGGGCGGGCCGCCCTGCGCGCGCAGGGTACGGCTGCCGGCTTCGATGACGGCCAGGTCGGGGTCGCGGTCGGTCTCGGTGCCGACGATCTCGTCGAAGGAGTCGTCGTCCGGGGTGTCCGGGCTGCGGGGGGTCTCGTCCGG
The DNA here is from genome assembly GCF_039871555.1 of Streptomyces sp. B5E4. Taxonomy (NCBI): domain Bacteria; kingdom Bacillati; phylum Actinomycetota; class Actinomycetes; order Kitasatosporales; family Streptomycetaceae; genus Streptomyces; species Streptomyces sp. B5E4. The sequence continues at coordinate 26,816 of NZ_JBDPMI010000004.1, forward strand.
GTCGGGACCAGCGGGTTCTTCGCGGGCGCTCACGGTGTCAGTCTAGGGTCCGGCTACGACAGTCCTCCGACCGGCGGGGACGCCCGCCGGATGCACGAGCAGCAGCTTCGGAATGCACGTTCGACACAGGAGGCGACCGCGTGTCCCCGAACGACCCCCCGAGCGGCACGGGGCGCCGCCCGCGCGCCCTGTTCGCGATGAGCCCCGACGCCCTGCCGCGGCTCTTCGACTCCGCGACGCGGGACCGGCTCGCGGAGCTCGCGGATCTCGAACCCGGCCTGGTCGCCGCGGACTTCACCGAGCCCCGGGCGGCCGCGGCGCTGGCGGACGCCGAGGTGCTGGTCACCTGCTGGGGCTGCCCGCCGCTGGACGACGCGGCACTCGCGGCGGCGCCGGAGCTGCGGGCCGTCGTGCACGCCGCGGGGTCCGTCAAGCACCACGTCACCGAGGCGGTGTGGCGGCGCGGGATCACGGTCTCCTCGGCGGCGTGGGCGAACGCGCTGCCGGTGGCGGAGTACACCGTCGCGGCGGTGCTCTTCGCCAACAAGCGGGCGCTGGAGGTACGGGAGGAGTACCGGCGGCGGCGCGGTCCGTACGACTGGTACGCCGACCACCCGGGCGCCGGCAACTACCGGCGCACCGTCGGCGTCGTCGGCGCCTCGATGATCGGGCGGCGGGTCCTGGAGCTGCTGCGCCCGTACGACCTGTCGACGCTGGTGTACGACCCCTACGCGGACGACGGCGAGCTGCGTGCCCTCGGCGCCACCCCCGCGTCGCTCGACGAGCTGTGCGCCACCGCCGACGTCGTCTCCGTGCACGCGCCGGAGCTGCCGAGCACCCGCCGTCTGATCAGCCGCGCCCGGCTGGCGTCGATGCGGGACGGGGCGACCCTCGTCAACACCGCGCGCGGCTCGCTGGTGGACCAGGAGGCGCTGACGGAGGAGCTGGTCGCGGGGCGGCTGCACGCCGTCGTGGACGTGACCGAGCCGGAGTTCCTGCCGGCCGGCTCGCCGCTGTACGAGCTGCCGAACGTGCTGCTGACACCGCATGTGGCGGGGTCGCTGGCGGGCGAGCTGCCGCGGCTGGGCCGGGCGGCGGCCGACGAACTGGCCCGCTACGCCGCGGGATTGCCCTTCGCGCACCCGGTGCGGCCGGAGTCCCTGGGCCACAGCGCGTAGCCGGACGGGAGGAAGGGCCCGGGGCAGGTGCCCCGGGCCCGCACGCTACGCCTGCGGCAGCCGCTCCAACTGGGCGCCGAGGCGGACGATGTCCTCCTCGGCCTTCGCCAGCCTGGTACGGATCTTGGCCACGACCGGCTCCGGGGCCTTGGCGAGAAAGCCCTCGTTCCCGAGCTTGGCCTCCGCCTGCGTCTTCTCCTTCTCGGCCGCGGCCAGATCCTTCGTCAGCCGCTTGCGCTCGGCCGCCACGTCGATCGTCCCGGACAGGTCCAGCGCGACCTCCCCCATAGCGCTTCGCCCATGGGCGGTACCCCCAACCCCGGCCACCGGCAGCGACGCCGTGGCGGCGAAGGAGTCGCCCTCGGGCTGCAGGCGCAGCAGTTGCCGCATGGCGGCCTCGTGCGCGCCGAGTCCCGTGCCGGACAGCTCCACCCGGGCGGGCACCCGCTGGCCCGGCTGCAGGCCCTGGTCGGCGCGGAAGCGGCGGACCTCGGTGACGACCTCCTGCAGCTTCACGATCTCCGCCTCGGCCGCCGCGTCCCGGAAGCCGGAGTCCGCGGGCCAGTCGGCGATCACGAGGGACTCACGGCCCGTCAGCGTCGTCCACAGCGTCTCGGTGACGAACGGGATCACCGGGTGCAGCAGCCGCAGCGTGACGTCCAGGACCTCGCCGAGGACGCGGCGCGAGGCGTCGGCCGCGGGGCCGCCGGCCGCGAACGTGGTCTTGGACAGCTCCACGTACCAGTCGAAGACCTCGTCCCAGGCGAAGTGGAACAGCACGTCGGAGAGCTTCGCGAACTGGTAGTCGTCGTAGAGCGCGTCGACCTCGGCGACGACGGCGCCGAGCCGGGAGAGGATCCAGCGGTCCGTCGTGGCCAGCTCCGCCTCGGCGGGCAGCGGGCCCTCGACCGTGGCGCCGTTCATCAGCGCGAAGCGCGTGGCGTTCCACACCTTGTTCGCGAAGTTGCGCGAGCCCTGCACCCAGTCCTCGCCGATCGGCACGTCGGTGCCGGGGTTGGCGCCGCGGGCGAGGGTGAACCGGACGGCGTCGGAGCCGTACTTGTCCATCCACTCCAGCGGATCCACCGCGTTCCCGAAGGACTTCGACATCTTCTTGCCGAACTGGTCGCGGACCATGCCGTGCAGCGCGATCGTACGGAACGGGATCTCGCCGTCCATCGCGTACAGCCCGAACATCATCATCCGGGCGACCCAGAAGAAGAGGATGTCGTAGCCCGTGACCATGACGGAGTTCGGATAGAACTTCGCCAGGCTCTCGGTCTCCTCCGGCCAGCCCAGTGTGGAGAAGGGCCACAGGCCGGAGGAGAACCACGTGTCCAGCACGTCGCTGTCCTGCGTCCAGCCCTCGCCGCTCGGCGGCTCCTCGTCCGGGCCGACGCACACCAGCTCGCCGTCCGGGCCGTGCCAGACGGGGATGCGGTGGCCCCACCAGAGCTGGCGGGAGATGCACCAGTCGTTGAGGTGGTCGACCCAGCCGAAGTAGCGGGACTCCATCTCCTTGGGGTGGATGGCGACCCGGCCGTCGCGCACCGCGTCGCCCGCGGCCTTCGCCAGCGGGCCGACCTTGACCCACCACTGCATCGACAGCCGCGGCTCGATCGTGGTCTTGCAGCGCGAGCAGTGGCCCACCGAGTGCACGTACGGCCGCTTCTCGGCCACGATCCGGCCGTCGGCGCGCAGCGCGGCGACGATCGCCGAGCGTGCCTCCAGCCGGTCCAGGCCCTGGAACGGGCCGTGGGCGGTGATGACCGCGTGCTCGTCCATGATCGTGAGCATCGGCAGGTCGTGCCGGCGGCCGATCTCGAAGTCGTTGGGGTCGTGCGCCGGGGTCACCTTCACGGCGCCGGTTCCGAACTCCGGGTCCACGTGCTCGTCGGCGAGGACGGGGATGCGGCGGCCGGTCAGCGGCAGCACGATCTCCGTGCCGACGAGATGGCGGTAGCGCTCGTCGTCCGGGTGGACGGCGACGGCGGTGTCGCCGAGCATCGTCTCGGCGCGGGTGGTGGCCACGACGATGGACTGCTCACCCTCGCCGTAGCGGATGGAGACCAGCTCGCCGTCGTCGTCCTGGTACTCCACCTCGATGTCGGAGATCGCGGTGAGACAGCGGGGGCACCAGTTGATGATGCGCTCGGCGCGGTAGATCAACTCGTCGTCGAACAGCCGCTTGAAGATGGTCTGGACGGCCCGCGACAGGCCCTCGTCCATGGTGAAGCGGTCCCGGCTCCAGTCCACGCCGTCGCCGAGGCGGCGCATCTGGCCGGCGATCTGCCCGCCGGACTCGGCCTTCCACTTCCACACCCGCTCGACGAACGCCTCGCGGCCCAGATCGTGCCGCGACAGACCCTCCTTGGCCAGCTCGCGCTCCACCACGTTCTGCGTGGCGATGCCGGCGTGGTCCATGCCGGGCTGCCACAGCGTCTCGTACCCCTGCATGCGCTTGCGGCGGGTGAGGGCGTCGATCAGCGTGTGCTCGAAGGCGTGGCCGAGATGCAGGCTTCCCGTGACGTTCGGCGGGGGGATGACGACCGCGTACGGCGGCTTGTCGCTCTTGGCGTCCGCCGCGAAGTAACCGCGCTCTACCCAGCCCTCGTACAGCGAGGTCTCGACCTCGCCGGGGGTGTACTGCGTGGGGAGTTCTGCTGCGCTGCTCTGCGGGTTCTTTGCGTCGGTCACGACGGTCAGTGTAGAGCCGCGTCACATGCTGCTGCGAACCACTTGTGGACGAGCTGCGTCCTTGTGGACAACCGCGCGGCCGCCGATCGAGACCCGAGGCAGCGCAACGCGGCCTGATCCGACAGTATGGGCGGAGCAGCATTAACTCACGGAGGGGACCGTAATGAGTCACAACCAGCCGCCGCCACCCGGACCGTACGGGGGTGGAGGGCAGCAGCCGGGCCCGTACGGGCAGCCCGGTCCCTACGGCCAGCCCTCGCAGCAGCAGCCCGCGCCGTCGCCCTACGCCCAGCCCGGGCAGGGGGGGCAGCCGGGGCAGCCCGGTTACGGCTACCCGCAGCAGGGCGGCGACCAGGGCTACGGGCAGCAGCAACAGCCCGGCGCGTACGGGCAGCAAGGCGGCTACGGTCAGCAGCAGTACGGACAGCAGCAGGCGGGGCAGTACGGGCAGCAGCAGCAGCCCGGGTACGGCCAGGCCCCGCCGCCTCCGCCCCCGGGCGGCGGCAAGAACAAGACCCTCTTCGTCGTCGTCGGCGCGGTGGTCGCGGTCGCGGTGATAGCCGCGGCCGCGTTCTTCCTCGTAGGCGGCGACGACGACGGCAAGAAGGACGAGTCGAAGAACTCGCAGACCGACGGGGACAAGAAGGACGGCGACGACAGCGACAGCGGGGACGACCCGCCCGCCGTCGACGGCAAGAAGTACAAGCTGACCACTCCGTCCACGGTCGCCACCGAGTACCAGAAGGACGACTCCGCCCCCGGCGGTGGGCTCAACTCCAGCGACATCGACCAGCTCGAGACGATCGGGATCTCCGACCCGAAGGACGTCGGCGCCGGCTACACGGCGGGCGACAGCGCCACGGCCAAGATCCTGCAGTTCCAGGGTGTCTATGGCGAGGTCTCGAACCCGGACATGGTCCTGGACGCGTTCTTCTCGTACATGGCCGAGGAGGCCGCCGCCGACCCGTCCGCGGGCGGGGGCGACACGGCCGAGCTGGTCGGCAGCCCGGAGGAGGTCAATCCCGACGGGCTGGAGGAGGGCGCTTCGATGAAGTGCCAGTACGTGAAGTTCTCCAGCGACGACTCCGGCGCACCGGTCGACAGCTTCAACTTCCCGACCTGCGCCTGGGCCGACAGCAGCACCATCGGCTACATCGCCATGACCGACCCGACGCTGATCATCACCGGCGGCGAGACGAGCATCGACGAGGCCGCGACCACCACCGCGGAGGTCCGCAACGACGTCCGCGTGCCGCTCGGCTGAGCCGTACGGCGCACACGCGAAGGGGCCGCCCGGTGGGCGGCCCCTTTTCGTGTCGTGTGCTGCGTCCGGCCCGTACGGAAGGTACCCGCCGGAGACGGGGTGCGGCTCAGGCGCTCTCCTGGTGGCGCGGCTCCGGCTCGGCGGCACGGGAACGGGGCACCAGCGTCGGGTTGACGTTGGAGTGGACCGCCTCCTCCGTGATGACCACGCGGGCGACGTCCTTGCGGGACGGCACCTCGTACATCACCGACTGCAGCACCTCTTCCATGATGGCGCGCAGCCCGCGGGCGCCGGTGCCGCGGAGGATGGCCTGGTCGGCGATGGCCTCCAGCGCCGGGCGGTCGAAGTCCAGCTCGACGCCGTCGAGTTCGAAGAGGCGCTGGTACTGCTTGACGAGCGCGTTCCGCGGCTCGACGAGGATCTTCAGCAGGGCGGCCCGGTCCAGGTTGTGCACGCTGGTGATGACCGGCAGCCGCCCGATGAACTCGGGGATCATGCCGTACTTCACCAGGTCCTCGGGCATGACCTCCTGGAACGGGTCCTCGTTCGCCAGCTCGCGCTTGGAGCGGATGGTGGCGCCGAAGCCGATGCCCTTGGCGCCCGCCCGGGACTCGATGAGCTTCTCCAGACCGGCGAAGGCACCGCCGACGATGAACAGCACGTTCGTCGTGTCGATCTGGATGAACTCCTGGTGCGGGTGCTTCCTGCCGCCCTGCGGCGGCACGGAGGCCGTGGTGCCCTCCAGGATCTTCAGCAGCGCCTGCTGCACGCCTTCGCCGGAGACGTCACGGGTGATCGACGGGTTCTCACTCTTCCGTGCGACCTTGTCGATCTCGTCGATGTAGATGATGCCGGTCTCGGCCTTCTTGACGTCGTAGTCGGCGGCCTGGATCAGCTTCAGCAGGATGTTCTCGACGTCCTCGCCGACATACCCCGCCTCGGTGAGGGCGGTGGCGTCGGCGATGGCGAAGGGGACGTTGAGCATCCGGGCCAGGGTCTGCGCCAGCAGCGTCTTGCCGGAACCGGTGGGGCCGAGCAGCAGGATGTTGGACTTCGACAGCTCGATGCCGTCCTCGCGGTTCTGCGCCGCGGCGGCGTTCTCGCCGGCCTGCACCCGCTTGTAGTGGTTGTAGACCGCGACGGACAGCGCCTTCTTGGCGGCCTCCTGGCCGACGACGTAGCCCTCGAGGAACTCGTAGATCTCGCGGGGCTTGGGCAGTTCTTCCCAGCGCACCTCGGAGCTTTCCGCCAGCTCCTCTTCGATGATCTCGTTACAGAGGTCGATGCACTCGTCGCAGATGTATACACCGGGTCCTGCGATGAGCTTCTTGACCTGCTTCTGGCTCTTGCCGCAGAACGAGCATTTGAGCAGATCGCCGCCGTCACCGATGCGTGCCACGAGGTGCTTCCCCTTCGCCTGGGATCCGCTCTTGGGGGGCGGAACCTGGTTGCGTATCGACGGTACCTTGCCCGGAGCCCCGAGCGGTCCCCTTGAGCCCAACTCACTGGTTCGCTTCCCAGGGGACCGCTCCACGGGTGGCCCTGTCCAGAGGACAAGGGCCCGGACGTCAGGTCCGGCGCCGCGGATACGGAGCCGGAAGCCGGCCGCGAGCCGTCAGCCGCCGATGCCGGCGGACAGCTTGCGGGTGGAGACGATCTGGTCGATCAGCCCGTACTCAAGGGACTCCTCGGCGGTGAGGATCTTGTCCCGCTCGATGTCGTCGCGGACCTTCTCGATCGGCGTCGTCGAGTGCTTGGCCAGCATCTCTTCGAGCTGGTTACGCATCCGGAAGATCTCCTTCGCGGCGATCTCCAGGTCGGAGACCTGGCCGCGGCCGGTCTCGGTGTACGGCTGGTGGATCAGGATGCGCGCGTTCGGCAGGGCCATGCGCTTGCCCTCGGTGCCGGCGGCCAGCAGCACGGCGGCGGCCGAGGCGGCCTGGCCCATGCAGACGGTCTGGATGTCCGGCTTGACGAACTGCATCGTGTCGTAAATGGCGGTGAGCGCCGTGAAGGAGCCGCCGGGGCTGTTGATGTAGACCGAGATGTCCCGGTCGGGGTCCATCGACTCCAGGCACAGGAGTTGGGCCATCACGTCGTTCGCCGAGGCGTCGTCGATCTGCACGCCGAGGAAGATGACGCGCTCTTCGAAGAGCTTCGCGTACGGGTCGTACTCGCGGATGCCCTGCGAGGTGCGCTCGACGAAGCGCGGGATGACGTAGCGGGACTCGGCGCCCAGCGAACGACGGGCGTCGGCGGCCTCGTCGGCCATGCGGTCGTAGAGACCGCCTCCGGGGAAGTTCTGCATCGTGGTGTTCCGTCCTGGTGGCAGTGCGGCTGTGAAAGGCTGCGCGGGCTGTTGCGGGTCCTTGCCGGGCGCCGGGGCCTCAGGCGCCGGTGCCGCCGCCGCCGGGGATGAGCGTGGCCGACGGCATGACCTCGTCGATCAGGCCGTACTCCTTGGCCTCCTCGGCGGAGAACCAGCGGTCGCGGTCGGAGTCGTGGGTGACCTGCTCGACGGTCTGGCCGGTGTGCAGCGAGGTGAGCTCCGCCATCTTCTTCTTGGTGCGGATGAGCTGCTCGGCGTGGATCTTGATGTCCGTCGCCGAGCCGGCCAGGCCGGCGGACGGCTGGTGGATCAGGATCTCGGCGTTCGGCAGCGCGAAGCGCTTGCCGGGGGTGCCGGCGCTGAGCAGGAACTGGCCCATGGAGGCGGCGAGGCCGAGGGCGATGGTGACGATGTCGTTCTTGATGAACTGCATCGTGTCGTAGATCGCCATGCCGGCGGTCACGGAGCCGCCCGGGCTGTTGATGTAGAGGTTGATGTCCTTGTCCGGGTCGGCGGCGAGGAGAAGGAGCTGCGCCGTGATCTTGTTGGCGATGTCGTCGTCGACCGGCTGGCCGAGGAAGATGATGCGCTCGTTGAGCAGCCGGTTGTAGACCTGGTCGCCAAGGCCGCCGAAGGACGGCTCGCCCGGGCCGGAAAGCATCGGGTTCGTCACGTGTCCACCTGCTCATTCTGCGACGGCCGCCAGAGGCCGTCTGACTGTACGTTCCTGGGTTACCTGACTTGCTTATGGACCCTAACGCGCAGGTAGGCGGCGGCCATCCCGCTTCCGGAACTGTTCGCTGTGAGCGCAGGCCCTGCGGGGGCCCTGCGGGCGGCGCGGCGGGGTCGCCGGCGCCGGCGGCCCGGGTCCGTCCGGCGCCCGAGCCCGGCGGGCGGCTCAGGGCGCCCTGTCGGCGGCGCCGGGTGCCCTGGAGGTGCGGAGCGCGGGGCCCGGCGGCTCCGATGGGTGACCGGCGACGAGGGCCGTGCGGACACGGCGCGGGGTGCCCTGGGGGACGGCCGGGCGGCAGGTCCGGGACCAGGTGGCTCGTCGCTCTGTCCGCCGGCCGGCGACGGAGGGCGGGGCGGGGACGGACGGCCCGCCGGTTCGGCGAGAACCAGGCTGCACGCCTCTGCCGCACCGTCCACGACAAGGCGCGTGGGCCGGACCGCGCGGCCCGGCGGCGCCCCGCCACAGCGCGCGGAGCGCCCGTGGGCGGACCCCCGCGCGGGCGGTGCGCGGCGGCAGACCAGGTACGCGTGGATTCCCGTACCGGTGGCTGCGGCCTGCCCCTGCGGCAGGCCCGCGGGCCGACGCCGTCGCGCTGGGCCACGCCGCCGCGGAGCGGAGCGGTCCCGAGCACGGGGCCCGCGGAGCCGACCGCCGGAGTGCGGGAGTGGCCACGAGGTTCGGGCCCGAGCACCCACCGCGGGTGCGGAGCACTCATGTGGGGTGAAATGCCCTACGGGCCGGGCGACGGGCCAGGACCGGTGGGCTCGGCCCGCCGGCGGTGCGGGAGCGCACGGGCCGCTCGACCGCCACCACCGCCCGCGGGCGGTGGTACGGGGCCGGGGCAGGTCCGGCGTGCCGCCGGAGTGCGCGGGTGGCCACGGCGTTCAGGCCCGGGCACCCGACGCGGTGCGGCGTGCGCCTGGGCGGACGCCCCGCGGGCGGCCCGAAGCCTGGTGCCTGAGCGGAATCCGGCGGCCGGCGCCGTAGAGGGCGCTGTCCCTCGCCGCGGTGCACGGAGCGTCCGTGGAGTTCCGCAGTGCTTCGCGGCACGGCGGCTCCTGCCCGGCGACGAGGGGCGGGGCAGGGGCGGCCGGGTGGCGCGACCCTGCGCAACCGCGGCCCCGCGCGCGCCGGGGCCCCGGCCGCGTTCGCGGCCGGCCCCACGGGCGGGTCGCACGGCTCAGGCGTCCGCCTTCTCCGGCTTCTGCTCGTCCCCGGCCGCCTCGGCGTCCGCGGACGCGGCGTCCGAGTCCCCGGCCTCCCCGTCCGCCGTCTCCTCAGCGGAAGGCGTGACCGTCTCGCCGGTCTCGTCCTCGTCCGACAGGTCCACGGGCTCGCCGTTCGTGTCCTTGATCGTCGCGGCCTCGACCACGACCGCCAGGGCCTTGCCGCGGGCGACCTCGCCGACCAGGACCGGGACCTGGCCGCCCTCGACGACCGCCTGGGCGAACTGGTCCGGACTCATGCCCGAGGACTGGGCGCGGCGCATCAGGTGCTCGGTCAGCTCTTCCTGGCCGACGTTCACCTGCTCCTTGCCCACCAGCTCGTCGAGGACGAACTGGGTGCGGATGCCGCGCTCCGCCTGCTCCTTGAGCTCGGTCTCGAACTCCTCGGCGGTCTTCTCCTGGAGCTTCAGGTAGCCCTCCAGGTTCATGCCCATCTGCGCGAGCTGGTGGTTCTCCAGGTTGTGCCGGCGGGTGGAGATCTCCTCCTCCAGCAGCTTCTCCGGGACCGGGATCTCCACCAGGCCGAGCAGCTCGTCCAGCACCTTCTCCTGGGCCTGCTGCGCCTGGTCGTAGCGCTTCATCTGCTCCAGCCGCTTGCGGCTGTCCGCCCGCATCTCCTCCAGCGTGTCGAACTCGCTGGCCATCTGGGCGAATTCGTCGTCCAGCTCCGGCAGCTCGCGCTCGGCGACCTGCGTGACGTCGACCTTGACCTGCGCCTCCTGGCCGGCCGCGGAGCCGCCCTTCAGCTCGGAGGCGAAGGTCGCGGAGCCGCCGGCCTCCAGGCCCGTGACGGCCTCGTCGATGCCGTCCAGCAGCTCGCCGGAGCCGATGGTGTACGTCACGCCGCTGGCGACGCCGTCGTCCAGCACCTCGCCGTCGACGCTCGCCTCCAGGTCGATGGTGACGACGTCGCCCTCCGCCGCGGCCCGCTCCACCGGAGTGGTGGAGGCGAAGCGCTCGCGGAGCTGCTCGACCGACTTGTCGACGTCCTCGTCGGGCACCTCGATGGCGTCGACCTCGACGCTGATGCCGGAGTAGTCCGGGATCTCGAACTCGGGACGGATGTCGACCTCGGCGGTGAAGGTCAGCGTCTCGTTGTCCTTCAGCTCGGTGATGTCGACCTCGGGCCGGCCCAGCGGCTTGAGGTCGCCCTCGTTGACGGCGTCCTCGTAGAGCTTCGGCAGCGCGTCGTTGACGGCCTCCTCCAGGACGGCGCCGCGACCGAACCGCTGGTCGATGATGCGGGCCGGGATCTTGCCCTTGCGGAAGCCCGGCACGGTGACCTGCTGGTTGATCTTCTTGTACGCCGCGTCGAGGCTGGGCTTGAGCTCCTCGAAGGGCACCTCGACAGTGAGCCGAACCCGGGTCGGGTTCAGGGTCTCCACGGCGCTCTTCACGGTCGGTCTCCTTGGGATGGCGTCTGGGAAGTGCTGTACTTCTTCTGGACTTTCTCGTGGCTGCGTCCGGCTTCCGGCAGAAGCGTGGAGCGGCCCGGTCCAGGCACGCAGGAACGCAGCTTGCATAGTACCGGTGCCGGGTCCGCTCCCCATAAGGGACCTTCGCGACGAAGGTCCCTGCCGCGCGGTCGGGGTGGCCGGATTCGAACCGACGACCTTCCGCTCCCAAAGCGGACGCGCTACCAAGCTGCGCCACACCCCGCATGTGCGAGCAGTAGGGTACATGCCCGCACAGCCCCGGCGCGGCCGATTACGTCCCTGGTGACACCGCACGCGGCCCGTGCCCGGCCGGGGTCGCCGCCTGTACGCGACATGCGGCGGCACGCGCGCGTGCACGCGCGGCCGGAGGCCCGGAGGCATAGTGGCGTGCGGGACCGGGGGCGCAGCGGCTACGATGCAGGGCGTGCCACCCGCCGCGGTGGCGCCTGCGGGTGTAGCTCAATGGTAGAGCTCCAGCCTTCCAAGCTGGCTACGCGGGTTCGATTCCCGTCACCCGCTCGCTGAACCGGCCGGGATCCGGGCCGCGCCGCGTCCGTCGGGACGCGTGCAGGCCGGGGCCCCGGCCGTTGTCGTGTGCGCGGCGGCCGGGTCGCCCCGGGGACACCGTCAGGTGCCGATGTCGCTGATGCTCTGGCTTATTTCGTCGAGCGCGTCCTGAATGTCCGGTGCGGCGCTGGTGGACGCCAGGAAGAAGCCGAAGAGCACCGCAACGATCGCCGGGCCCACCTTGATCGAGCCGCCACGGATCAGCACGACCAGGATGATCCCCATCAGCAGCACCAATGACAGTGAGATAGCCACGCCCTGATCACCCCTAGGTTCTCGTTCACCCACCCAGGGCACCCGCCGCCCGCACACCCCGGTGGATCCATCGTGCCACCAAGAGGTGCACGGGGGTGCGTGAGATGCCCAACTGGCTGATATCTCGCGCCCCTTACACCGATCTGCGCCCGCGGCGCACGCGGAGCGCCGTACGCGGGACGCCGCACGCCCTCCGCGCCGGTGGTGCGCCCATGCGGACCATCCCCGGCGCCGGGCCGGGGGAAACCGGAGCGCCGAATCCGAATTCCGTGTTCCAGGCGCACGGATATACGTAATACGCGGTACGCGGACGGACGTTCCCACCGTTCGGAATTTCCCATTCGAGTGGCCCGCGGACAGCCGGATCCGGCTGAAAGTCGATCACCGGACACACTGAAGTTTCGTACGTCTATGTCCGGTTCATTCAGGACAAACCTGGCATACGATGATGCCCGCTGACCTCGCTGCCCACCATCACCGTGCGGAAATTACCGATGCCGACTTCGAATTTACGGGCCCGACACTCGGACGCTAGGGTGCCGACGATGTTCCGATCCCCCCTCGACCCCAACCCGCCGGTGCGGTTCCGGGTTCCGCCGCCGGACTCGTACCTGGAGGCTTCGTGACCCATCTGCCGCAGACCGCGGCTCGTCCGGCCGGCGAATCCGGCAAGCCGAAGACCCGCGACCCCTTCTTCGACAACGCAAAGTACCTGGCCATCGTGCTGGTCGCACTCGGCCACGCGTGGGAGCCGCTGCGCGACGACAGCCGCGCCGCGTCCGCGCTCTACATGCTCGTCTACTCGTTCCACATGCCGGCGTTCATTCTCATCTCCGGCTATATGTCACGCTCGTTCGACCTCGGCCGCCCGGGGCGCGTGCAGCGGCTGGTCACCGGCGTCCTCGTGCCGTACGTGATCTTCGAGACCGCGTACACGTTCTTCAACCGCTGGGCGGGCGACGTCCCCGGCTACCGCATCAGCATCCTCGATCCGTGGTATCTGACGTGGTTCCTCATCGCGCTGTTCGTCTGGCGGATGACGACACCGCTGTGGAAGGCGGTGCGCTGGCCGGTGCCGCTGGCCCTGGTCATCGCCACCGCCGCCTCCATGAGCGACACCGTCGGCAACGACCTCGACCTGCAGCGCGTGCTGCAGTTCATGCCCTTCTTCGTCCTCGGTCTGATGCTCAAGCCGGAGCACTTCGACCTGGTACGCAGACGCGAGATGCGGCTGCTGTCCGTGCCCGTGGGCCTGATGGCCGCGGTCGTGGCGTACTGGGCGGTGCCGCGGATGAACGCCGGCTGGTTCTACCACCGCGACTCCGCACAGGAGTTGGGCGCGCCCATCTGGGCCGGTCCGGTGATGACGTTCGCGATGTTCGGCTGTGCGCTGGTGCTCACGGCGTGCTTCCTGGCCTGGGTGCCGCGGCGCACGATGTGGTTCACCGTGCTGGGCGCCGGCACGCTGTACGGCTACCTGCTGCACGGGTTCCTCGCCAAGGGCTCGCGCTTCTGGGGCTGGTACGACAACGACTTCGCGCACACGCCGCTGGGCGCCATCGCCGTGACGGCGATCGCGATCGCGATCATCACGGTGCTGTGCACCCCGCCGGTGCGGCAGATGTTCCGGTGGGCCATGGAGCCGAAGATGAACTGGCTGTTCAGGTCCGACGACGGCGGCGACCGCGGCGGCTCGCCGCGCGCGCAGCCGGCGGCGGCCGAGAAGACCCAGGAACCGGAGCGGGCGACCGCCGCCCGCTGACGTCCCGTACGGCACGCGGCCCGGGCCGCCCCTCCCCGTGGAAGGGCGGCCCGGGCCGCTCGCGTGCGCCTTCCGGTACGGGCCGCGCCCGGCGTCCGTCCGGCCGCGAGCCGTCAGCCGGCCGGCTCCGTCCGCCGCAGCGCCGCGCGGGCCGGCAGCACGGTGCCCAGCAGCCCCAGCCCCACGGCCCCCGCCGTGAACGCCGCGACCGTCAGCGGCGGCAGGTACGGATCCCCGCCGGTGATCCCGCGGACCATCGGCACCAGCGTCGCTGCCGCGATGGCCCCGCCCAGCACCAGGCCCGCGACCCCGACGAGCAGTCCCTCCCAGCGGATCATGCCCAGCACCTGGCGCCGGGTGGAGCCGATCAGCCGCAGCATCCCCAGCTCGCGGCGGCGGTCCAGCACCGTCATGACGAGGGTGTTGACCGCGGCGACGGCGGCGAAGCCGCCGAGCACGCCGGCCATGGTGAAGTTCGCCCAGCGGTTGAGGCTGCGGTCGACGTCCTGCTGCTGTACGTAGCCGGCCGCGTCGGTCACGGCGGTACCGGCGCCGCCCAGCGCGCCGAGGTCGGCGGCGTGACCGCCGCTGACCAGCAGGTCCGTGTCGTACCCCGCGGTGACGTGCCCCGCCAGCGCCGCGCGGTCCAGCGTCACCTGGGCGAGCCCCAGACCCCGCCCGTACGTGGCCACCACCTCGGCCTTCTCGGACGTGCCGTCCGGCAGCCGCAGCTCGACGCGCTCGCCGACGCCGACGCCCGCGGAGCGGGCCAGGTTCTCGTCGAGCGCCACCGTGCCGGTGCCGTGCAGCCGGTCGAGCGCCCCGTGGCGTACGTCGAGGTCCTGGACGCGGGCCAGCCCGTCGCCGGAGACGCCCTGCGCCGTCGCGCCCTGCAGCCACCGGTCGCCCCCGCCCCCGACCGGCACCAGCACCTCCGAGCGCAGCACGCCCACCGCCGCGTCCACCCCGGGCTGCCGCGCCGCGCGCTCGGCGGCGTCGGCGGGCAGCCCGGCGGGATGGGTGACGACGTGGTCGGCGGTGACGCCGTCGCGCTGCTGGGTCGCGGTGGCGTGGTCCTCGCTGGTGTGCATGAAGACCAGCACCGAGGCGAAGGCGGTCGCCAGCACGATCGGCGTGATCGCGGAGGCCAGCCTGCGGGCGTTCGTACGGGAGTTGGCGGCGGCCAGCTCCGCGCTGGCGTCGCCGGCGCGCAGCGGCAGGCCGAACAGCCCGGCGGCCAGCCGCGCGATCAGCGGCCCCAGGAGCGCGACGGCCAGCATGAACAGCATCACGACGCCGAGCGCCGCCTCCGCCGCGTCGTCCCCGGCGGAGCGGGCGGCGACGCCGCTGAGCAGGATGCCGCCGGCGAGGGCGCCGAGGCCGAGGACGGTACGGATGATCCCGGGGCGCAGCCGCTCCACGGACGCCTCGGTGAGGGCCTGGCCGGGCTTGGTCCTCGCCGGCCTGCGGGAGGCCGCCCAGCCGGCGGCCAGCGCGCTGAGCAGCGCCGTGCCCACGGCGACGGCGAGCGGGATGGCGGAGACGTGCAGGTCGACGGCGGCGGGCACGGCGTCGCGGTCCTTGAGCTGGCCGAACCACCAGGAGGCGAGCCCGATGCCGGGCAGCAGCCCGGCGAGCCCGGCGACCGGCGCGACGAGCAGCGCCTCGGCGGCCACGGAGCGGCGGATCTGCCGCGGGGTGGCGCCGATGGCCCGGAGGAGGGCGAACTCGCGCTTGCGCTGCGCGACGGAGAGGGCGACGGTGCCCGCGGCGGTGAAGACGGCGACGGTCGCGGCGATGCCGCCGAACGAGCCGCCGAGCCCGGTCAGCAGCTCCTCGGCCGCCGCGACCCCGGTGTCCTCCACGCCCCCGCGCGCGTCCCCGGTGTGCACCTGAGCCCGCTCCCCCACGGCGCCGCGCACGGCGTCGGCGAGCTGCCCGGCGCCGACACCCTCGGCGGCCAGCACGGCGACGGCGTCGAACCGCCCCGGGTGCCCGGCAGCCCGCGCGGCTGTGTTGTCGGCGAGGTGGACGGCGAGGTGGACGGCGCCGGAGGTCCGCGCCGACGCGGCGGCGATGCCGGAGACGCGGAACTCCTTCCGGCCGGACGGGAGTACGAGCGCGATCCGGTCGCCCACGTCCGCGCCCGCGGCGCGGGCCGTCGTGCGGTCCAGGACCACCTCGTCCGCCCCCGGTGCCGAGCCCGCGGTCAGCGCGGTGCCGGTGAAGGCGTGGGAGCCCCAGCCCTGCGCGGTGAGCGCGGGGCCGTCCGGCCCGCCCTCCGCCGCGGCCAGGCGGGTCGGGAACGTGACGTCGGGGACCGCTGCCGCGACGCCCCGGGCGGACGCGACGCGCTCCACCAGGTCCGCCCGCACCCGCGCCCGGTCCGGTACCTGCTCCGAGGCGTCGTACGCGCCGTCGCCGCTGCCCACCGTCATGTGCGCCCGCTGGTCCGCGGCGACCACCACCGGCGCGTTCGCGTACCGCTCCGGCGGCACCGAGGCCCGTACGCCCGTCTCCAGCAGGATCCCGCACGCCGACACGATCAGCGCCGCCATCATCAGCGCGACGAACGTCCCGGCGAAGCCCGCCGGACGGAACCGGAGCGCGGCCCGCGCCAGCCCGTTCGTACGCGCCCGCGCCCCCGCCCCGGGCAGCCCGCCGCTCACGCCGCCGGCTCCGCCGCGCGGCCCGCGCCCCGCGGGTCCAGCGTCGTCATCCGGGTCGCGACCTGCTCCGCCGTCGGCCGCTGGAGGCTGCCCGCCAGGGCGCCGTCGGCGAGGAACAGCGCCACGTCCGCGTACGACGCGGCCACCGGGTCGTGCGTGACCATGACCACCGTCGCACCCAGCGCGTCGACCGCGTGCCGCAGCAGCGCCAGGATCTCCGCCGCCGTGCGGGTGTCCAGCGCCCCCGTCGGCTCGTCCGCGAAGATCACGTCCGGCCTGGTGACCAGCGCGCGGGCGATCGCCACCCGCTGCTGCTGGCCGCCCGACAGCTCCGCGGGACGCCGCCTGCCGTGCGCCGTGAGGCCGACCTGCGCCAGCACCTCCGCCGCCCGCGCGTGGTCGGCGCGCAGCCCGGCGAGCCGCATCGGCAGCAGGACGTTCTGCGAGACGGTCAGCGACGGCAGCAGGTTGAACGCCTGGAAGACGAACCCCAGGCGGCTGCGCCGCAGTTCGGTGAGCTTGTTCTCACCGAGCCGCGTCAGCTCCGTACCGCCGAGGAGCACCGAGCCCGCGGTGGGCCGGTCGAGCCCCGCGGCACACTGCAGGAGCGTGGACTTGCCGGATCCCGAGGGGCCCATGACGGCGGTGTACGTGCCCCGGGGCAGGGCCAGGTCGATGCCGCGCAGCGCGTGGACGGCGCCGGCGCCGCGGCCGTAGCGCCGTTGTACGCCGCGTAGTTCGACGGCGTGGCCGGGGGCGGCGGGCGCCCCGTGGTCCTGCCGCTCTCCCCTGGTCCGCAGCCGCATGTCGTCCGCCCTTCGTCCGCGCCGTGCACCGGGCACCGTGGTCGTGACCGGGGCCGTTGCCCCGGTCGTCGTGCTCTCGACGCTACGGAGCGGGGCGGGGCCCCGG
Organism: Streptomyces sp. B5E4; assembly: GCF_039871555.1. Taxonomy (NCBI): domain Bacteria; kingdom Bacillati; phylum Actinomycetota; class Actinomycetes; order Kitasatosporales; family Streptomycetaceae; genus Streptomyces; species Streptomyces sp. B5E4. The sequence continues at coordinate 43,844 of NZ_JBDPMI010000004.1, forward strand.
CCATGGCGGCTACCGGCGGACGCGGGGTGGGGTTAACCCGAGGTGGCGCGGGGGGACGGGCCTTCGACGGGCGGTGGGCGGGCGGCCGAAGAGCGGGGAAACCGTGCCCGACGGATTAATTGCCAGGGCAACAATGAGGTAAAGTAAGTAAAGGGCTCAGGTCCCGGAACGGCCGTCCCCACGACCCCGGGAGGAACCCATCGGACACGCAGACACCTTGATTGCCATGGGCGGCGCCTTCATGGCGGCCGCCATTCTCGCCCGTATCGGCAGCCGCATCGGGCTGCCCACCATCCCGCTCTTCATCCTCGCCGGCATCCTGCTCGGCCCGAACACCCCCGGCATCGTGCTGGTCAAGGACCCGCACGACTTGGAGATGCTCACCGCTCTGGGCCTCGTCCTGCTGCTGTTCTACCTCGGTCTCGAATTCCACATGGACGACCTGAAGTCGGGCGGTCGCCGCATGGCCGTGGCGGGCGGCATCTATCTGCTGCTCAACGTGGGCGCGGGACTCGGCTTCGGCTTCGCACTCGGCTGGGGCACGTCCGAGGCGCTGGTGCTGGCCGGTGTGCTCGGCATCTCCTCGTCCGCGATCGTCACGAAGATCCTCGTCGACCTCGGCCGGATCGGGAACGGCGAGACCAAACCGATCCTCGGCATCATCGTGATCGAGGACATCTTCCTCGCCCTCTACCTGGCCGTGCTGCAGCCCGTCCTGTCCGGCGCGGAAGGCCCCGGCGAGGCCGTCCTGCAGGCCGGCAAGGCGATGGCGTTCCTGCTGGTCCTGGCGACCATCGCGCGCTTCGGCACCAAGGTCGTCAGCCGGCTCTTCGACACCCGCGACAACGAACTGCTCGTCATCTCCTTCCTCGGCGCCGCGGTGCTGGTCGCGGGGATCTCGGAGTGGTTCGGGGTGGCGGACGCCATCGGCGCGTTCATGGTCGGCCTGATGCTCGGCAGTACGACGTCCGCGGAGCGGATCCGTACGCTCGTGCACCCGCTGCGGGACGCCTTCGGCGCCATCTTCTTCTTCGGCTTCGGGCTCTCGATCGACCCGGGCGACCTGCCCTCGGTCGCGGCCCCGGTCGCCCTCGCGGTGCTGCTGACGATCGTGATGAACGTGAGCGCGGGCCTGGCCGCCGCGAAGCTGTACGGGTTCGGGGCGCTGCCCGCCTCGAACATCGCGCTGACGCTGCTGGCCCGCGGCGAGTTCGCCCTGATCCTGGCCACGATGGCGGCCACGGCCGGGCTCGACCGCCGCCTGTCGCCGTTCATCGCCGGGTACGTGCTGGTGCTCGCCGTGCTCGCGCCGCTGGCGGCGGGACGGTCGCACTGGCTGGCCCGCATCCTGCCCGGGGGCAACCCGCCCACAGGCACGGCGGCACTGGAACCGGAGCCGGAGCCGGCCGGCGCCAAGTGACCGCGGGGACCGGGGCGTACGCGCGCGACGGCGATGCGCGAGCGCCCCGGTCCCGGCACGTCCGCCCGCCCCGGGCGGTGTGCCCGGCGGTCCGGCGGGACGGGCCGCGCACCCGGGCCCGTACGCCTCACTCGCGGCAGATCAGCAGCAGCGCCCGGTCGTCCTTGACGTCCTTGGCCACCTTCTCGATCAGATGCCAGGCCGCGCCCCGGAACGTCCGCGACGCATAGAGGTCCGCCTCGCCTATCAGCCGGTCCATGCCCTCGGTCAGATCCCGGTCCGGCGCCTCGACCAGGCCGTCCGAGAACAGCATCAGCACGTCCCCGCGGCGCAGCGTGCCCTTCAGCGGGTCGAACTGCGCCTCCTCCACCACGCCCAGCAGCGGCCCCTCCGCGCCCTTCTCCTCCCAGCGGCCCGTGCCGGCGCTGAGCTGCACGCCGGGCACGTGCCCGGCCGAGAACAGCTCGTAGTCCCCGGATTCCAGGTCCAGCACCAGGTGCACGGAGGTGGCGAAGCCCTCCTGCCATTCCTGGCGCAGCAGATAGCCGTTGGCGGCGGGCAGGAAGTCGTGCGGCGGCAGCGAGCCGAGCAGCCCGCCGAAGGCGCCGGAGAGCAGCAGCGCCCGGGACCCGGCCGCCATGCCCTTGCCGGAGACGTCGGTGAGCACGGCCTCCAGGATGTGGCCGCCGTGGGTGCGGGAGGCGACGACGAAGTCGCCGGAGAAGGACTGGCCGCCGGCCGGGCGCAGCGACATCTCCGCGTGCCAGCCGCGCGGCAGCCGGGGCAGCTTGCTCTGCACCCGGATCCGCTCGCGCAGGTCGAAGAGCATCGTGCCGCCGCGCCGCCACGGGACGCCCACGCGGCTGCGGAACTGCGCGACGGTCAGCCCCGTCAGGCCCACCGAGGCGATCACGAGCACGGTGCCGGGAGTGACCCGGGCCGGGCCGTCGGCGTACGGGCCGAGGAGCATCGCCTCGACGATGAGCGCCGTGGCGGACCCGGCGTACAGCGCCAGGAGGCTGGCGGGGCGGAGCACCAGGCCGCCGATGAAGATCGGCAGCACCAGCGCGGCGGGTGAGACCCAGGCCGGCGAGAGGATCGTGCCGGCGGCGAGCGCCGGGATGGTCAGCAGGAGGACGACGAGGGCGAGCCAGTCGGAGCCCTCACCGCGGAAGTAGTCGACTCCGGCCCTGCGCACGCCGACCCGGACCCGGTGCAGCGTCTTGTGCCACCGGGCCGCTTGCGAGGTGGAACCCGCACCTCCGGCCATGCCCCGGGACCCTATCCACCCGCCGCGCCGGGCGTCGATTCACGGCGTGCCGACCGCACTCTTCGGGCGGCACTGCCGGAATCGTATGCGAATTCACGGAGTTTTGAACGAAGGAGGGCCTGCGCGGACGCAGTTGGGACGAGGGTCACGTGGGCTGGCATGTGGGGCACCAGAAGAGGTTGCGCGCGGCGAGCGTGGCGGTGCGTACGTCGGTGCCGCAGAGGTGGCAGGAGCGGCCCGCGCGGCGGTAGACGTAGACCTCGCCGCCGTGCTCGTCGACGCGCGGCGGGCGGCCCATCGCCTCGGGCAGGTGCTCCGGCCGTACGGTGTCGATGCGCCCGGTGCGGACGCCCTCGCGCATCAGCACCGCCAGGTCCGCCCAGACCGCCTCCCAGGCGGCGCGGCCGAGGTCGCGCCCCGCGCGGTACGGGTCGATGCCGTGCCGGAAGAGGACCTCGGTGCGGTAGATGTTGCCCACGCCGGAGATCACCCGCTGGTCCATGAGCAGGGTGGCGACGGGCGCGCGGCTGCGCGAGATCCGCTCCCACGCGGCCTCGCCGTCGTCGCCGGCGCGCAGCGGGTCGTCGCCGAGCCGGGCGTGCACGGCGTCCTTCTCCTCCTCGGTGACCAGCTCGCACGCCGAGGGGCCGCGCAGGTCGGCATAGCCGGCGCCGGTGGCCAGCCGCAGCCGGACGGCGCCGACCGGCGGGGGCGCGGGGCCGTCGCCGAAGCCGACCTTGCCGTAGATGCCGAGGTGGACGTGGAGGTGGCCGACGGGCCCGAAGCCGAGGAAGAGGTGCTTGCCGTGGGCGTCGGTGCCGGTGAGCCGGCAACCGTCGATGAGCGCGGCCCCGTCGGCGAACTTGCCCTGCGGGCTGGCCGCGCGGACCGCCCGGCCGCCGAAGCGGACGCCGTACTCGACGGACAGGCGGTGGATGGTGTGGCCCTCAGGCATACGCCCCCTCTCGGTCCTGTCCTGTTCCGCTCGTCCCGGCCGTCGGGCCCGGTGCGGCCGCTACGGCTGCGGGTGGTGCGCCGGTACGTCGGGGAGCTTGCCGCTCTGCTCGTACGCGCCGAGCATGTCGATGCGCCGCTGGTGGCGCTCCTCGCCGGTGTACGGGGTGGCGAGGAACACCTCGACGAAGCTCGTGGCCTCGTCGCGGGTGTGCATCCGCGCGCCGACGCTGACGACGTTGGCGTCGTTGTGCTCGCGCGCCAGCCGCGCCGTCTCCTCGCTCCACGCCAGCGCCGAGCGCACGCCCGCGACCTTGTTGGCGGCGATCTGCTCGCCGTTGCCGGAGCCGCCGATGACGACCCCGAGGCTGCCGGGGTCGGCGGCGGTGCGCTCGGCGGCGCGCAGGCAGAACGGCGGGTAGTCGTCGGCGGCGTCGTAGATCAGCGGGCCGCAGTCGACGGGCTCGTGCCCGTGCTCCCGGAGCCAGGCGAGGAGGTGTTCCTTGAGTTCGTAGCCGGCATGGTCGCTGCCGAGGTACACGCGCATGGCCCGGAGTCTACGGGCCCCGGGTCAGCCCCGGTGCGCACGCCCGGCGAGGTGCCACGCGGCCGGCAGCGCACCCATCGCGAGGGCGGCCTTCAGGGCGTCGCCGAGGAGGTACGGGGTGAGGCCGAGGGAGACCGCCTCGCCGAGGGGGACGTTCAGCGAGAACGCCAGATACGGCACGCCCACGGCGTAGATGACGACGCTGCCGAGGACCATCGTGCCCGCCGTACGCCACACGTCGCGGTCGCCGCCGCGGCGGGCCAGCGCGCCGACGGCCCCGGCGGCGAGGAGCATCCCGAGGACGTAGCCGAACGAGGGCATGCCCCAGCCCGAGGAGCCCTCCGCGAACCAGGGCATCCCGGCCACGCCGGCGACGGCGTAGAGCAGGAGCGAGAGGAACGCCCGCCCGGTGCCCAGCGAGGCGCCGACGAGCAGCGCGGCGAAGGTCTGCCCGGTGACGGGCACCGGCGAGCCCGGTACGGGCACGGAAAGCTGCGCGGCGGCGCCGGTGAGCGCCGCGCCGCCGGCCACGAGCGCGATGTCGCGCAGCCGGGCGCGGGCCGCGGTCGAGGCGGGCAGCACGTCGGCGAGTACGGCGCCGGGGCGCGCGTGGTGCGGGGAGGAGACGGCGGCAGTGCTCATCGGGTTCTCCGGTCTCGGTTCGCGGGTCATCCACGGGGTACGGGGACGCTCGTACGCTAGCCGACGGCCTCGGGCCGATCACGGTGGAAAGGTGCCAATCCACGCCGCACATACCTGTCACTCCCCCGCACCCCCGCGGCTACCGGCCCCGGGGCCGTGATTCCGGCATCCGAGCAGGTCACGTGAGATACGCCACACCGTGATCGGGTTTCGTGCCGGGCCAACTGCCCGGCCGTACGCCCGACTCCCGCTGTGGAACCCCTCCAACGCCGGCTCGCCGGCCGCGGCGCGCGCCCGGCGCGGTGCCGCAGACTGAATCGTCCCCACGCACTACCCCCAGGACACGAGCATGAGCGCATCCCCCCACGCCGACGGCGGCGCCGCCGCCCCCGCGGGCGCCGTGAGCGGCGCCGCCCCCGCCGACTCCCCCGCCGACGCCACCACACCGGCCGCCGTCCCCGTACCGTCCGACCTGGGCACCGGCCTCAAGCAGCGCCACCTGACGATGATCGCCCTCGGCGGCGTCATCGGCGCCGGCCTCTTCGTCGGCTCCGGCGCCGGCATCGCCGCCGCCGGCCCCGGCATCGTCCTCGCGTACGCCGTCTCCGGGCTCCTCGTCATGCTCGTGATGCGGATGCTCGGCGAGATGTCCGCCGCCCACCCCGCCTCCGGCTCCTTCTCCGTGCACGCCGAGCGGGCGCTGGGCCCGTGGGCCGGGCTCACCTCCGGCTGGATGTACTGGACGCTGCTGGGCGTCGCCGTCGCCGCCGAGGCCATCGGCGCCTCGCAGATCGTCACGGGCTGGCTGCCGGGCACCGAGTCCTGGATGTGGGTCCTGCTGTTCATGGCCGTCTTCTGCGTCACGAACCTGGCGGCGGTCGGCAACTTCGGCGAGGCCGAGTTCTGGTTCGCCGGGCTGAAGGTCGCGGCGATCACCGCCTTCCTCGCCCTCGGCCTGCTCGCCGTGCTCGGCCTGCTGCCGGGCACCGGCTCGCCCGGCACCGCGAACCTCACCGGCGACGGCGACGGCTTCCTGCCGAACGGCTCCGAGGGGCTGCTCGTCGGCCTGCTCGCCTCCGTCTTCGCGTACGGCGGGCTGGAGAACGTGACCATCGCCGCCGCCGAGTCGGAGCACCCGCGGCGCGGCGTCGCCCGCGCGGTGCGTACCGCGATGTACCGCATCGCGATCTTCTACGTCGGCTCCATGCTGGTCGTCGTCGCGCTGATCCCGTGGGACGACCCGGCGGTCAGGTCCGGCCCGTACGCCGCCGCGCTCGACCACCTCGGCATCCCGGCCGCGGGACAGGTGATGAACGTCGTGGTGCTGGTGGCGCTGCTGTCCGCGATGAACGCCAACATCTACGGCGCCTCGCGCATGGCGTACTCCCTGGTCGCCCGCGGCCAGGGCCCGCGCTTCCTCGGCAGGCTGACCCACCGCGTGCCGCGCCGCGCGGTCGTCGCCACCTGCTCCTTCGGCTTCGCCGCCGTGCTGCTCAGCTACCGCTGGCCCGACACGCTCTTCCAGTGGCTGCTGAACATGGTCGGCGCCGCGATCCTCGTGGTCTGGGCGTTCACCGCCGCCGCCCAGTTGCGCACCCGCCGCCGGCTGGAGCGCGAGTCACCGGAGCTGCTGACGGTACGGATGTGGGCGTACCCGTACCTGACCTGGGCGGCGCTGGCGGCCATCGGCGGGATCCTGGTGCTGATGCTGCGCGAGCCGGACTCCCGCACCCAGTTGCTGACCACGGCGGGTCTGACGGTGGCGCTGTCCGTCGTGGGCCTGGTACGTCAGCACCGCCGCGGGGGTACCCGCATGACATGATTTCGCCATCGGACCTGCGAGACGAAGGAGTCACCCCGTGCCCGGTGAGAACCTGACCCGCGAGGAGGCCCGGGAGCGCGCGCGGCTGCTGGAGGTCGAGGCGTACGAGGTCGAGCTCGACCTGCGCACGGCGGTGGCCCCCGCGCCCGAGCCCTTCCGGTCGGTGACCACCGTGCGGTTCCGGTGCGCCCAGCCGGGCGCGGCGACCTTCCTCGACCTGATCGCGCCTGACGTGACCGCGGTGACCCTCAACGGCCGGGACCTCGACCCCGGGGCGGTCTTCGACGGCTCGCGGATCGAGCTTTTCGACCTGGCGGCGGAGAACGAGGTCGTGGTCGACGCGCGCTGCGCGTTCAGCCGCACCGGCGAGGGCATGCACCGCTTCGTCGACCCGGAGGACGGCGAGGTCTACCTCTACACGCAGTACGAGCCGGCCGATGCCCGCCGGGTCTTCGCCACCTTCGAACAACCCGACCTCAAGGCCCCGTTCACCTTCACCGTCACGGCCCCCGAGCACTGGACGGTGCTCTCCGGCGGCGCGCTGACCGGCCGTCCCGAGCGGCACGCCGATACCGCCGGGACCGCCTCCGCGACCTGGCGGTTCGAGCCGACCAAGCCGATCTCCACGTACATCACGGCCGTCGTCGCCGGCCCGTACGCCTACCTCGAGGACCGCTACACGCGCACGTTCGACGACGGCCGGGAGCTGGTCGTGCCGCTCGGCGCGCTGTGCCGCAGGTCGCTCGCCCGGCACTTCGACGCCGACGACGTCTTCACCGTCACCAAGCAGGGCCTGGACTTCTTCCACGACCACTTCGACTACCCCTACCCGTGGGGCAAGTACGACCAGGCGTTCGTGCCGGAGTACAACATCGGCGCGATGGAGAACCCCGGCCTCGTCACCTTCCGCGAGGAGTTCGTCTTCCGCGGCAAGGTCACCGACGCGGCGTACGAGCGCCGGGCGAACGTCGTGCTGCACGAGATGGCGCACATGTGGTTCGGTGACCTGGTGACCATGGAGTGGTGGGACGACCTGTGGCTCAAGGAGTCGTTCGCCGACTACATGGGCGCGCTGGCGCTCGCGGAGGCCACCCGGTTCACCGGGAGCTGGATCACCTTCGCCAACCGCCGCAAGGCGTGGGCGTACCGGGCCGACCAGTTGCCGACGACGCACCCGATCACGGCCGACATCCACGACCTGGAGGCGGCCAAGCTCAACTTCGACGGCATCACGTACGCCAAGGGCGCCGCGGTGCTCAAGCAGCTCGTGGCGTACGTCGGCCGGGACGCCTTCATGGAGGGCGCCCGCCGCTACTTCAAGCGGCACGCCTTCCGCAACACCCGCCTCGACGACCTGCTGGCCGCGCTGGAGGAGACGTCCGGCCGGGACATGTCGGCGTGGGCCGGGCCGTGGCTGCAGACCGCCGGCGTCGACACCCTCACGCCGCAGGTGACGTACGACGCCGCCGAGCGGATCACCGAGCTGGCGATCCTGCGCGAGGGCCCCGGGACCGGCCCGGGCGCCCCCGCCCCTGCGCCGCGGCCGCACCGGGTGGCCGTCGGGCTGTACGGGCAGCCGGACGCCTCCGGCGAGCTGGTGCGCTACGCGCGCGCCGAGGTCGACGTGACCGACGGGCACGCGGTCGTCACGGAGCTGGCCGGGCAGCCGCGCCCGGTGCTGATCCTCGTCAACGACGACGACCTGACCTTCTGCAAGGCCCGCTTCGACGAGGACTCGCTCGACGCCGTGCGCGAGCGCCTGGGCGACGTCTCCGACCCGCTCGCCCGCGCCCTGCTGTGGGCCGCCGCCTGGGACCTCACCCGCGACGGCCTCATGCCCGCCCGCGACTACCTCGACCTCGTGCTGCGCTTCGCCGGCCGCGAGTCCGACATCGGCGTGCTCCAGGGCCTGCACCAGCAGGCGCACTACACCGTCGACCACTACGCCGCCCCGGAGCACCGCGCCGCGGCCGAAGCGGCCCTCGCCGAGGGTGCGCTGGGCGAGCTGCGGCTCGCGCCGCCCGGCAGCGACCACCAGTTGGCGTGGGCCCGCTTCTTCGCCTCCGTCGCCGGTACGGAGCAGGACCTGCAACTGCTCCGCGGCCTCCTCGACGGCCAGGCGAAGATCGACGGGCTGGACGTCGACCAGGAGCTGCGCTGGGAGGTGCTGCTGCCGCTCACCGCCCACGGAGTCGCCGACGCGGCGGCCGTCGACGCCGAACTGGCCCGCGACGACACCGCGTCCGGAAAGCGCCACCAGGTGCGCTGCCTGGCCGCCCGGCCGGACGCGCGGGTCAAGGAGGCGGCGTGGCGGGCCGTCGTGGACTCCGACGAGCTGTCCAACGCGATCGTCGAGGCGACGATCTCCGGCTTCACCCGGCCCGGCCAGCGGGATCTCCTCGCGCCGTACGCGCCGCGCTACTTCGCGGCGATCGAGCGGATCTGGCGGGAGCGGACGATCGAGAGCGCCATGGCGGTCGTACGGGGCCTCTACCCGGCGCTGCAGGCGTCCCGGGGGACGCTGGAGGCGACGGACACGTGGCTGCGCGAGACCGACGGCACGGCGCCGCCGGCGCTGCGGCGGCTGGTGGGGGAGGCGCGCGACGACCTGGCGCGTGCGCTGCGCGCGCAGGAACGCGACGGGCAGGAGTGAGCCCCGAGGGCCCGGCCTGTACAACGGCGACGGCTCTCCTGCTCGACAGTCGAACGTGTGCCCTTTGGCCCCGGCTTGTCCGTATTCTTCGACGGCCGTGTAACAGCGGTTAGGGGAGGGCCGGCCGCCGGGAATCCAGGGGCCATGAACATGAACTCGCCCTCCCCCGCACCGCTCAGCCCGCGCCCTCTCCACCACGCCGCCGGCGCCCGCGGCCAGGTCATGACCGCCCGGCAACTGCGCGAGCACGGCGTCGCCGGCGCCGACGCCGCGCAGCGCTGCCGCCCCGGCGGCCCGTGGCAGCAACTCCTGCCCGGCGTCTATCTGCTGCACGCCGGGCCACCGACGCCGGAGGAGCGGCTGCACGCGGCCCTGCTCTACGCCGGCCGGGCACCGGGCCGCGCCACCGTGCCCGGCCAGACCCGCGGCACAGCCGCCTCGGCCCCGGCGCGGGACGCGGTGCAGGATCCGTACGACGACGCGATGATCACCGGGCTCGCGGCGCTCGCGCTGCACGGCTTCGCCGCCGCACCGCCGCTGCTCGCGCTCGACCGGATCGACGTCCTGCTCCCCCGCACCCGCCGGCTGCGCTCCACCGGTCTCGCCCGCCTCGTCCGCGCCCACACGCTTCCCCGCCCCGACCGCATCACGGGCCTGCCCGTGGCCCCGGTCCCCCGCGCCCTCGCCGATACGGTCGCACTCCTCACCGACGCCGCCGACGTGCACCTGCTGCTGACGGAGGCGGTCCGCGGCGGGCACTGCGAGGCGGCGGCGGTGGTACGCGAGCTGAGCCGGGCCCGGCTGCTGGGCCGCGCGCACGTGATCGACGCGGTCGACACCCTGATCGCCGAGGGCCGCGCGCTGGCCGAGGGCCGCCTGTACGCCATGGTCCACACCCACGCCCTGCCGGACCCGCTGTGGAACGTCGACCTCCGGCTGCCCGGCGGCCCGCACCTCGGCGGCGTCGACGCCTACTGGCCGGACCACGCGGTCGCCGTGGAGATCGACGCCCGCGCCCCGCGCCGTACCTCGCACGACGAGGAGGCGCTGTGGTCCCCGTACGCGAAGAAGCGGGAGACCCTGGAGCGTCTGGGCATCACGGTCGTCCACGTCACCCCGCGGGGGCTGCGCGAGACGCCGGAGCAGCAGGCGGAGGTGGTACGGGCCGCGATGCTGGCCTCGGCGGAACGGGAGCAGGCCACGCACGTGGTGGTCCTGCCGCGCTGACCGCGCCGCACCGGCGTCATCGCTGGTGGGAAGGGATATCGGGGCGTCGTCGTTGTTGCCGTCGAGGATGCGGACAACCGACGAAACGGGAGTGGCCCCGATGTCCTTTCCGGCGTATCCGGACACGATCGAGGACAGGACCGGCCTCACGCCGCGTCAGTTCGTCGAGCTGGCGCGGGAGCGCGGCTTCGACGATCCGGCGGCCAAGGCGGGCCCGATCCTGGCGTGGCTGACGGAGGACTACGGTCTCGGCCGCGGGCACGGGATGGCGCTGGTGCGCGTGATCAAGAAGGGCCCGCAGATCGATGCCAGGCACGTCGGCTCCAGCGGCCCGCACCGCGACGAGTCCGGCACCCTCTGGCTGGACGGCAGGGCCACCCGCCCCTGACCGCCGCGCCCCCGGCCCGCCGCGCGGCGGGCCGGGCGCCGGCGGCCGAAGTGGCGGGGATGCGGGGGTCAGCGGGTGCGCAGCAGTTCGGTGTTGCGGTCCGTCTCCAGGCCCGACAGGGCGCGGCGGCGCGGGGAGTGCGGGGCGTTCAGGGCCAGCTCGCGGTAGAGGGACGCCAGGCCCGCCTGGCCGAGTTCGCCGCCGTCCGCGCGGTACGGGGCCGCCGACTCGATCAGCGTCGTGAACAGCGACAGCGTGCCATCGCCGTTGTCCGTCAGCTCCACCACCCGGGCCAGTTGCGGAAAGTCCACGTGCGAGGCGGTGGTGATCTCCCACAGCCCGCCGGAGGCGTCGCCGTGCGGGCTGATCTCGTTGCGGTGGCTGTGCCCGTTCACCCAGGCGACCACGTTGCGGTGGGCGAGCAGCACTTCCAGCAGCTCCGCCCCCGTGTGCCGCTTGTCGTCCGGCCGGGAGGGGTCGGGTGTCGTGTTGTTCATCGACTTGCTGGTGTGGTGACTGAAGACGACGACGTACGAGTCCGCGTGCCGTGCCAGTTTCTGCTCCAGCCAGCGCAACTGCGCCGTGCCCAGCGAGCCGCGGTAGTCGCCGCCCTGGTCGGTGGTGTCCAGGCTGATGCCGACGACGCCCGGTCCGCTCTCGCCGAGGACGAAGTCGTAGTACAGCTCGCCGGAGGCGCGGTGGGCCTCCGTGTAGCCGTGGCCCACGGGCCCCGCCCCGGTGAAGCGCTCCTGGAGGTGCGCGGCCGCGTACTCCTGCGCCGTGAACGGCACCCGCCGCTCGTCCGCCGTGACCGTACGCATCAGATGCCGGTGGGTGCGCAGCATCTCGGCGAACGCCTCGCCCCGCGGGTCGGTGCCCGCGCGCAACGCGTCGAAGAGCGGCGCGGCGATCGACTCCGGCAGCGTCATCAGCTTCCGGTCGCCGGCCGCGTACTCGGCGAAGTACGGCTGGCGGGCCGCGTAGCAGCCGCCGGGCAGCAGGTCGTGGTTGCCGACAGTGGAGTACCACGGCAGGTGCAGCCCGGGGCTTGCGACCTCCTGGATCGCCGCATCGAGGAAGCCGTCGACGCGCGGGAAGCCGAGTGCCTTGTCGGCGTCGCGCAGGGGGCTCTCCGGGTGCCAGTAGCGGTCGACGCCGCTGTTCTGCACGCCCTCGTACGACCGGGGGTCACCGCTGTTGGGCACGATCCGGCCGCCGCTCATGGCGGTGAGGTACCACTCCAGCTCCAGGCCGTTGTTGTTGTCCGTGTTGTCGCCGGTGGTGACGGCGCAGCCGAGGGCGAGCCCGGTGGCGGGCCCGGTGGTCAGCGAGTTGACCCGCTCGATGAGCGCGACCGCGCCCGGCACGCTCAGCGCCTCCTGCGGGCGCCAGCCGTCGCCCTCGCGCTCGCGGAAGTACTCCGAGCGCAGCGGCGTCTGCACGTCCACGATGTGCAGGTCGGTGAGCTGGACGAAGGCGGCGAGCGCGGTGCGTGTGTCCGTGCGCCGCGCGCCCGCGGCGCCCAGTTCCGCGCGTACGACCCGGGGCCAGCCCGCGCCCTCCGTCAGGTGCCGGTAGCCGCCGGACCCCACGGCCGTCGCCGTCGTACGGATCGTGGTGCCCGCCGACGACGGCGCGGGCGGCCCTGCGGGCGCCGGCCCCCGGGCGCCGGCCCGCGAGGCCAGGGCCGGCGGCCCGGCGGACCGCGCGGTCGCCTGCGGCTGGCCGGGGCCGAGGGCCAGCCCGAGCCCGGCGGCCGCACCCGCGGCCCCGGCGGCGCCCAGGAGGACGGCGCGCCGGCCGGGGCGCGGAGGCCTGGTGGACGTGCTTTCGCGGTGCATCAGCGCTCCTGGAGGGATGAGCGGGAGGCTTCGGCGCGGGCGGGTCACCCGTACACTCGGAGCCTTGGCACGCCGGGTGACCTGCTACTTAACGCAACCGGAACGACGGCGGCCGGGAAGCCCACAAATACCTTCACCGGCTGAAAACACCACGCAATGGACACGCGACCCTCGCCCGTTCGAGTGGCCACGGTCACCGTGGGTTCACCGCGGCGGGAACGCGCCGCGCCCGGCCCCCTGGCGGCTATGCGCCAACGCCGCAATCCGCCACTCTCAACTCCCCCCGCGCACGCGCGCCTTGCTGATAAATATGCGGACAGTCGGCACCGGATGCCGGTTTCCACACAGGTGGGGGTTGAAAAAAGAGATGACGATCTCTCCCAGACGCACACCCGGACACATACCGGGGGGCGGACGGCCGCGCGCCGCCGCCCGTATAGCCCTCGCGGCCGGGCTGGCCGCGGCGCTCACCGCGACCGGCTCGGCGGCCACCCAGGCCGCGGAGGGCGCCCCGGAGCCCGACCGGCCCAAGGCCGCGGCGGACAAACTCGGCGCGAAGGACGCCGAACTGCTCGCCGAGGCGAAGGCGGGGGGCGACAAGAACGTCACGCTGCTGGTCGCCGTCGAGCCCGGCCAGGCCGCCGAGGTCGCCGATACCTTCCGCGCCGTACGCGGCGCCTCTGTCGGCCGTACGCACGACAAACTCGGCTACGTCCGCGCCACCGTGCCCACCGGCCGCGCCGACGCCGCCATCGCCGGGGCCGCGAAGATGTCCGCGGTCCAGGGCATCGATCTGAACGAGGAGATCGAGCTGCCGGACCCGCGGCCGGTCGCCGACCGGGCCGAGGGCGACAAGGGCGGCACGGGCAGCGGCGCGCAGGGCGCCTACCCGGCCCCCGACCGCTCGACCCCGGCCAAGAACCCGTACCAGCCGGCCCACGAGACCGGCGCCGTCGACTTCGTCAAGAAGCACCCGAAGGCCGACGGCCGCGGCGTCACCATCGGCATCCTCGACTCCGGCGTCGACCTCGCCCACCCCGCGCTGCGCAAGACCACCACCGGCGAGCGCAAGATCACCGACTGGGTGACGGCCACCGACCCGATCGTCGACGGCGACCGCACCTGGCGCCCGATGGTCAACGACGTCTCAGGACCCGCCTTCACCTTCAACGACCGCGAGTACACCGCCCCGCGCGGCGACTACTCCGTCAGCCTCTTCAGCGAGAACGCCACGCTGGGCGGCGAGATGCAGGGCGACCTGAACCGCGACGGCGACACCACCGACTCCTGGGCGCTGCTGTACGACGCGGCGGCCGGGACCGTCCGCGTCGACCTCGGCGACGACGGCGACTTCACGGACGACAAGCCGATGGCTCCGTACGGCGAGGACCACAGGTTCGCCTACTTCGGCGCCGACGACCCGGGCACGGCGATCGCCGAGGCGATCCCGTTCGTCGTGGAGATCCGCAAGGACGTGCCGATGGACCCGTACGGCGGGGACTGGATCGGCAAGAAGGAGGACTTCGTCAACATCGGCGTCGTCGAGGGCGCGCACGGCACCCACGTCGCCGGCATCACCGCCGCCAACGGCCTCTTCGGCGGCAGGATGAACGGCGCCGCGCCCGGCGCCAAGATCGTCTCCTCCCGGGCCTGCACCTGGAGCGGCGGCTGCACCGCGGTCGCGCTCACCGAGGGCATGATCGACCTGGTCGCCGACCGCGGCGTCGATGTCGTCAACATGTCGATCGGCGGCCTGCCCCCGCTCAACGACGGCAGCAACGCCCGCGCGGCGCTCTACAACCGCCTCATCGACACCTACGGCGTGCAGCTCGTCATCTCCGCGGGCAACGACGGCCCCGGCGCGAACACCATCGGCGACCCCGGCCTGGCCGACAAGGTCATCAGCGTCGGCGCGGCCGTCTCCCGCGAGACCTGGGCCGCCAACTACGGCAGCCAGGTCGAGACGAAGTACGCGATGATGCCGTTCTCCTCCCGCGGCCCGCGCGAGGACGGCGGCGCCACCCCGACGATCACCGCCCCCGGTGCGTCGGTCAACACCATCCCGACCTGGCAGCCCGGCTCGCCCGTCGCCGAGGCCGGGTACCGGCTGCCGCCCGGCTACGGCATGCTGCAGGGCACCTCGATGTCCTCGCCGCAGACGGCCGGCGCCGCGGCGCTGCTGCTGTCCGCCGCCGAGCGGGAGGGCATCGACGTCACGCCGAACGCCCTGCGCACCGCGCTGACGTCCACCGCCGACCACATCCCCGGCGTGCAGACGTACGCGGAGGGCGCCGGCCGGGTCGACGTCGTCGACGCCTGGGACTCCCTTCAGGACGGCGCCACGGCGTACGACTACAAGGTCGAGGCGCCCGTCGACACCGTGCTCGCCGGCTTCCTCGCCACCCCCGGCGTGGGCACCGGCGTCTACGACCGCGAGAGCGGCCCGGCGCGCGGCGAGTCCGAGACGTACGAGATCACGCTCACCCGCACCTCGGGCCCGGCCGGCGGCACGCCGCACGAGCTGGAGTGGCAGGGCAACGACGGCACCTTCAAGCTGCTCGGCGACGACGACGTCACGCTGCGCCGCGGCCAGCCCCTGACCGTCAAGGTGCAGGCCAAGCCGCGCTCGGCGGGGCTGCACAGCGCCGCGCTGCTGGTCGACGGCGAGCGCACCGAGGGCATCGACCACCGGGTGCTGACGACCGTGGTCGCCTCGCAGGAGCTGGCGGCGCCCGCGTACGGGTACCAGGTGTCGAACGAGGTGCAGCGCAACTCCACCCGCTCGTACTTCGTGAAGGTCCCCGAGGGCGCGAAGACCCTGGAGGTGGCGATGAGCGGCCTCAAGGGCAGGAGCCAGACCCGCTGGATCGCGATCGACCCGTGGGGCATTCCGGCCGACGAGACGTCGACGCCGTTCTGCTACCACAACTACGACAACCCGGCCAACACCTGCCGCCCCGACCTGCGCTCCTACGACGACCCGATGCCGGGCGTGTGGGAGATCGAGGTCGAGTCGCGGCGCACCTCGCCGGAGCTGGACAACCCGTTCACGGTCGAGGCGGCCGTGCTCGGCGCGGGCTTCGACCCCGAGGTGCAGACGATCGACGAGGCGAAGGTCGGCACGCCCAGCCCGGTGGAGTGGACGGTGACCAACGGGTTCGCCCCGGTGGCCGGCAAGCTCGCCGGCGGGCCGCTCGGCTCCGGTCTGTCCACCCGGCCGGGCATCGCGGACGGTGACACGAACACCACGACGGTCGAGGTCGGCGAGGGCGTCACCCGGTTCGACGCGGTCATCGGCGCCACCTCGGACGCCAACGCGGACCTGGACCTGACGGTCTACCGCGACGGCGAGCCCGTCGCGCAGTCCGCGGACGCCGACTCGGAGGAGGGCGTCACCCTCGTCGACCCGGAGCCCGGGACGTACACGGTGGAGGTCTTCGCCTACGCCGTGCCGGCGGGCACGACCGAGTACGACTACCGCGACGTGTACTTCTCCCCGGCGCTGGGCGAGGTGAGCGTCGGCGACGCGCCGGTGGAGCTGGACAGCGGCGCGAGCGCCGAGGTCGGCGCCGAGGTCACGGTGGCGGCGCCCGGGCCCGAGGGGCGCGAGTTCTTCGGCGAGGTGCAGTTGCAGAACGCCCGCGGCACGGTGGCGGGCGCGGGCAGCGTGCGGATCGGGACGGTGGTGCCCTAGTGCGCCTGGCGTACGCCGTGGGTGACGCGCGTACGCCCTGACAGCACCCGCGGGGGCGGGACGCCGGGTCCGCCGGTGTCCCGCCCCTGTGGCGTGTGTCTCAGTCCGCCGCGCGGGCGCGCGTCGCGCGAGCGGCTGGGCAGGGGAAACGACTGGAGCCAGCCGCCCGGCGCCCGGCATCATGGTGGGCGGACCCGCACCCGTGAACGGAGAGCCATGAAGATCGGAATCGTCGGAGCCACCGGCCAGGTCGGCGGAGTGATGCGCGACATCCTCGCCGAGCGGGCCTTCCCGGTGGACCAGCTTCGCCTGTTCGCGTCGGCCCGGTCCGCGGGGCGGACGCTGCCGTGGCGGGACGCTCCCGGCGGTACGGTCACGGTGGAGGACGCCGGCGGCGCCGACTACTCCGGGCTCGACATCGTGCTGTTCTCCGCCGGCGGCGCCACCTCCAGGGCGATCGCCGAGAAGGTCGCCGCGCAGGGCCCGGTCGTGATCGACAACTCCTCCGCGTGGCGCCGCGACCCCGCGGTGCCGCTCGTCGTCTCCGAGGTCAACCCGCACGCGGTGGCCGACCGCCCCAAGGGCATCATCGCCAACCCGAACTGCACCACGATGGCCGCGATGCCCGTGCTCAAGCCGCTGCACCGCGAGGCGGGCCTGGTCTCCATGGTCGTCGCCACCTACCAGGCGGTCTCCGGCTCCGGCCTCGCCGGCGTGGACGAGCTGTTCGAGCAGGTCCGCGCCGCCGGCGAGGAGGCGCCGAAGCTGACCCGGGACGGCGCGGCGGTCGCGTTCCCCGAGCCGGCGAAGTACGTGGCCCCGATCGCGTACAACGTGCTGCCGATGGCCGGCTCCCTCGTCGACGACGGGCTCGACGAGACCGACGAGGAGCAGAAGCTGCGGCACGAGTCGCGCAAGATCCTGGAGATCCCGGAGCTGAAGGTCTCCGGCACCTGCGTCCGCGTCCCCGTCTTCACCGGGCACTCGCTCCAGGTCAACGCCCGCTTCGCGGAGCCGCTGAGCCCCGCGCGGGCCACCGAGCTGCTGGCCGGGGCGGCGGGCGTCGCGCTCGCGGACGTGCCGACGCCGCTGGGCGCGGCCGGGAAGGACGTCTCGTACGTGGGGCGCATCCGGCGGGACGAGACGGCGGAGAACGGCCTGGCGCTGTTCCTCTCCGGCGACAACCTGCGCAAGGGGGCGGCGCTGAACGCGGTGCAGATCGCGGAGCTGGTGGCGGCGGAACTGCGGTCCTGAGACCGGGGCCGGCCGGCGGCCGAGCCGCCGCCGGAAGGAGTTGTCCACAGGCCGGTACGGTCCGTCCGGCCGGGGGTGCCGCCGTCGTCCACAGGCCCCTCCCCGCGGGGGGCCGGCGTGCGAGGATTGCGGTCAGTCGTAGGGGTAAGGAGTAGCCCAGGTGCCTGGCACGAATCTGACCCGGGAAGAGGCGCAGGAGCGCGCGCGCCTGCTGAAGGTGGACGCGTACGAGATCGATCTCGACATCTCCGGCGCCAAGGAGGCCAAGGAGGGGGGCACCTTCCGGTCGGTGACGACGGTGCGGTTCTCGGCCGCCGAGGAGGGCGCGGAGACCTTCGCCGACCTCGTCGCGCCCGAGGTCCACGAGGTGGTGCTGAACGGCACCGCGCTCGACGCCGCCGAGGTCTTCGCCGACTCCCGGATCGCCCTGCGGGGGCTGCGCGCGGGGGAGAACGAGCTGCGGGTCGTCGCCGACTGCGCGTACACCAATACGGGTGAAGGTCTGCACCGGTTCGTCGACCCGGTGGACGGCGAGACGTATCTGTACACGCAGTTCGAGGTGCCCGACGCGCGCCGGGTGTTCGCCAACTTCGAGCAGCCGGACCTGAAGGCGACGTTCGCCTTCACGGTGACCGCGCCGGAGGGCTGGCAGGTCATCTCCAACTCGCCGGCGCCGGAGCCGGCGGCCGGGGTGTGGCGCTTCACGCCCACGCCGCGCATGTCGACGTACATCACCGCGCTGATCGCCGGGCCGTACACGTCGGTGCACGGCACCTGGGAGGGCGACGGGCGGACGGTGCCGCTGGGCGTGTACTGCCGTCCTTCGCTCGCGGAGTTCCTGGACGCGGAGGCGATCTTCGAGGTCACGCGGCAGGGCTTCGACTGGTTCCAGAAGCGGTTCGACTACCCGTACCCGTTCGAGAAGTACGACCAGCTCTTCGTCCCGGAGTTCAACGCCGGCGCGATGGAGAACGCGGGCGCGGTCACCTTCCGCGACCAGTACGTGTTCCGCTCCAAGGTCACCGACGCGGCGTACGAGATGCGGGCCGACACGATCCTGCACGAGCTGGCCCACATGTGGTTCGGCGACCTGGTGACCATGGAGTGGTGGAACGACCTCTGGCTGAACGAGTCGTTCGCCACCTACTCCTCCACCGCCTGCCTCGCCCAGGCGCCCGGCTCGCGCTGGCCGCACGCGTGGACCTCGTTCGCGAACCAGATGAAGACGTGGGCGTACCGCCAGGACCAACTGCCGTCCACCCACCCGATCATGGCCGAGATCGCCGACCTCGACGACGTGCTGGTCAACTTCGACGGCATCACGTACGCCAAGGGCGCCTCGGTGCTCAAGCAGCTCGTGGCGTACGTCGGCGAGGACGAGTTCTTCCGCGGCGTGCAGGCGTACTTCAAGCGTCACGCCTTCGGCAACACCCGGCTGAGCGACCTGCTCGGCGCCCTGGAGGAGACCAGCGGGCGCGACCTGGCGGCCTGGTCCAAGGCCTGGCTGGAGACCGCCGGGATCAACGTGCTGCGGCCCGAGCTGGAGACCGACTCCGACGGCGTGGTCAGCTCGTTCGCCATCCGCCAGGAGGCGCCCGCGCTGCCCGCCGGTGCCAAGGGCGAGCCGGTGCTGCGCCCGCACCGCATCGCCGTCGGGCTGTACGAGCTGAAGGACGGCCGGCTGGTGCGCACCGACCGGCTGGAGCTGGACATCGACGGCGAGCTGACCGACGTGCCGCAGCTCGCCGGCCGCCCCCGCCCCGCGGTGGTCCTGCTCAACGACGACGACCTCACCTACGCCAAGGTCCGGATGGACCCCGTCTCGCTGGACGTGGTCACCCGGCACCTCGGCGACTTCGAGACCACGCTGCCGCGCGCGCTGTGCTGGGCGTCGGCCTGGGACATGACCCGCGACGGCGAGCTGGCCACCCGCGACTATCTGGACCTCGTCCTCTCCGGCATCCGCAAGGAGAGCGACATCGGCGTGGTGCAGTCGCTGCACCGCCAGGTGAAGCTGGCCCTCGACCTCTACGCGGCCCCCGACTGGCGCGAGACCGGTCTGGCCCGCTGGTCGGCCGAGGCCGAGACCCAGCTCCACGCCGCCGAGCCGGGCGGCGACCACCAGCTCGCCTGGGCCCGCGCCTTCGCGGCCACCGCCCGCACCGACGGCCAACTCGACCTGCTCGCGGGCCTCCTCGACGGCTCCCGCACGATCGACGGCCTCGATGTCGACACCGAGCTGCGCTGGACCCTGCTGCACCGGCTGGCCGCCACCGGCCGGGCCGGCGACGACGCCATCGCCGCGGAGCTGGAGCGCGACAAGACCGCGGCCGGCGAACGCCACGCGGCCGCGGCCCGGGCGGCCCGGCCGACCGCGGCGGCCAAGTCGCGGGCGTGGACGGAGGTCGTGGAGGAGGGCAACCTCGCCAACGCGGTGCAGGAGGCGGTGATCGGCGGCTTCGTCCAGACCGACCAGCGCGAGCTGCTGGCGCCGTTCACGGCGAAGTACTTCGACGCGGTCAAGGACGTCTTCGACTCCCGCAGTCACGAGATCGCCCAGCAGATCGTCGTCGGCCTCTACCCGACCCTCCAGGTCTCCCAGGCCACCCTGGACGCCACGGACACCTGGCTCGCCGAGACCCAGCCGTCCCCGGCCCTGCGCCGCATGGTGACGGAGTCCCGCGCCGGCGTGGAGCGCGCCCTGCGGGCCCAGCGGGCCGACGCCGCCACCGCGGAGTCCTGACCGCGGCGGGCCCCCGCCCCGGGGGCCCGCCCGCACCACCGCACCGCCCCGCTGCCCGGCGCAGGCCGGGCGGCCCGCTCCCGGGCGCCGCGCGGAGGCAGCGGGCCGGCACAGGCCGGGCAGGTGGCGTCCGTGCGGACACGGCTCCTCCCCTGGTCGTCGTCACGCGGTGGGTGCGTGACGCAATCCTGCCAGCGCCCGCCGACACCGAACCTGACGTCGGATTCCCGCCAGCTTCCGCGGCCCGCGGCGCGCAGCCTGGACGGCATGACGACGACACCGCAAGCTCCCGCCGCCTACCGCGCCGCCCCCATCCCCCCGGCCGTCCTGGCCCGGCTCCGCGAAGCCGACGACGCCGGTCGCCCCGCGCGGGCGGTGACCGACGGCGAGGGCGGGGCACCGTTGCGTTGCTGTCTGCGGCGGAGCCGGGCCGGGGAGCGGATCGCGCTCGTGTCGTACGCGCCGCTGCGGCGGTGGGCCGCGGGGGCCGGGGTGGATCCCGGGGCGTACGACGAGCAGGGCCCGGTCTTCGTGCACGCCGGGGACTGTGCCGGGCCCGCGTCCGGCGCCGGGTATCCGTTCGCCGAGACCGCCGCGCTGCGGGCGTTCCGGCGCTACGACGCGGGCGGCCGGATCGTCGGCGGCGCCGCGCTGCGGCTGCCGGAGGATCCGGCCCGGGCGGAGGCGGCGACGGCGGAGGCCCTCGCGGAGGCGTTCGCGGCGCCCGAGGTGGCGTTCGTGCACGTGCGGGCTGTCGAGTACGGGTGCTTCCTGTACGAGGTACGGCTCCCCTGAGCCGTCCGCGCGCGAGCGGCGCGCCACGGGGCTAGCGTGAGAAGTGCACAAATCGCCGCAATAACGCCCAGCCCTCAGAGGAGGCGACCGATCATGACCGTACGACCCGAAGGCGCACCCACGTGGGCGGACGCGACCTTCCCCGACCTCGAGGCCGCGAAGAGCTTCTACTCCGACGTCTTCGGCTGGACCTTCGAGGACGGCGGCGAAGCCTCCGGGCACTACACCCAGGCCAAGGCGGAGAGCGGCGTCGCCGCCGGTCTCGCACCGCCGATGCCCGGCTCGGAGGACGCGCCGGCGGGCTGGACGCTCTACTTCGCCACCCCCGACGCCGAGGTCACCGCCGAGCACGTCGGTGAGCAGGGCGGGCGGGTTCTCATGGGCCCGATGGAGGTCGGCCCGTACGGCACGATGGCCATCGCCGAGGACCCGGACGGCATCCGGTTCGGGCTGTGGGAGTCGGGCAGTCACGAGGGCTTCGCCGCGATCGGCGAGCCCGGCACCTTCTGCTGGGCCGAGGTCGACACCCGTAACCCCGAGCACGCCGACGCCTTCTTCCCGGAGCTCTTCCACTACCGGGTGCGCAAGATGCAGGACGACCAGATGGACTACGCCGTGTGGAGCGTCGGTGACGGCGACCCGCTCATCGGCCGGGCGAAGATGAGCGGCAACGTCTTCCCCGCCGGGACACCTCCGCACGTGGGCGTCTGCTTCGCGGTGGACGACTGCGACCGTGCCGTGGAGACGACGCAGCGGCGCGGCGGCAGCGTGACGTTCGGGCCGCAGGACTCGCCCTTCGGGCGGATGGCGACCCTGGAGGACCCGCAGGGCGCCACGTTCACCGTGATCGACGTCAACCGCACGGTCGGTGACATGCCGGACTTCGCCTGAGGCGGGCGGCAGCGGCCGGGCCCGGCCCACGGGCCGCCCGGGCGCACCGCAGGCGCCCGTCCCGGGTCCGGGACGGGCGCCTGCGCGCGGCGGATCGATCCGCCGGCGTCAGCTCTTCTTCTTCTCCGCCGCGACCACCAGACCGGCGATCACCGCGAAGGCGACCAGCGGGGTGAGCACGAAGAGACCCAGGGTCTCCGCGACACTCAGCCCGGGGCCCGGGTCGTCGCCGTCGTCGCGGTTGAGCGCAGAGGCGGCGGGGGACGACATCAGCATGATCAGCGCCGTCCCGGCGGCGAGTGCACCGGCGCGTAGGGTCTTCTTCCTGTCCACGCTCAAACCGTAGCGAACACCGCCGCCACCCGCGCGCCCGGGGTCGCCTAACGTGCTACGGACCACCCGCCGTGCTCAGATGCGCCGTCACCGGCAGCAGCCGCGGCGTGCCGCGGGTCTCCTCCACCCGTACCCGCAGCCTCTCCGCCGTGACCGGCGCGGCCGGCGGCAGGATCGGTACGCGCCGATCGTCGTGCCCGCCGCGATCCGGTGCCACCGGCCCGTCGCCGGATCCTGCGCCAACACCGCGAAGCGCTCGACGCGCTGGCCGTGCCGGATGTCCTCCGCCAGCCGGACCCGGTCGAACGGCAGGTCCGCGAGCCAGCCGGCGTGCCAGGCGTGCGGCAGTTCCGCGCCGTCGGACGGCGAGAGGTAGACGCCGACGTCGAGGCCGGCCTTGCGGGCTTCCCTGACGTACGTGCCGAGGAGGTCGCGGCTGTGCGGGCCGGCGGCCACGCAGTGGTCGGAGTAGCGCGTCGGGTAGAGGTTGAAGCCGTCGTGGTGCTTGGCGGTGAGCATGGCCATCTCGGCGCCCCTCGCCTTGTACGTGCGCATCCACTGGGCGACGTCGACCCGGCCGGGGTCGAAGAGCGCCGGGTCCTCCGCGCCGGAGCCCCACTCGCGGTCGGTGAGGGTGTTCATGCCGAAGTGGGTGAAGGCGGTCACCTCGCGGCGCTGCCAGGCGAGCTGGCCGCGGGTGGGCACGATGCGACGGCGGCGGCGCCCGTGCCGACGGAACGGGCGGCCCTACGCACGGGGGGCCTCCTCGCTCGTACGACCGGACTCCCCACCGCCGGACGCCCCGCGGGACGCCTCGCCGACGGGCGGAGCGAGCGGGTCCGCGCCGTCCCTGCCGCCGAGTTCGCGCACCACCTCCGCCAGCAGCCGGTGCGTTCGCGGCGCGTCGGCCAGCTCCTCGAAGAGCAGCGTGCGGCCGTCCGGATCGGCGACGGGCAGCCGCCAGCCGGGGTACTCCGCGCCCGCGCCCGGCACGTGCTGCGGGCGCCGGTCGCCGGCCGCGTCCGGCAGCCAGACGGCGACGAGCCGCGCGGGGGTGCGGGCGAGGAAGCGGTACAGGCCGGTGATGACGGACGCCTCGTCGGCCCGGCCGCCGGGCAGCAGCCGCAGCCGGTCGAGCAGGTCGAGCCAGGTGCCGACCTCCACGGCGTCGGCGGCGCGGGCGGCGGGCAGCGGTCCTTCGACGAGGCCCAGTTCGTGGCGGAGGGCCAGGTGCGCGCCGCTGAGCCGGGCGGCGGTGGGCGGCAGGTCGTGTGCGGTGACGGAGGCGAGCGCGTCGGCCCGCCAGCGCTCCGGCGGCCGCGGGCACGGCACGGCGCCCGGGGTCTGCGGCGCCGGCTCGCGCTGGTTCCACAGCGCCGCCGTGCCCAGCACGCCCCGCGCGGCCAGCGCCTCCCGTACCGCGGGGTCCGCCGGTCCTTCCCGGTCCTCGCCGATCACGGGTGCGCCCGCCCGGTGCGCCTCCAGCGCCAGTACGCCGAGCATCGCCTCCGCGTCGTACGAGACGTACGTGCCCTCCGCGGGCGGCCGGCCCGCCGGCACCCACCACTGCCGGAACAGCCCGCTCACGTGCCCGACGCGCAGCGCCCCCGCCCGCCGCAGCGCGGCGCGCAGCACCGAGCGGTACGGGCCGTAGCCCGCCGCCGCCAGCCGGTCGGGCCGCCACACCGGCACGCCCCGGTCGGTGCCGGGGACATCGCCGTCGTCCGGCGCGGTGCCGGCGGTGCAGCCGGCGGCGAGGACGGACTGCTCCGCCCAGGCGTCGGCGCCCGAGGGGTGCACGCCGGCCGCCAGGTCGTGGATGACGCCGACGGCCATGCCCGCGTCCCGGGCGATCCGCTGGGCCCGCCAGAGCTGGTTGTCGGTGAGCCAGGCCAGCCGGCAGTGGAAGTCGATGCGGTCGAGCAGGTCGTGCCGGGCGCGGGTGGTCGCGGTGGAGCGCGGGTCGGCGAGGCCGCCGGGCCAGGAGCGCCAGTCGGGGCCGTGGATCTCGGCCAGCGCGCACCAGGCGGCGTAGTCGTCGAGGGGCTGGCCCTGTTCGGCGAGGAAGTGGTGGTACGCGACCCGCCGGCCGGGCGTCAGCTCGACGCGCATCAGCAGTTCCAGCGCGGCGCGCTTGAGCCGCCACACCTCGTCGCGGTCGACGAGCCCGCCCTTGGCGCGTACCCGGTCGCGCAACGCGGCGGCGCGGCCGGCCAGTTCCGCGGCCTGCTCGCGGTCGGCGGGGGCGAGGTAGCGGTATTCGGGTATGTCCTCGATCCGCAGGTGCACGGGGTCGGCGAAACGCCGGGAGGACGGCCGGTACGGGGACGGGTCCGCGGGCCGGCCCGCGGCGCCGGGGACGGCGGCGTGCAGCGGGCCCAGCTGAACGAAGTCCATGCCGTGGGTACGCGCCGACCAGGCGGCCAGCTCCGCCAGATCACCGAGGTCGCCCATGCCCCAGGAGCGGGTCGACAGCAGCGCGGGCAGCGGGAGCGCGAGCCCGGCGCCGCGCCGGCCCGGCTGCGGCACGCGCGCGGGGGCGGCGATGACGGTGGCCTTGCCGGTGCGCCCGTCGGGGGCGGTGGCGGTGAGGGTGTGCACGCCGAGGGGGAGCGGGGCGCGCGGGTCGAGTTCGGCGCCGCCCTCGCCGGCCAGGGCGGTCTCGGTGCCGGCCGGCAGCGGCCCGGGGTCCAGGAGGGTGCCGGCGGGCGGCACGAGGGTCGCGGGCAGGAGGCGCTCCCGCTCGGCCCTTTCGCACGCCGCGAGCGAAGCGGCGACGGCGGCGGGCCCGGCGGCGTCCACGCCGAGCGCGGCGAGGACGGCGACGAGGGTGTCCTCGGGGACCGGGAGGGCGCGGCCCGACGTGCGTGCGTACGAGACCGCGACTCCGTGCAGCGCAGCTAACCGCGCCAGGGACATGCCACCCCCAGGTGGTATGCGACGTCTTCGGCTCCGGCGTCACCCACATACCCGGTCGCGGGCCCCGGAGGGTCCCCGCCGGGGTGAGCCGGCAGGCTGATCGTACTGCGGCAGCCGCGTGCCGTCAGCAGGCCGTCACGTGAAGTGAACGGGCGGCAGCGGCTCGCTGATGAGGTTGTCGTCGGCGGCGAGCGGCGGCTCGCTGGTCAGCGGAGTGCCCGCGGCCAGCGGGGGTTCGCTGGTCAGCGGCAGTTCGGCGCAGGAGCAGGCGCCGGCCAGACCGTAGTCGGGGTCGGCGCCCTCGACGGGTTTGAGGTGGTGGTCGTGGCTGACGTGGAACGGAGCGGGAGCGGCCACCGCGGTCCTCCTCGGTCGACGGCTGGTCACGTCCGCCGCTACCCGATCAAGGGCAGGGCAGTCGTGGCGACACACGTTCGTGCCATACGTCACAGTACCCGGAACGGGCGATTTCACTGCAACGGGCCCTGGAAGACGCAAGAGCTGGGGCACGTACGCCCTCCCGGCCCGCTTTTTCCGTCGGGGCCGGGAGGACGGAAGACGGGTGCCGCGGCTAGCCGCGGCGGACCCGCTCCAGCGGCAGGTGCAGCACGGTCTCCCCGCGCGGGGCGCGGTTGTCCGCGGCGAGCCGTGCGACCTGCCCGGGGTCGAGGGCGCAGTCCAGCAGCCACACCTCGTCCACGGCACCGACGAGCGGGTTGTTGATCCCGCCGGTACGGGCGCCGGCCCGGATGCCGGTACGGGCGCCCGCGGAGACCGAGCCCGCGACCGGTCCGGAGGCGGCGGCGGGGGCCCCGTCCACGTAGAGCGTGACGCCCGTCTCGTCGCGGGTGAGCGCGACGTGGTGCCACCGACCGTCGGCGAAGTCGCCGGGGGCGGAGACGAAGGTGTTCCCGGAGCCGGTGTTCACGTGGCCCCGGATGCGGTTCTGGTCCGGCTCCAGCCGGATCCACCACTTGGCGTCCGCCGCCTCCTCGGAGTGCGCCCAGAGCACGGCCTGCTGCTGCTCCCGCTCCGTGCTGCGGAACCAGACGGCGGCGGTGAACGGCCCGGTGCCGAACGCCGGCTCGCCGGCCGGCTGCGTCTCGACGTAGTCGCCGGCGAGGCCGAGCCCGCGGCCGAAGGGCCCGCCGACGCGCTCCGGGCTGCCGCCGACGACGGCGTCGCGGCGGTGGCCGGAGGCGTCGGGCGTGGTCGAGGGCCGCGGCGGCGGGGTGTTCAGCAGCGGGGCGGGCACGTGCGCGTAGGTGATCCGCCGGTGGTACGGCTGCAGCCCGTCGCCGGTGGGCGTGCGGGCGCCGTTCTCGTAGAGCACGCCGACACCGCCGGCGGCGGGTACGAGGTCGGAGTAGCCGGCCGGGCCGTCGTGGACCTGCGGTCCCTCCCGCCAGTTGGCGCCGTCGTCGCGGCTGGTGCGCAGGGTGAGGTTCTCGCGCGCGGTGGCGTGCCGGGGTGCGGAGAACACCAGCCGCCGGGCCGGGTCGGAGGCGGCCGGGAGCGTGAGTACGGCGCCCTGGACGACGGGCGCGAGGAGGTCGGGCACCTCGCGGTACGGGGCGTCGAAGGTGGCGCCGCCGTCGGTGCTGACGGTGGCGGCGCGGGAGCCGGGGCTGCTGCCGTGCTGGTCGCGGGTGTTGAAGTAGACGGTGCCGTCGGACAGTTCGGTGGCGGAGGTCTCGTTGGGGATGACGGTGCCGTCGGTGACCTCGTCGACGCCGCCGAGGCGCCAGGTGGCGCCGCCGTCGTCGCTGTAGAGGGAGTGGCCGCCGAAGAGGTGCTTGTCGGGGCAGGCGCCGCCGGGTTCGGGGGCGCGGGAGTGGTTGCCGGGGATGACGAGGCGGCCGGCGTGCGCGCCGCGGGTGAGCTGGGTGCCGTGGCCGGGGCCGCCGACGAAGTGCCGCCACCCGGGCCTCTTGACGTCGGCGGTGATCTCCCGCGGTTCCGACCAGGTGGCGCCGTTGTCGTCGCTGTGCTGGACGAACGAGCGCCGGGTCTCCTCGGCCGTCGCCCGGCCGCAGATGACGTCCTGGCCGGAGACGCCGCCGCCGGTGCGGGTGGTGTTGAGCAGGACGCGGCCGGTGGCGCGGTCCACGACCGGCACGGGGTTGCCGAACTTGTTGCCGCCGTCGTCGGCGACGACGGACAGCCCGCCCCACGTACGGCCGCCGTCCGCGGACCGCTTGAGCACGAGGTCGATGTCGCCGTCGTCGCCCGGACTGTCCACCCGGCCCTCGGCGAACGCGAGGAGCGTGCCGTCGGCGGCCTCGACGACGGCGGGGATCCGGAAGGTGTGGTAACCGTCCTCGCCGCGTTCGAAGACCGTGGAGTACGCGATGCGCGCGGCGGGCCCCGGCGCGGCCGCGGTGTCCGGCGCCGTCGCGGGCAGGGCGGCGGCCGGCAGGGCGCCGGCCAGCAGCAGCCCGCCGGCGGCGAGTCCGACGGCTCTCGACGTGCCTCTGCGGCGGGCGGGTCGGCGGGCGGAGGGAGGAACGGGTGCGGACATGGTGCTCCCTTCAGGGGTGGGTGTCACCGGAGGAGGTCCAGGCGGCGGGGCCGCCGGCGTCGAGGGCCCGGCGGACGGCCGCCGCGTCGTGCGCGCGGGGGGCGGCGCGCGGGTCCCGGCCGGGCGCCGCGGCGGGTACGGGGCCGGGGACGCGGGGGGCGTTCTCGTCCAGGCGCGTCGGCACCGGGGTGTCGAACACCGCCCAGCGCCACAGCGCTTCGCGCAGCTCGGCGGCGGCACCCGCGCAGGCGGGGTCGGCGAGCCGGTCGGTGAGCTCGTACGGGTCGGACGTCAGGTCGTACAGCGCGTCCTGTGCCGGCTCTGCGGCCAGCAGCAGCTTGTGCGTACGGGAGCGGGCCATGAGCACCCGGCCGCGCCGCCGGTCCTCGGCGAAGACGTACCCGTCCCCCGCGGCAGGCCCGGCGAGGTCGTGCCCCGCCAGGGCGCCGGACGCGGCGACGCCGCACGCGGCGAGCACCGTGGGGGCCACGTCGACCAGCGAGGCCGGGGCGTCGCTCACCTCCCCGCGGCGGCCGCCGCCGCGGGCCCCGGCCGGGTACTTGACCAGCAGCGGCACCCGCACCAGCGGGTCGTACATCGGGCCGTCCTTGAGCAGCAGGTGGTGGAAGCCCAGGTACTCGCCGTGGTCGGAGGTGAACAGCACGAGGGTGTCGTCGTAGAGCCCGCGCCGGCGCAGGGTGTCCAGCAGCCGGCCGACGTGGTGGTCGAGCTGGGCGATGGAGCCGTAGTAGTGCGCGAGGACGGTACGCAGCACGGGCTCGGTCAGCGGGCCGTAGTCGAAGTACGCGCGGGCGTGCGGCAGATCGGCGTCGGGGATGGCGGGGGTCCAGCCCGGCGGAAGCGTGAGCGCGGCGGGCTCGTGGAGGGTGTCCCAGGGGGCGGGCGGATCGAAGGGGTGGTGGGGTTTGACGAACGAGACGTGCAGAAGCTGCCCGCCGCCGTCGTCCCACGCGTCGAGTTCGCGCAGGGCGTGCTCGCCGATCCAGGTGGTGGAGTGCCACTCCTCGGGCAGGTCGGAGCGGCCGGTCCCGTAGGTGTCCCGGTAGCCCGGCGGCGCCTGGGGACGCAGCGTGAGTTCCTGGTCGAGCAGGTCGACGACGTCGGCGAGGCCGGCGGCGCGCAGGTCGCGGTGGTAGTCGTCGTCGTAGCGGCCGGGGCCGTGCTGTTCGGCGAGTTGCAGGCGGTCGTAGCCGACGTCCAGATAGGTGGGGGTGAAGTGCATCTTGCCGACGGCGGCGGTGCGGTAGCCGGCGCGGCGCAGGGCGCGGGGGAAGGTGTCGAGGGCGGGGTCGAGGGTGCTGTGGTTCGTCCAGGCGCCGTGCTGGTGGGCGTAGAGGCCGCTGAGCATGGTGTAGCGGGAGGGGGTGCAGACGGGGTACGGGCAGTACGCCTCGGTGTGCCGGACCCCGTCGGCGGCGAGCAGGTCGAGGGCGGGGGTGCGGACGTCGGGGTGGCCGGCGGCGCCGAGGCAGTCCCAGCGGTACTGGTCCGCCTGGACGACCAGCACGTTGGGGCGGGCGCCGGACCGGCCGGGCGGCACGGGGTGCGGCGCCGGGTGCGGCGCGGTCACGCGGACGGCCCGTCCGGGAAGCCGATGCGGCCGAAGTCGGCGCGCAGGGCGTCGAGCTGGGCGTCGTCGAGCGTGCCGAGCGGCTCCCGGCACGGGCCGCAGTCCACCCCCGCGAGCCGGGTCGCCGCCTTGAAGCCGGGCAGCTCACCGGCGTGCCGGGAGGCGGCGTCGATGGCGGCCTGGGCGAGAAGCTGGCAGGCGCGCGCCCGGTCCGTCTCGCCGCGTTCGAGATGGCGGATGAGCCGCAGGTAGACGGGGGCGGCGAAGTTGTACGCGGAGCCGATCGCGGCGCGCGCCCCGACCCCGGCGGCGGCGAGCAGCAGCCGGGCGCTGCCGAAGTACATCTCGTACCTGCCCTCGGCCCGTTCCAGACATCGCTGGAAGTCGGCCAGGTCGTTGTCCGCGTACTTGATGCCCGCGAAGGTCGGGATGCGCCGGGCCGCCTCCGTGAGGAACGCGCTGGCCGGCACCTGCACCCCGGTGACGGACGGTATGTGGTAGTAGATGAACGGCAGTCGGGGGGCCGCCGCGGCCAGCGGGGCGAGGAAGTCCGTGAGCGCGGCGGCGTCCCGGGGCCGGTGGAAGTACGGCGGGACCGCGGAGACCGCGCGGGCGCCGCTCGCCTGGGCGTGGGCGGCGAGGGCCTGCGCCTCGGCGAGGCTGGTGTGGCCGACGTGTGCGATGACGTCCATCCGCCCCTCCGCCGCCTCGCACCACCGCTCCAGCAGCGCCTTCCGCTCGGCGCTGGTGAGGGACGCCCCCTCGCCGGCGGTGCCGCCGACGTACACCGCCGGGCAGCCCCAGGCCGCCACCGCGTCCGCCTGCTTGCCGACGGTCTCCAGATCGAGGCCGCCGTCCGGGCGGAAGGGGGTGAACACCGCGGTGAGCAGGCTCATCACCGGGCTGCCGGCGGCGTAGTCGAGCGCTTTCATACGGGACCTTTCTCGGAGGACGGGGGTCGGGCGGGTACGGGCGTGCGGCCGCGGGGGCCGGCGGTGGGCCAGGGCGGCAGCGCGGACGGGCGAGTCGGCCGGAGGGAAGGACGGACGGAGCGCGGACGGGTGGGCAGACGGGCGGACGGAGGGCGGACGGCCGTGACCGGACTGTGCCGAGCGGCGGGCGGGCCGGGCGGTGGCGGGGCCGCAGGCAGCGAGGCGGACGCCGCGCCGTCCGCCGGCGGCGACCGGACGAGGCGTCCCTCGCCCGGCGACCGGCGTGCGACGGCGACCGCCGGCTGCCCGGCGGCCCCCGCCACGGGACCGCCATCGGCGATCACCGCCCGACCAGCCGGACGACTACCGCCGCGCGACGACCGCCCGGCGGCCACCACCGCCCGCCCCCGCTACGCGGTGTCGGTACGGGTGAGGTCGAGGAAGTCGCGCTTGTCGACGGCGTAGCCGCTGACGTTCCGGTCCAGCGCGGCCAGCGAGGGCCGCGTGGCGATGCCGACGGCCCACGCCTCGTCGACGAGCACCGCGTTCAGCTCCGCGTACGCCGTGGTCTGCGCCTCGGGCGTGAGCGCGGTGCGGCTCGCCTCGACGGCCGCGGCGTAGCGGGCGGGGACGCGGGCGCCCATCATCACGTTGTCCTCGGTGGGCAGCATCTGCCGCCCGCGGGAGATCAGCGACGGGCTCTGCAGGTTGTTCGGCTGCGCGGCGATGCAGCACTCCAGCTCCCCGGCGAACAGCGCGTCGAGGAACGCCGTCTCCTCCATCGGCTGGAGCGTCAGCTCGAAGCCGATCTTCTCGAAGTCCGCCTGGATCGCCTGCACGATGTCCTTGGCACCCGGCTCGGGACCGAACGCGGCGGTCGCCTTGCGCGGCCCGCCGGCGGCGTCCAGCAGCTTCTTCGCGGCGTCGAGGTCGAAGCCGTGGGAGTCGAGGTAGCCGGAGTCGAACGCCGGGGACTCCGGCATGAACGCGGTGTAGACGGGCTTGCCGAGGCCGAAGCGGACCTGGTCGATGATCCGGTCGCGGTCGATGGCGCGGGCGAGGGCCCGGCGCACCTTCTTGTCGTCGAACGGCGGCCGGGCACCGTTCATGAAGAACAGGTCCATCCGGCCGGCGCCCTGGACCAGCGTGAAGCGGTCGCGCAGCCGGTCGGCGTGGCGCAGCGACAGGTACACGGCGCCGTCGAGGTCGCCCGACTCCAGCGCGCCGACGAGGGACTCCTCGTCGCGGAAGAAGCGGAACTCGACCTCGTCCAGCCGCGGTTCGCCGCGGTCCCAGAAGCCGGGGTTCTTCTTCAGCCGCAGCAGCCGGTCGCGGCGGAAGTCCGCCAGCAGGAACGGGCCGGAGCCGGCCGGCTTCTTCTCCAGCACGGCGACCTCGTTCTGCCCCGCGGGGACCAGCGGGAAGGCGAACATCCAGTCCAGGACCAGTTCGTCGGGCACGGCCTCGGCGAAGTCCAGCCGCACGGTGCGGTCGTCCTCTGCGGTGGCCCGGTCGATGAACGCGGTCGTCGCGGCCAGCGTGAACCCCGTCTCCGGGTCCTTGGCGCGCTCGACGCCGGCGACGACGTCGGCGGCGGTGACCGCCTTGCCCGACTGGAAGTCGCTCGTGCGCAGGGTCACGGTCACCGAGGTGTGGTCGGCGGCGAACTCCCACGTCGAGGCGGCGGCGGGCTTGGCCGTGTAGTCGTCGGTGTAGTCCAGGAGGTAGGTGTAGAAGGTGTGGATGTGCAGGGCGGTGTTCGTCTGGTACGGGTCGAACTGCATGATCTGCGTGGTGCCGAGGGTCAGCCGGCCGGACGCACCGCCGGACCGGCTGCCCTCGCCGCAGGCGGTCAGCAGCGGTACCCCGGCCAGCGAGCCGGCTCCGGTCAGTCCGGCGGCCTTGAGCAGGGAACGCCGGCTGAGCCGTGGCGCGGGTCGTGCCATGACAGGACTCCTTTTGACGTAGTGCGTGCGCGGGTGTCGGGGGGAGCGGGGTGCGGAGGAGTCGGTACGGCGGTCAGGCGAGCCGGATCCGCGGGTCGAGGTACGCGTAGAGGACGTCGACCAGCAGGTTGAGACAGAGGAAGGCGGCCACGACGAAGAGCACGCCGCCCTGCACGACCGCGTAGTCGCGCTCGCCGATCGAGGTGTAGAGGAGCCGGCCGAGGCCCGGGTAGTTGAAGACGGCCTCGATGACGACGGTGCCGCCGAGGAAGCCGCCGAGCTGGATGCCGACGACGGTGACGGTCGGCAGCGCGGCGTTGCGCAGCGCGTGCCGGCGTACGACGTAGCGCTCCGGCACGCCCTTGGCGCGCGCGGTGCGGATGTAGTCCCGGCCCATCACCTCGCGCAGCGAGGCGGCCAGGAAGCGGGCGAGCACGCTGGAGGCGTGCACGGCGATCGCGAGCGCGGGCAGGATCGTGGCGCGGACCGCACCCACGGGGTCGCTGAACAGCGGCACGTAGTCGCTGGCCGCGGGGAGCGCGCCGAGTCGCACGGCGAAGACGAGGATGAGCAGCAGGCCGAGCCAGAAGGCGGGGATCGCGAGCCCGGCGGTGAGGTACGCGTCGGCGGCGCGGCCGGCCCACGAGCGGGGGCGCAGCGCGACGACGGTGCCGGCGGGGATGCCGATGAGCAGGGTGAGCGCCATGGCGAAGGCGGCGAGCTGTCCGGTGGCCGGAACGGTGTCCAGGAGGGTCGAGCGGACGGTTTCCGCGGAGAAGTACGAGTCGCCGAGGTCGCCGGTGACCGCGTTGCCGAGCCAGGTGACGTACTGCTGGACCACCGAGTCGTCCAGGCCGAGCCGTTCGCGGGTGGCGGCCAGTTCGGCCGGGGCGGCGTCGGGGCCGGTGAGGACCGTCGCCGGGTCGCCGGGGAGCGCGAAGACGAACGCCCAGACGGCGAGGGAGCCGAGGAACAGCACGAGGGCGAACTGCAGCAGCCGCCGGATGAGGTACGCGTACATCTAGATCGTTCCCTCCCGGGCCCCGCCGGTCACGGCCGTGCCGAAGGCCCGTTGCAGCCCGCGCCCCACCCGGTCGAGGCAGAAGACGGTGAACGCGAGGCAGAGCCCGGGGAAGACGCCGTACCAGGGGCTCTGGTGCAGGTACGAGCGGGCCTCCTGGAGCATCCCGCCCCACGAGGGCGCGGGCGGCGGGGTGCCGAGGCCGAGGAGGCTGAGGCCGGACTCGACGACGACCGCGAGCGAGGCGGTGACGACGAGCTGGACGAGGATGGGGCCGAGGACGTTCGGCAGCACGGTGCGGACCATGGTGTCGGCGGCCGGTGCGCCCATGCCGCGGGAGGCGACGACGAAGTCGCGCTCCCGGATGGAGAGCGTGGCGGCGCGGGTGAGCCGGGCGAACTCCGGTACGGCGCCGACGCCGATGGCGAGGATGAGGTTCAGCCGGCCCGGGCCGAGGACGGCGATGATGACGAGCGCGAGCAGGATGCCGGGCACGGCGAGCAGCAGGTCGGTCAGCCGCATGGCGACGGCGTCGGCCCAGCGGCCGACGTAGCCGGCGACGAGGCCGAGCGGCACGCCGACCAGCGCGCCGAGGGCGGCGGCGCCGAACCCGACGAGCAGCGAGGCACGGGTGCCGTGGAGGACGCGCGAGGCGATGTCGCGGCCGAGTTCGTCGGTGCCGAGGAGGTGGGTGGCGGAGGGGCCGAGGAGGTTGTCGGCGCCCTGTTCGTTGGGGTCGAAGGGGGCGACCCAGGGGGCGAGGAGGGCGAGGAGTACGAGCAGGAGCAGCCCGGCGGCGCCGGCGAGCGCGGAGCGGGAGCGGGCGAAGCGGCGGGCGGCGGCGAAGCGGGGCGCCCTGGCGGGCGGGGCTGCGGCGGGGGTCTTGGTGAGGGCGGTGCCGGTCATGAACTCACCTCGCGCCGTGAGGGATCGACCGCGGGGCGGACCTCGGCGGCGGAAGAGGCGGACGTGGGGGCGGCGCGGCGGAGGCGTTCGGCTGCACGACCGGCGGAGGCCGTGTCCGTCGCGCTCGCGGGTGGGCCGGGGGCCACCGGGGTCGTGGTGGGGAAGGCGGCGGTCATGAGTGCACCTCGCGGAGTACGGGGCCGGCCGCCCGCGGGGCGCCGGCGCCGCGGAGCGTTTCGGCGAAGTGGCAGGCGGTCAGGCCGCCGTCGACGGCGCGCAGCGCCGGCTCCTCGGCGGCGCAGCGCTCCTCCGCCAGCGGGCAGCGGGTGCGGAAGCGGCAGCCCGACGGAGGGTCGGCCGGGCTCGGGACGTCGCCGCCGAGCGGGGCCCGGCGACGGGTCTCGCGGCCGACGGGGTCGGGGGCGGGCACGGAGTCGAGCAGCGCGCGGGTGTACGGGTGGCGGGGCCGGCCGTAGATGCGCTCGACGGGGCCGGACTCGACGATCCGGCCGAGGTACATGACCGCGACCTCGTCGGCGACCTGCCGCACGACGGACAGGTCGTGGCTGACGAAGAGGTAGGCCATGCCGGACTCCTGCTGCAGGTCGGCGAGGAGGTTGAGGACCTGCGCCTGCACGGAGACGTCGAGCGCGGAGACCGGCTCGTCGAGGAGCAGCAGCCGCGGGCGCAGCGCGAGGGCGCGGGCGATGGCGACGCGCTGGCGCTGCCCGCCGGAGAACTCGGCGGGGTAGCGGTCGGCGTGCTCGGGGCGGAGGCCGACGCGGTCGAAGAGGTCGAGCACGCGGTCGCGCCGCTGGGGGCGGCTGAAGCCGCCGGCCAGGCGCAGGGGTTCGGCAACGTTGTCGCCGACGCTGAGCCGGGGGTTCAGGGAGGCGAAGGGGTCCTGGTAGACCATCTGCACCCGCTGCCGGATGCGCCGCAGCTCGCCGCGGCCGGCGCGGACGAGGTCGTGCCCGGCGACGGTCAGTTCCCCGCCGCTGGGCTCGACGAGCCGCAGCAGCATCCGCGCGAGCGTCGACTTCCCGCAGCCGGACTCCCCCACGAGCCCGAGCGTCCGCCCGGCGGGTATCCGCAACGACACCCCGTCGACGGCGTGCACGTACCCGGAGGTGCGGGCGAAGACCCCGGTGCGGAGGGGGAAGAGCTTGCGCGCGTCCCGCACGTCGAGCGGTGCGCCGCGCGGCGCGGAGCCGCCGTCCGGCGGGGTACCGGACTTCGCCGCCGCGCTTCGCGGCGAGGCCGAGGACGTGCCGGGCGCACCCGGTGCCGGAGGCGACGCGGAGGCCCCCGCGCCAGCGGCCGGGACGGCCGGCTTCGCCGCCGCACCGTGCGGCGGAGCCGCAGGTGGCGGGTCGGCGGACTCCTCCGTCGCACCACGCGCCGGCGAGGCCGTCTCCTGCAGCCCGTCCACCGCGGTGCCGGACGCCCCGTGAGCCGGCCGCGACCCGGCCGCAGACGCCCCCACATCCGACGCGGGGCCACCGGCCCCTGCCCCGGCGCCCCGCGGCAGAGCCGTGGGCGGATGCTCGCCGCCGCCCGGCCCCAGGGCGGACTTCTCCGGCTCACCGGGCCGCGACGAAGCCATGCCCTGCGACCCGGCACCGCCACCCGCCGCGCCCGCGTCGCGCGGCGCGGGATCCCGCTCGGGGCCCGCCGCCCTCGGGGGCGGGCCGGCCTCGTCCGGGTAGTGGCACGCGCTCAGGCCGCCGTCGGTCGCCACCGGCTCCGGGCGCTCCTGCGCGCACCGCGGGCGGTCGTGGCCCACCGGGCAGCGCGGGGCGAACGCGCAGCCCGGGGTCACCTCGATCAGGTCCGGGGGGCGCCCCGGGATGGGCGTGAGGCGGTCGGCGCGTACGTCGAGGCGCGGCAGCGACGCCAGCAGGGCCGCGGTGTACGGGTGCCGCGGCCGGGCGAAGACGTCGTACACCGTGCCGGATTCGACCACCCGCCCGCCGTACATCACGCACAGCCGGTCCGCGGTCTCCGCCACCACCCCCAGGTCGTGGGTGATCAGCACGGTCGCCGCCCCGGTCTCCCGCGCCGCCCGCCGCAGCACGTCGAGAATCTGCGCCTGGACGCTGACGTCGAGCGCCGTCGTCGGCTCGTCCGCGATCAGGACCCGCGGCCGGTTGGCGATCGCCATCGCGATGACCGCCCGCTGGCACATCCCGCCGGAGAACTGGTGCGGGTACGCGTCGTACCGCCCGGCGGGGTTCGGCACGCCGACCTCGTCGAGCAGTTCCACGGTCCGGGCCCGCGCGGCGGGCGCGGACAGCGTCCGGTCGTGCACCCGCAGCGCCTCCGCGATCTGGTCGCCGACGCGCTGCACCGGGTTGAGCGCCGAGCCGGGGTCCTGGAAGATCATCGCCACCTCGCGGCCGAGCACCGCGCGCAGTTCGTCCGCCGGCAGCGCCAGCAGGTCCGTACCGCCGAGCAGCGCCTGCCCGGCCACCCGCCGCACGTTCCCGGCGGACAGCAGCCCCAGCGCGGCCAGGGCCGTGACGCTCTTGCCCGAGCCGGTCTCGCCGACGACGCCGAGGGTCTCGCCGGCGGCCACGTCGTAGCTCACGCCGTCCGCCGCGCGTACCACGCCGGCCGGGGTGTCGAACTCAACGGTCAGGTCCCTGATGCTCAGGGCCGACCCCGTGTCTGGTGCCACCGGCTCCCCCTATGGGAACGTTCGGAGTCTGCAAGATATCCTACAAGTTCGGGACCGTAGGTTCACGGTGCGCCGCTGTCAAGAGCCGTGGTAGGACGGGGATTCGCGAGTGGACGAGAGAAAGCGGGAGTCGTCGGTGCAACCAGCGTTCAGGCGGGTGGGGACCGCACC
The DNA here is from genome assembly GCF_039871555.1 of Streptomyces sp. B5E4. Classification (NCBI taxonomy): domain Bacteria; kingdom Bacillati; phylum Actinomycetota; class Actinomycetes; order Kitasatosporales; family Streptomycetaceae; genus Streptomyces; species Streptomyces sp. B5E4. The sequence continues at coordinate 81,005 of NZ_JBDPMI010000004.1, forward strand.
CCCGCTGCACAAGACGGTGCAGGACGAGATCAGGCACTACATCATCAAGCGCGGGCTGCGGCCCGGCGACCCGCTCAAACCGGAGGCCGAGCTGGCCCGGCTCTTCGGCGTCAGCCGCAACTCCGTCCGGGAGGCGGTGAAGGCCCTGGAGTCCACGGGCGTGCTCGAAACCCGTCGCGGCAGCGGGGTGTTCGTCCGGGACTTCTCCTTCGCCCCGCTGCTCGACAACCTCCCGTACGGACTGATGCAGGGCCCCCGCGCGCTCGTCGAGCTGGTCGCGCTGCGCAAGGCACTGGAGTCCGGGATGATCGCCGATGCGATGAGGTCGCTGACGCCGCAGAGCGTGGACTCGCTGCGCGAGGTGCTGGCCGGGATGCGGGCGGCGGCGGACCGGCACGAGGAGATCGCCGAGCTGGACCGGGAGTTCCACCGGCTGCTCTTCGCCGACCTCGGCAACTCGATGCTGCTGCAGCTCTTCGACCTGTTCTGGGTGGCCTACCACCGGGCCGCGCCCACCGCCCCGCACCGCGACCCGGAGGTGATCCACGACCTGCACGCCCGTATTCTCGACGCGGTGCTCAGCGGCGATCCCGAGCAGGCCAGGGAGGCCGTGCGGCAGCACTACGTGGGCATCGAGGAGCGGGTCGCCGGGTCCGCACCCTGACGGGCGCGGGCGGCCCGGCAGGCCCCTCCCGCGATTCGGGCCGACCGGCGCGTTGACAGCGGCGGCATCGCGGTGGTGGGCTCTCCGCTGCGCCCCGCGTACGGGCGGCGCGGGGTCGGTGTACGGCACACGTATGCGCATCCTTAACCGCCGTGAAACGCAGGGGCGATGAGCAGTCGACAGCGTCGGCGTACGGTCGGGAAGACGGCCGGCAGCCGGTGCGCGGGACCGGAGACGGACGGAGGGCGGCGGAGGTGGGCGGAGTTGCCAGGCGGCGGGTGGCCACGGCGACGGCGCTGTCCGCCGCCGTGATCGGCGGGCTGCTCGGCGGCCGGGCACCGGACGCCGCCGCACAGCCGCAGCAGCCGGACTCCGGCGGCACGGAGTCGGCCGAGACGCCGGCCGCGGAGGAGGCGCTGCGGGACGCGGTGTGGCCGCGCCCGCAGCAGTTGCGCGCCCGGTCGGGCGAGGTGCACGCGGGCGGGCAGGCCGTGCTCGTCACCCCCGAGGGCGCGGACCCGCAGGCGCTCACCGAACTGCACGAGGTGCTGCGGGCGGTCGGCGTACGGGAGTTCACGCAGGTACGCCCCGGCGCCGCGCTGCCCGCGACCGGGCTCGTCGTCTACGCCGACCAGGCGCCGGCCGGCCCCGCGGGCGTCGCGGGCCCGCCGCCGCGGCGCTCCCCCGCCGACGCCGCGCTGCGCGCCCTGGGCGCCGGCGAGCAGGCCGACCTGCCGGCCGGAGGCTACCGGCTGGCCGCCGGCCGGTACGAGGGCCGTGACGTCGTCGCGCTGGCCGGGACCGACGCCGCGGGCCTCTTCCACGGCGTGCAGACACTGCGCGAACTGGCCCGCGCGGCCCGTACGGAGAACACCCTGCCCGCCGTGTCCGTACGCGACTGGCCGGGCACCGCCGTGCGCGGCATCGCCGAGAACCACTACGGCCGCCCCTGGAGCCACGAACAGCGCCTGGCGCAGCTCGACTTCATGGGCCGCACCAAGCTCAACCGCTACCTCTACTCCCCCGGCGACGACCAGTACCGCCAGGCCGGCTGGCGCGAGGCGTACCCGGCCGAGCAGCGCGCCCGGTTCCGCGAGCTGGCCGAGCGGGCCCGCGCCAACCACGTGACGCTCGCCTGGGCGGTGGCGCCGGGCCAGAACTTCTGCTTCTCCTCGGGCCGCGACCGCAAGGACCTGCTGGCCAAGGCGGACGCGATGTGGGCGCTGGGCGTACGGGCCTTCCAGCTCCAGTTCCAGGACGTCAGCTACAGCGAGTGGGCCTGCGGCGAGGACGCCGACGAGTACGGCACGGGCCCGGAGGCCGCCGCCCGCGCGCAGGCCGAGACCGCCAACGCGCTGGCCGCGCACCTGTCCCGGCGGCACCCGGAAGCGGCGCCGCTGTCGCTGCTGCCGACCGAGTACTACCAGGACGGCACCACCGACTACCGCTCCGCGCTCGCCGGCGAGCTGGACGAGCGGGTCGAGGTCGCCTGGTCGGGCGTCGGCGCGGTGCCCAAGGAGATCAGCGGCGGGCAGCTGCGCGACGCGCAGGCCGCGTTCGGCGGCCATCCGCTCGTCACGCAGGACAACTACCCCGTCAACGACTACGCCCGCGACCGCATCTTCCTCGGCCCGTACGACGGCCGCGACCCGGCGGTGGCCGCCGGCTCCGCGGGCGTGCTGGCCGGTGCGATGGAGCAGCCCGCCGCCTCCCGCGTGCCGCTGTTCACGGTCGCCGACTACGCCTGGAACCCCCGCGCGTACGACCCGGACGCCGCCTGGCGGGCGGCCGTGCGCGACCTCGCCGCGGACGCCCCCGACCCGGAGGGCGCGGGCGCCGCCCTCGCCGCGCTGGCCGGGAACTCGGCCTCGTCGGAGCTGGGCGCCACGGAGTCGGCGTATCTGCGGCCGCTGATCGCGGACTTCTGGCGCGAGCGGGAGAACGCGGCCGGCGGCCGGCGGGACGCTGAGAAGGCGGCCGAGCGGCTGCGGGAGGCGTTCACCGTGATGCGCCGCGCGCCGGACGCGCTGGCGCCGCTGGCGGACGGCACGTTCGGCGACGAGGTGCGGCCGTGGCTGGCGCGGTTGGCGCGGTACGGCGCCGCCGGCGAGCGGGCCGTGGACATGGTCACCGCGCAGGCCGCGGGGCGCAACGAGGAGGCCTGGCAGGCGCGGCTGGAGCTGCAGCGCCTGGCCGGTGAGGCCGGCCGGGGCGGCGGGGTGGTGGGCGCGGGGGTGCTCGACGCCTTCCTCAGCCGGGCGCTGACGGACTCGGACTCCTGGCTGGGCGCCGGCGGCGCCGCCCGGAGCGGCGCGGGCGCCGGGGCGACCGCCTCGGGCGGCGCGGAGCCGCTGGAGCGCTCGTCGGTGACGTCGGCGGCCGACGGCAGACCGGCGACGGCGTACGAGGCCGCCCGGCCGCCGTCGCCCGGCACGCACGAGGCGCTGGTGGTGGAGTTCGACCGGCAGCCGCTGCGGGCGGTGACGGTGCTGACCCAGCCCGGCACGGGCACCCGCGCCGAGGTGCAGATCCGGGTACGGGACGGCGGCGGGACCGCGTGGCGCCCGGTCGGCGAACTCGACGGCCGCGGCTGGACCGAGCTGCCCGCCGGGCGCGCCGACGCCGACGCCGTACGGCTCGTGTGGGCCGCCGACACCACGGCGCCGGTGGTGCACGAGGTGGTGCCGTGGTCCGCCGCCGGGCCGGGCGCCCGGCTGTCGCTCTCCCGCGACGAGGCCGACGTGACGATCGGCGGCGATCGGGTGGTCGTGGACGCGGAGTTGTCGGCGCGGCGTCCCGGCGACGCGGGCGGCAAGGTGACGGCGAGGGCGCCGGAGGGGCTGGAGGCGGAGTCCCCCGGCGAGGTGCGGATAGCCCGCGGCACGACCGCCAGGGCCCCGATCGAGATCCGCGCGACGAAGGACGTGGCACCGGGCACGTACGAGATCCCGGTGCGGCTGGAGGACGGCGGCGCGGCCCAGGTCCGTACCGTCACCGTGCACGCCTACCCCGCGGTGGGCGGCCCCGACCTGGCGCGCGCGGGCCGCGCGTCGTCGTCGGCGGACGAGACGCCGGACTTCCCGGCGGCGGCGGTGACGGACGGCGACCCGGAGACGCGGTGGTCCTCGCCGGTCGAGGACGGCGCCTGGGTGCAGGTGCGGCTCGCGGAGCCGGCGCGGGTCGGCGAGGTGGCGCTGAGCTGGGAGAGCGCGTACGCGAAGCGCTACCGCGTGCAGGTCTCCGCCGACGGCCGCCGCTGGCGCACGGCGGCGTCGGTGAACGACGGCGGGGGCGGCCGGGAGTCGGTCCGGATGGACGAGCGCGAGGTGCGCTACGTCCGCGTGCAGGGCGTGGAACGGGCCACGGAGTTCGGCTACTCGCTCTACGCCCTGGAGGTACGGGCCGTCCGCGACTGACCGCGGAACGGAGGCGGGGCCCGCTCCGCGAAGGGCACGCCCGGCGCCGCGAGGCCCCGGGCGGGGTTCCCGGACAGTGCACCGCCGTGGCCCGCGGCGAGCCGGCCGCCCCGGCGGGTCGCGACGGGCACGGCCCGTCCCGGCCTACAGGCCCCCGGCCCGGCCCCGGGGTCGACCGCATACCGCGCTGAGCGGCCCGAAGGGCGCGGTGCCGCCCGCGGGCACGGGCCCGCGACGGGCTCGTGGCCCGCGGATCCCCGTACGGGCCCGCGGCAGGCGGAAGGCGCCCGGCGGCCCTCAGCCGTAGTGCGCGCGGGTACGGGACTCGGCGCCCTCCGGGGCATCCGTGCGGTCCAGGCCCAGCAGGGCCGCGCCCAGCACCGGTGGGGCCGTGACCACCCGGGGGACCGCCTTGGGGGCGCGGGCCGTGAGCAGGGTGCGTATCCGGTCGTCCAACTGCACATGGCCCGCGGCCAGGACGCTGCCGCCGAGCACCACCGGCACCTCCTCGTCCAGCAGGTCGAGCCGCTCCAGCGCCACCGCCGCCAGCGCCACCACCTCGTCCGCCAGCCGGTCCACGATCGACCGCGCCACCGGATCGCCCCCGGCCGCCACCGCGAAGAGCAGCGGGGCCAGCCGCTGGGTGCGCGCCACCGGGACGGTGCCGAGGTGGACGCCCTCGATCAGCTCGTACATCGTGCCGAGGCCGAAGTGCTCGGGCACCGCCGTCGCCAGGGCGGTCGGCTCGCCGCGGCCGTCCTCCGCCCGCGCCGCGTACCAGACCGCCTCCGCCGCGAGGCCCGCGCCGCCGCCCCAGTCGCCGGACAGCTTGCCGAGGGCGAGGAACCGGTGGGTGCGGCCGTCGGGCAGCAGCCCGGCGCAGTTGATGCCGGCGCCGCAGACGACGGCGACCCCGCGCGGCTGCGCGCCCGGCGGGAGGCCGGCCCGCAGCAGGGCGAACGTGTCGTTGTGGACGGTGACCGTACGGCCCCATCCGCGCGCTTCCAGTTCCGCGCGGACGGTGCGCTCCTCGACGGGCAGGTCGACGTTGGCCAGGCACGCGGACACATGCGCGGCGACGGCCCCGCCGGCGCCCTCGCCCCCCGCCTGCCGTACCGCCCCGGCCACCGCCTCGGCCAACACGTCGACCGCCGCCGTCACCCCCGTCACCGGCGGCCGGAAGCCGCCGCTGCGCCCCTGGCCCAGTACCGTGCCGTCCCCCGCGACCAGCGCCGCGTCCGTCTTGCTGTTCCCGGCGTCGATCGCCAGCACGGCGACCGGGCTCAGGCCCACGGCAGGTACTCCCGGTTGTGCGCGATCAGCGCGTCCGTCAGCTTCCCGGCGCGGTCGTACTGCCCCACCAGCGGGTGTGCCAGCAGCGCGCGGAAGACGCGCTCGGACCCGCCGTGCAGCGCCGCCTCCAGCGCCAGCCGCTCGTACGCCGTGGTGTGCGCGATGAGACCGGCGAACAGCGGGTCCAGCTCCCGGACGGCGAGCGGCCTGGCGCCCTCGGCCGTGACCTCGGCCTGCACCTCGACGACCGCGTCGTCGGGGAGGAACGGCAGGGTGCCGCGGTTGACGGTGTTGACGACCTGCACCGCACCCTCGTCCCCGCCCAGCAGCGACGCGGCGAGCGCGACGGCGGCCTCGGAGTAGTACGCGCCGCCGCGCCGTGACAGCAGCTCCGGCTTGGTGTCGAGCGTCGGGTCGGCGTACATCCGCAGCAGCTCGGCCTCCATCCCGGCGACCTGCGCGCCCCGCGAGGGGCCCTCGCGCTGTTCGCGTACGACCTGGTCGTGGGCGTAGTAGTAGCGCAGGTAGTACGAGGGCACGACGCCCAGCCGGGGCAGCAGCTCCGGCGGCAGACGCAGCTCCCCGGCGATCCGGGCGCCGTGTTCGCCGATCAGCTTGGGCGTCACGTCGACGCCGCCGGGGCCGCCGAGGCGTACGCCCAGCTCCCAGGTGAGGTGGTTGAGGCCGACGTGTTCCAGGTGGACGTCCGCGGGTGGGGCATCCAACAGCCGTGCGAACGTTCTCTGCAGATGGATGGCGACATTGCACAGGCCCACCGCGCGGTGCCCGGCCTGCAGCAGCGCGCGGGTGACGATGCCGACGGGGTTGGTGAAGTCGATGATCCAGGCGTCGGGGGCGGCCTTGCGGACCCGTTCCGCGATGTCGAGCACCACGGGCACGGTGCGCAGCGCCTTGGCGAGGCCGCCCGCGCCGGTCGTCTCCTGCCCGACGCAGCCGCAGTCCAGCGGCCACGTCTCGTCCCGCTGCCGCGCCGCCTGCCCGCCGACGCGCAGCTGGACGAGCACGGCGTCCGCGCCCTCGACGCCCTCCTCCAGCCCGGCGGTGGTCACGACCCGCCCGTCGTGGCCCTGCCGGGCGAACATCCGCCGCGCCAGGGCGCCGATCAGGTCCAGCCGCTCGGCGGCGGGGTCGATGAGGACCAGCTCGTCGACGGGCAGCGTCTCGCGCAGCCGCGCGAACCCGTCGACCAGCTCGGGCGTGTAGGTCGAGCCGCCGCCTACCACTGCGAGTTTCACCCTTTGACTCCTGTCAGCGTGACGCCCTCGATGAAGGCTCTCTGGGCGAAGAAGAAGACCACGATCACCGGGGCCATGACCAGGACCGTGGCCGCCATGGTGAGGTTCCAATCGGTCTGGTGGGCGCCCTTGAACGACTCCAGCCCGTAGCTCAGCGTCCACCAGTCCGGGTTCTCCGAAGCGTAGATCTGCGGCCCGAAGTAGTCGTTCCAGCAGGAGAAGAAGTGGAACAGGGCGACGGCGGCGATAGCGGGCTTGGCCATCGGCACCACGATGCGCAGCAGCGTGCGCAGTTCGCCGCAGCCGTCGATGCGCGCGGCCTCGGTGTACTCGCGCGGGATGGTCAGCAGGAACTGCCGCAGCAGGAAGACGCTGAAGGGGTTGGCGAAGGCGAACGGGATGATCAGCGGCCACAGCGTGCCGGTCATGTCCATCTGCCGGGACCAGAACAGGTACATGGGCACGATGACGACCTGCGGCGGCAGCATCATCGCCGCGATGACCATCATCATCGCCAGGTTCCGGCCCCGGAAGCGGAACTTGGCCAGCGCGTAGGCCACGGGGAGGCTGGAGCCGACGGCGAGCACGGTGCCCAGGCCCGCGTAGAGCAGCGTGTTGCGCCACCAGGTGAGGAAGCCGGGGGTCTCCCACACCGTGCCGAAGTTGCCCCACTCCCAGGTACGGGGCCACAGCGCCCGGGTCAGCGCCTGGTCGTCGCTCATCACGGCGGTCAGGAAGACGAAGACGAACGGCAGCACGAAGAACAGCGATGCGGCGATCGCCAGGGCGTGCACCGCGACCCAGTTCAGCAGCTCCCTGCGGCGCGCCTGCGCGTTCGTCGCGGGACCGCGCCGCGGGCGCCGGCCCCGGGCCGCGGGGCGCGCCGCCGCCGGCCGCTTCCGCTCGACCGGATGTACCGCCGCCATCAGTCGTCCTCCTTCAGGAAGCCGCTGCCGCGGCGCATGAGCACGTACGTGAAGGCCATCGCGAGGACGAAGAGCACCAGGGCGACGACGCACGCCGCGCCCGTGTCGAACCGCTGGAAGCCCAGGTGGTAGACGCTCTGCGGGACGGTGAGGGTCGACTTCTCCGGGTAGCCGGGCTCGAAGTGCTGGCCGGAGCCGCCGATGACGCCGCTGGCGACCTTCGCGGCCACGATGGGCTCGGTGTAGTACTGCATCGTGGCGATCACGCCGGTGACGACGGCGAAGAGCACGACGGGCCGGATGTTCGGCAGCGTGACGTACCGGAACCGGGACCAGGCGCCGGCGCCGTCCAGCTCGGCGGCCTCGTACTGCTCCTTGGGCACGTCCAGCAGCGACGCCATGAAGATGACCATGAGGTCGCCGACGCACCACAGCGCGAGGACCGTGAGCGCCGGTTTGGACCACTGCGCGTCGTTGAACCAGCCCGGCTCGCCCAGACCGAGCCGGCCGAGGACGGTGTTGACCGGTCCGGTGCCGGGGTTCATCAGGAAGACGAACGACATGGTGGCGGCGACCGGCGGCGCCAGATACGGCAGGCAGAACAGGGTGCGGAAGACGCCCGCGCCGGTCTTGATCCTCGTGATGAGCAGGCCGACGCCGAGCCCGAAGATCGTGCGCAGGGTGACCATCACGGCCACCAGCCACAGGGTGTTGGCCAGGGCGGGCCAGAAGAAGGGGTAGTCGAACAGGACGTAGCGCCAGTTCTTCAGCCCCACCCAGACGGGGTCGGTGAACCCGTCGTACTTCATGAACGAGAAGTAGACGGTCGCGCCGAGCGGGTAGGCGAAGAAGACGCCGAAACCGACGAGCCAGGGCGAGAGGAACCCGAGGGTGCGCAGCGCCGCGCGGCGGCGCCGCGCACCCAGGGTGTGGACGGCGGCGGACATCAGCCGGCCTGCGCGTTGTCCTTGTCGATCTGCTCGTCGGCCTGCTCCAGCAGGGACGTCAGATCGTCCTCCTCGCCGCTCTCGTACTTCAGCCCGTAGTCCTGGAGCGTGAGCAGGAAGGCGCCGCCGTTCTTCGAGGGCGGGGCGTGGCTGGATTCGGGGTGCCGGGCGATGTCGACGAACGTGCGGTAGACCGGGTCGTCGTTGAGCTCCGGGGACTTCAGCGCGGCCAGCGTGGAGGGCACGTTGTGGATGGCGTTGGCGAAGCCGACGACGGCGTCGGTGTCGGTGGTCAGGTACTTCACCAGCTCCCACGCGGCGTTCTTCTTCTCGCTGGTGGTGGCGATGCCGGTGATGGTGCCGGAGAGGTAGCCCTTGCCGTACGAGTCCGCCTGGTCGTCGGGGACGGGGAAGGGGGCCGCGCCTATCTCGAAGCCGACGTCGGCGTCGGCGGCCATCTTGCCGCGCCACTCGCCGTCCATCTGCATGGCGACCTGGCCGGTGTGGAAGGGGTGCTTGGGGCCCCACTCGTCGCCGAAGGTGTTGCGGTACTTGCGCAGCTTCTCGAAGCCGCCGAGGGCGTCGACCATGCTCTTCTGCCACTCGAACATCTCGGCCGTCTTCGGGTCGCCGGCGGCGTTGGAGTCGCCCTCGCCGTCGAAGTAGGTGAGGCCGAACTGCCCGCCGTAGTGCTCGACGGTGGTCTCGTAGCCCTGGTAAGTGGGCATGAAGCCGAGCTGTTCGTAGCCGTCGCCGTCGGGCTTGGTGAGCTTCTTGGCGACCTCCTCCAGCTCGGAGAGGGTCTTCGGCGGGGCGTCGATGCCGGCTTCGGCGAAGGCGTCCTTGTTGTAGTAGAGGCCGTAGGCGTCGCCGAGGAGGGGCAGCGCGCAGCGCTTGCCCTCGTACTGGGTGTACTCCAGCATCGGCGCCGGGAAGGTCTCCTCCGGGCTGATGCCGGCCTCCTTCAGGAACGGGTCGAGGTCGGCGAGGACGTTCGAGGAGCAGAAGCGGCCGACGTTGTCGGTGGTGAACGAGGACACCACGTCGGGGCCGTTGGAGCCGCCGGCGCGCAGGCCCTGGTTCAGCTTGTCGTCGTTGACGCCCTTCACGGACGTGACCGTGATGTGGGGGAACTCCTTCTCGAAGGCGTCGATGTTGGCCTCGATCGCCTCGACCTCGGACGGCGCGCTCCAGCCGTGCCAGAAGGTGAGCGTGACCTCGGCGTCGGGATCGTCGTTCGCGGCGCCGGAGTCGTTGCTGCCGGTGCAGGCGGCGGCGAAGAGCGACAGCGCTGCCGCGGCGGCGACCGCGGCGACGGTGCGGCCGCGGGGGCGGGTTGTGGGCATGGTCGTCGTACCTCCTGGCGGATGCAGGGGAAATCGGGTGGGTGGCGGGAGCAGGCGAGCTGGGAGGGGGCGGGAGCAGACGAGCCGGGCGGGGCGGGCGTTCCGGGAGACGGGCCGGGTGGGGCGGGCGTCAGCGGGCGGTGGTGTCGAAGACCTCGTCGCGGGTGGCGGCGAGCGCGCTCTCCAGCGCGCCGGTGAGGACGGGGTGCCGCTCGACCACGCCGGTCACCAGGCGCGGCCGGGGTGCGGCCAGCTCGGCCAGCTCGGCCTGGACGAGCGCGCGCAGCCGGTCCCCGCCGGCGGCCAGCACGGCGCCGGAGAGCACGATGAGCTGCGGGTCGAGGACGGCGACGACGGAGGCGAGGCCGACGGCCAGGCGCTGCGCGAAGCGGTCGAGGAGTTCGGCGTGGCCGGGTTCCCCGGGTTCGGCGGCGGCGCGGGCGACGAGTTCCGCGGCGACCTCGGCGTGGTGCCCGCGCCCGGGGGCCAGGCCCAGCTCGCGGGCGAGCGGGGCGAGGGCCTGGGCGCCGGCCAGTTCCTGGAAGCCGCCGCTGTTGGCACGGGTGACCTGGCGGACGAGGGTGGCGCCGGGCACCGGCAGGAAGCCGACCTCGCCGGCGCCGCCGGTGCTGCCGCGGTGCAGCCGGCCGCCGATGACGACGGCCGCGCCGAGGCCCTCCTCGTTCCACAGCAGGACGAAGTCGTCGTGGCCGCGGGCGGCGCCGCGGCGCTGCTCGGCCACGGCGGCGAGGTTCACGTCGTTGTCGTACGCGACCGGCATCGGCAGGGCGGCGGCCAGCTCCTCCAGCAGCGTCGGGGAGTGCCAGCCGGGCAGGTGGGAGGCGTAGCGCAGGCGGCCGGTGCCGGGGTCGAAGGCGCCGGGGGTGCCGATGACGGCGCGGTGCAGCTCGGCGCGGGTGAGCCCGGCGTCCTTGGCGGCGCCGTCCACGGCGCGGACCACACGGCGTACGGTCCCCTCCGCAGCGCCGCCGCCGGTGCGTTTGGCCGTGGCCAGTTCGTACGAGCCGACCGTGCGCCCGGTGACGTCGGCGACGGCCGCGCGGATCCGGGCGGCGGTGACATCGAGTCCGACGACGTGGGCGACGGCGGGGTTGAGGGCGTAGAGCTGGGCGTTGGGGCCGGGGCTGCCCTCGCTGGTGCCGGTGGCGAGCACCAGCCCGGCCGCCTCCAGCCGGGCCAGCAACTGCGAGGCGGTCGGCTTGGACAGGCCGGTGAGCTTGCCGAGCCGGGTGCGTGAGAGCGTGCCGTGCTCCAGCAGCAGCTCCAGCGCGGCGCGGTCGTTCATCGCGCGCAGCGTCCCCGGGCCACCGGCCATGGGCCTCACCTCTCCCCCGGTCCGGACGGTGCCGTACCGCTCGCCGCTCCGGATGGTTAGGAAACTTTCCTATCGGAGTGCGGCGAAAGTAGTGCCGTGGACGAAGCGCGTCAAGAGGACGGGCCACAAGCGCGCCGGGCCGCCCGCGGCGGCCCGGGGGCCGGGGCTACTCCCCGCCGCCACCGCCGCCCGAGGGCGCCTGCTGGGGCACCGCCACCTGCTCCGTCCGGGGCGGCACCACCGCGCCCGGCGGTACGTCCGACATGACGACCCCGGCCGCGAGCAGCGCCTCCCGGATCCGCCAGCGCAGCTCGCGCTCGACCCCGATGGACTTCCCCGGCATCGTCCTGACCTGCACCTGGATGATCGCCGTGCCCTGCGTGACCGCGGTCAGGCCGAGCACGTCGACCTCGCCCCACAACTGCTCGCTCCACGGCTCGGTGCGGCCGAACCCCTCGCCGGCGGCGGCGATCACGTCGCGCACCCGGTCCAGGTCCTCGCCGGCCGCCACGGGCACGTCGACGACGGCCGTCGCCCAGCCCTGGCTGAGGTTGCCGATCCGCTTGACCTCGCCGTTGCGCATGTACCAGATCGCCCCGTTGTCGCCGCGCAGCTTGGTCACCCGCAGCCCGACCTCGATCACCTCGCCGGTGACCTCACCGACGTCGATGGTGTCCCCGACCCCGTACTGGTCCTCGATGAGCATGAAGACGCCGGAGAGGAAGTCCATCACCAGGTTGCGGGCGCCGAAGCCGAGCGCGACGCCCGCGACGCCGGCGCTGGCCAGCAGGGGCGCCAGATCGATCTTGAGGGCGGACAGCACGGTCAGGGCGGCTGTGCCGAGAATCACAAAGGAGGCGCTGCTGCGCAGGATGGAGCCGAGTGCTTCGGACCGCTGTCTGCGTCTCTCGTGGTTGACGAGGAGCCCGCCGAGGGCGGTGCCGTCCACGGCGTCGGCGGTGCGCGTCATCCGCGTTATCAGCTTGGTGATCATACGCTGGACCACGCGGCGCAGCACATACGCGATCACCACGACGAGCAGGATCCGCAGTCCCACGCCCAGCCACGAGGCCCAGTTCTCCTGGATCCACCCGGCCGTCTCCTCCGCGCTCTTGCGCGACTCCTCAAGCGGCGTCGGGGAGGGGCTCTCGGCAGCCGGGCGAGCGGTGGCGAACACGGCGTGGAACCTTCCGTTCAGGGGTGGACGACCTCACCCTACCCGCCGCTCCGGCCTGCCTCTTTGCCGTTGCTTTACCGCCGCGGGGCCGCCCGGCGGGCGCCGCGGGGCGGCCCGGTGAAGCCCCGTGTTGCGGTCCGGTTACCGCCCGGTGTGACCAGGCGTAGGGCGGGTCCGAAGGGGGGATCAACATCACGGGGACGGCCGTGGAACCTTGCCGGGCGGTTGGCCCGTTTACCTGATCGTGGTGGCGCGGAGGCGGGGGTGCAGGACACACTGTTGACCAGATCGTCCCGGCGCGAGCCACGCGCCGCCGGCGTACAAGGAGGCACCGTGCCGCACGTCCTCGTCCTCAATGCTTCCTACGAGCCGCTCGGCGTCGTGCCGATGCGCCGCGCGCTCGTGCTGGTGCTGAACGGCAAAGCCGTCAGTCTGGAGGAATCCGGTGCCTTCCTGCACAGCGCCACGCGGGTGATAGCGGCGCCAAGCGTCGTACGACTGCAGAGGTTCGTACGGGTCCCCGTCAGGGGGCCCGTTCCGCTCACGCGCCGGGCGCTCTTCGCCCGCGACGGGGGCCGCTGCGCGTACTGCGGCGCGGTGGCCACCAGCGTCGACCACGTGATCCCGCGCAGCCGCGGCGGACAGCACCGCTGGGACAACGTCGTGGCGGCCTGCCGCCGCTGCAACCATGTGAAGGCCGACCGGCCGATCCACGAGCTGGGCTGGCGGTTGCGCCACCAGCCCGCGCCCCCGTCCGGGCTGGCCTGGCGGATCATCGGGACAGGGCATAGGGACCCGCGCTGGTTGCCCTACCTGCAGCCATACGGCGCGGACGAGGCCCTGGCCCGGATCGACGGCATCTCTGCCTAGAACCGGGCCTTTGTTATGCCCGCGGCGACCCCCGCCGCGGTACCGGCGCCCCGGTACTCCCCCCGGGGCGCAGAAGCCGGTCGGAACAGGAACCGAACGGATGCGCTGGGCGTGAAGAAGGGCAGGATGGGGCCCCAACGCCCACCGCGTGGCGCGCTACGGTACCGATCCGAACAAGATCCCGGGAATCGCGGTGTGACGGCCTGAACGGGCCGCCATACTTGCCGACGTGCCCGGGGTGGACTGGACCCGCCCACGCAACCGGGCGAACAGCCAGCGACCCAGGGGGAGGTCACGTGACGTACCCGCCGCCGGCCGGCAGCGCCGCGCCGCCGGAGCACCAGACCGCGCCTGCGTTTCCCGCGCAGGCCGGGCCCGACGGCCCACTCGTACCGCAGGCGGGCTCTCCCGCGGGCAGCGCCGCCGCACCGCCGCCGCCCGCCGCACCGCCGGGGCGGCGCTCCGCGTTCGCCGAGGGCCTCGACAGGCTGCGCGCCGCCGCGACCACCGAGCCGGGCCGGCTGCGGATCATCGGGGCCGTACTGGCGGCGCTGGTCGTGCTGTTCGGGGCGCTCACCGCCTGGCAGGTGTCCGACCGGTCGGCGGCCGCCGACGACGTCATCAACCGCAGTCAGCCGCTGAGCGCCGACGCCGCCGACATCTACCGCTCGCTGGCCGGCGCCAACACCACGGCGGCCACCGGGTTCCTGGAGGGCGGGCAGGAGCCGCCCCAGGTGCGCGCGCGGTACGACGCGGACATCGAGCAGGCCTCGAAGCTGCTGGTGAAGGCCGCGGCCAACTCCCAGGGCGCCGCGGAGTCGCAGAAGCAGATCGAGAAGCTGAACCAGGCGCTGCCGGTCTACACCTCGCTGGTCGAGACAGCCCGCGCCAACAACCGCCAGGGCCTGCCGCTCGGCGGCGCGTACCTGCGCTACGCGGACGAGCAGATGCGCGAGACGCTGCTGCCCGCCGCCGAGCAGCTCTACCTGTCCGAGACCGGACAGTTGGAGCAGGACTACTCCGACGCCAAGGCGTGGCCGTGGGCCGCGCTGGCCGGCGGACTGCTCGCGCTCGGGGTCCTGTTCTGGGCGCAGCGCCGCCACTACCGCCGGACGAACCGGGTGTTCAACCACGGCCTGCTGGCGGCCTCCGCGGCCACCGTGATCGTGCTGCTCTGGCTGACCGTCGGGCACACCCTCGCCCGCTCCGGTCTCGGCGACTCCGACCGGCACGGCGCCCAGTCGCTGCACGCGCTCAACGAGGCGCGGATCAACACCCTGCGGGCCCGCGCCGACGAGAACCTGACGTACGTCAACCGGGGCTCCGTCACCACCGAGGAGGGCCTCGACAAGTACGAGGACAGCTACCTCAAGGGCATGAGCGAGCTGGCGGGCAAGAGCCCCGACGCCAAGGAGGCGCCGGAGGACAGCCTGCTCGGCCGCGCCCTGGAGCTGGCCGACGACGACCAGGGCCGCGAGCCGGTCGCGGAGGCCGTGGACAACGTACGCGCATGGCGCGAGCTGCACGGCGAGGCGCAGGACCAGAACGTCGCGGGCAAGTACGAGGACGCGAAGGACATGGTCATCGGAGGCGGCGGGGAGAAGTCGACCAGCGAGTTCTTCGACCAGGTCGACGACAGCCTCAAGGAGGCCCTGGACCACGAGCGGCGGGAGTTCAAGTCGGCGGCCGAGGACGGCCGCGGGGCGCTCTCCGGCCTGTGGATCGGCGCCGGGCTGCTCGCCGTGCTCGGCGCGGCCGGCGCGGTGTTCGGCATCGGGCGCAGGCTCTCGGAGTACCGATGACGGCGAAGGGGGAGGCAGCGATGCGGACGGCGAAGGCACCGAGGACGAGGCGGAAACTGCGCGGCTGGGGCGGCGTGGCCGGGACGGCGGCGGCCGTCGCGCTGACGGCCGCCCTGCTGCCCGGGCTCACGGGCGGCGACCGGCAGGACGGCCGGGCGGACGACCGCGCCGCGGGCGGTGCGGTCGCGGCGCAGCCGGCGAAGTCGAGCCAGGAGGAGTGCCAGACACCGGAGGCGAGCCTGCGGCCGTCCCCGACCGCCTCGGGCGACGGCGTCAAGCGGATCGTCGACCGCGGCTATCTGATCGCGGGCATCGACCAGAACAGCTACCAGTGGGGCTACCGCAACCCGCTCACCGGCCAGTTGGAGGGCTTCGACATCGACCTGGCGCGGGCCATCGCCGAGGAGATCCTCGGCCCGGGGGAGGACAAGATCGTCTTCCGCTCCATCCCCACCAGCCAGCGGATCCCGGCACTGCAGGCCAACGACGTCGACATCGTGGTGCGCACGATGACCATCAACTGCGAGCGCATCGAGGAAGTGGCGTTCTCCACCGAGTACTTCACCGGCGACCAGCAGGTGCTGGCGCCCGAGGACTCGGGCATCACCGGCTTCGACGAGAGCCTGGACGGCAAGCGCGTCTGCACCGCCGACGGCTCCACGGGCATGACCGCACTGGAGGAGGACTCGCACGGCGCGGAGGTCATGCTGGTCCCCAACCAGCTCGACTGCCTGGTGCGGGTCCAGCTCGGCGACGCGGACGCGGTCGTCACCGACAACGCGCTGGCGGCAGGACAGGCCGCGCAGGACCCGTCGATGAAGCTGTTCGGCACCCTGAACCAGCGCGAGCCGTACGGCGTGGCGATGAACGAGGACGACCACGATCTGGTGCGCCGGGTCAACAAGCTGCTCGAGGACTACCGCAAGGACGGGCGCTGGCAGGATTCCTACGACGAGTGGCTGGCCGACGCCATGCCGGGGATCGACGGCCCGCCGGCCCCCAAGTACAAGGACTGAGCCGGCGCGCGCAGGAGCAGTAGCAGCACGGCAACGGGCAGAGTACGGCAGCACGGAGGGAAACAGATGCCGCTCCCGCCACGGGGTTCGATGGACCGCGAGGAGGTCGATCGTGCGCTCGCGCGGCTGGGAGCCGAGCACGAGGCGATCGAGACCTCGCTGCTCGCGCTCCAGGACCACGCGGGACGCCGGCTGCTGGAGGGCGCCGAGCTGTCCGGTACGACCAAGGAGCGCTGGGCCGCCGCGGAGCAGGCGGTCTCGCTGCTGTGGGCGCACTTCGACGCGTACACGAGCGCGCTCGGCTCGGCCCGGGAGATCCGGGCCCGCCGCCGCTCACCGGGCGCCGCGGAGCTGGCCGAGCTGACGGCGCTGCTGCGCGACCACGGCGTCACCTTCGCGCCGGGTGCCGCGGCCCTGCCGCGTACCGTCGCCGGCGGCTATCCGGCGTCGCTGACGGGGCCCGCCCGGCTGTCGGAGTCGCTGAAGCTGGACGAGCTGGTGGAGCGGATGAACCGGTGGTACGCGGAGGTGATCGACGTCGTCGCGGCGGCGGACTCCGTGTGGTCGGCGCTGCCGGCGCGCATCGACCTGCTCGCCGCCGAGCTGCAGCGCACCCGGTCACTGGCCCAGTCCGTCGGCGTACGGTCCGGGGAGCACCCGGCCGGCGACGACCTGGAGCGGATCACCGCGGAGCTGGCGTCGCTGCGCGACGAGGTGGTCCGCGACCCGCTGGCGTTCTGGTCCCGGCCGGCGGGGCGCAGCCCCGGCGCGGCGCCGGGCGGCGGCAGCCCGGACACCGCGCGCTACGACGCGGCGGCGCGCGGCCTTGAGGACGTGCGCCGGGAGATCGACGCCGTGCTGCACGTCCGGCAGGACGCGGAGGAGCGGCTGATCAGGGTGCGCGACGTGCTGTCGCGCGCGGACCGTACGCTGGGCGAGGCGCGGCGGGCGCGCGGCGAGGTGCTGGCGAAGATAGCGGCGTCCGAGGTGCCGGCGGTCAGCGGCCCGCCGACCGCGTTGAACGAGCAGTTGGCCAACGCGGTCGAGTACCGCAGGCGCGCCCAGTGGCACCGGCTCTCGCCGCTGCTGGAGAGTCTGGAGCAGCGGGCCGAGGAGGAGTTGCTACGGGCACGGGAGTCGCTGACGGCGGTGACCGCGCCGCTGGCCGTGCGCGCGGAGCTGCGCGGCCGGCTGGACGCGTACAAGGCGAAGGTGGCCCGGCACGGCTTCGCCGAGGACCGCATCCTGGTGGAGCGGTACGACGCGGCGCGCCGGCTGCTGTGGTCGGCGCCCTGCGATCTGATCGCGGCGGAGCAGGCGGTGCTGCGCTACCAGCGGGCCACGGCGGAGGTGCTGGCGGCGGGACCGGTCGATCGGCCCGGGGGCACGGCGTGAGGCTGGACGGAACGGAGTTGGGGGAGTCATGAGCAACGCGCAGGCATGTCAGCGGCCGGGCTGCGGAGGCACGTACGAGGACGTCGGCGGCGGCGAGCTGTACTGCGACACCTGCGGGCTCGCCCCCGTCGTCTCACCGGACGGCGTGGTCGGCTCGGCGCCCACCGGGGTGACGGGACACCGCCGCGGCAGCCGGGGCAGCTCGTCGTCGAGCGGTTCCAGCGCGTCGAGCCGGTCGAGCAGCACGTCGCGGAGCAGTTCGCGGGCGTCGCGCCGGTCGGTCTCCGGGCGGCTGTCGCGCGCGCTGACCGGGGAGTCGACGGGCCGCTCGGTCTCGGTCAAGAGTTCGCGTACGTCCGCGGTGGCCTCCCGCGGCAAGCTGGGTGCGGGCCTGGTGACGGTGCCGGAGGTGCCGCGGCCCGACCCGCGTACGGCGGTGCTGGCGAACCCCGAGGTGCCCGAGCGCAAGCGGTACTGCAGCCGCAGCGAGTGCGGGGCGCCGGTGGGCCGTTCGCGCGGGGGGCGACCGGGGCGTACGGAGGGCTTCTGCACCAAGTGCGGGCAGCCGTACTCCTTCGTGCCCAAGCTGCAGGAGGGCGACATCGTCCACGGGCAGTACCAGGTCGCGGGCTGCCTCGCGCACGGCGGCCTGGGCTGGATCTACCTGGCGATCGACCGCGCGGTCGCCGACCGCTGGGTGGTCCTCAAGGGCCTGCTGAACACCGGTGACGAGGACGCCATCGCCGCGGCCGTCTCCGAGCGCCGCTTCCTCGCGGAGATCGAGCACGCGGGCATCGTGCGCATCTACAACTTCGTCGAGCACCTCGACCAGCGCACCGGCAGCCTCGACGGCTACATCGTCATGGAGTACGTCGGCGGCAAGTCGATGAAGGAGATCGCCAACGAGCGGCGCACGCCGGACGGCAAGCGCGACCCGCTGCCGGTCGAGGTGGCGTGCGCGTACGGGATCGAGGCGCTGGAGGCGCTCGGCCACCTGCACAGCCGCAACCTGCTGTACTGCGACTTCAAGGTCGACAACGCCATCCAGCAGGGTGACCAGCTCAAGCTGATCGACATGGGCGCGGTGCGCCGCATGGACGACGACGAGTCCGCGATCTTCGGCACCGTGGGCTACCAGGCGCCCGAGGTGGCCGACGTCGGCCCGTCCATCGCCTCCGACCTGTACACGGTGGCGCGCACGCTGGCCGTGCTGACCTTCGACTTCCAGGGCTACACCAACGTCTTCGTCGACACCCTGCCCGACCCCGACTCGATCGACGTCTTCCACCGGTACGAGTCCTTCTACCGCCTGCTGGTCCGCGCCACCGACCCCGACCCGGCCCGCCGGTTCGCCTCGGCCGCGGAGATGTCCGAGCAACTGACGGGCGTGCTGCGGGAGGTCGTGGCGCTGCAGACGGGCAAGCCGCAGCCGGCGCTGTCCACGCTCTTCGGTCCCGAGCTGCGGGTGGTGGACACCGAGCTGTTCCCGCCGGCGACCGGCGAGACCTCGCAGCTCGGCGCCCGGCCCGTCAACAAGCGCGAGCGCGCCGCGCGGGCCGCGGGCAACGGCGTTCCTGCGCTGCCGGCCGCACAGGGCGTACCGCCGCAGTTGCCGGGCGGCGGGGCGGGGATGGGCACGCAGGTGGCACTGCCCGCGC
The DNA here is from genome assembly GCF_039871555.1 of Streptomyces sp. B5E4. NCBI lineage: Bacteria > Bacillati > Actinomycetota > Actinomycetes > Kitasatosporales > Streptomycetaceae > Streptomyces > Streptomyces sp. B5E4. The sequence continues at coordinate 100,107 of NZ_JBDPMI010000004.1, forward strand.
AGATCGCCGACACGCTGCCGCTGGACTCCCCCGCGGCGGCGCTGGCGCTGCCGGTGCCGCGGGTGAGCCCCAGCGACCCCAACGCCGGTTTCCTCGCGGGCCTGATGGCCTCCGCGCCCGCGGAGCTGACCGCCGCGCTGTCCAACGCGCCGACGGACTCCATCGAGCTGCAGTTGCGCCGGGTACGCGCCCATCTGGAGCTGGGCGACCTGGCCGCGACCGGCTCGGCGCTGGCCGAGCTGGGCACGCAGCACCCGGACGACTGGCGGATCGTCTGGTACCGCGGGCTGCAGGCCCTGGCCACCCGCGACTTCGAGACGGCCGCGCTGTCCTTCGACGCGATCTACGACGCCTTCCCCGGCGAGCCCGCGCCGAAGCTGGCGCTGGGCATCTGCGCCGAGGTGCTGGGCCAGTTGGACAACGCCACCGAGTACTACCGGCTGGTGTGGACGACCGACCCGGCCTACGTCAGCGCCGCGTTCGGGCTCGCCCGGGTGCGGCTCGCCGCCGCCGACCGGTCCGGTGCGGTACGCGCGCTGGAGTCCGTACCGGAGGCGTCGATCCACTACACCGCGGCGCGCGTCGCGGCGATCAGGGCCCGGCTGCGCCAGCGCGCGCCGCAGGAGCCGCTGCTGACCGACTTGCAGGCGGCCGGTACGCAGGTGGAGCGGCTGCAGGACGTCGGCCTGGACGCGGGCCGCAGAGCCCGGCTGTCCACCGAGGTGCTGGGCAGTGCGCTGGACTGGGTGCTCACCGGCCGCACCGGGGCCGGCGCGGGCCAGGCCGCCCCCGCCGGGCCGCCGGCGCCGCAGCCGCTGCTGGGCTGCGCGCTGGATGAGAACGGGCTGCGGCTCGGTCTGGAAAACTCCTTCCGGGTGCTGGCCCGTCTCGCACAGCACGGCCATGAGCGGATCGACATGGTCGAACGGGCCAACCGCTACCGGCCGAAGACCTGGGTATGAGAGGAAAGCCCATGGCGAACACACCTCCCGTATCCCAAGTGAACACGTGCCCCTCGTGCGAGGAGCCGTTGGAGGCGGGTGACCTGTTCTGCGGGGCGTGCGGCGCGGATCTCGCCGCGCCCGCACCGGCCGCGCCCGCACCGGCGGCCGTGGAGCCCGCGGTGGGACCCAACGGCGCCGTGCCCGCCGGGGCCCCTGCGGCTGCGCCGCCCGCCGGCCGGGTCGCCGCGCCGGACGGCGGGCCTTCGGAGGCGCAGCGCACCGGCAGTTACCGCATCGCGGGCCCCGGGGCCGCCCCGCAGGGCGGCGACTCCGGCGAGTTCCTGCTCGACGCGCCCGCGGAGGACCCGGAGCACTACCGCATCGCCGAGCCGGTGGCGCCGCAGGGCGCCGACCCGCGCGCGGTGCTGGGCACCGCCGCCCCGGACGCCCCGGCAGCCGCCGGGCCGCCCGCCGCCGGTCCGGTGCCGCCCGGGCGGCGCTGCATCGCGTGCCGTACGGGCGCGATCGACGCCGACGGGTACTGCGAGCGCTGCGGCCACGCCCAGCCGCGCGAGCGGGACCACATGGAGCACGAGGTGGAGGGCGTCGCGGCGGTCAGCGACCGGGGCCTGCGCCACCACCGCAACGAGGACTTCTTCGCCATCGCGGAGACCCCCCTGCCCAACGGCGCGCCCGCCACGGTCGCCGTCGTCTGCGACGGCGTGTCCTCCGCCGGCCGCCCGGACGAGGCGTCGGCCGCCGCCAGCGTCGCCGCGGGGGCGTCGCTGCAGGCCACGCTGGGCCGCGGGCTGCACCCGCAGCAGGCGATGCACGAGGCGCTGCTCGCCGCCGCGGGCTCCGTCAACGAACTGGCCGCGCAGCACTCGCCGCTGAGCAACCAGAACGCGCCGGCCTGCACGATCGTCAGCGCGGTGATCGCCGGCGGCATCCTGACCGTCGGCTGGGTCGGCGACTCGCGCGCGTACTGGGTGCCGGACGACCGCGCCGCGCCGTCGGCCCGGCTCACCGAGGACGACTCGTGGGCCGCGCAGATGGTCGCCGCCGGGCTGATGTCCGAGGCGGACGCGTACGCGGACGACCGCGCGCACGCGATCACCGGCTGGCTGGGCGCGGACGCGCACGAACTGGACCCGCACACGGCTTCGTTCAAGCCGGACGGTCCCGGCGTGGTGATCGTGTGCACCGACGGCCTGTGGAACTACGCCGAGGCCGCGGCGGAACTGGCCGCCGCGGTGCCGCCGGACGCCGCCGCCCGGCCGCTGCACGCGGCCCAGGTGCTCGTCGGCCACGCCCTGGACGGGGGCGGCCACGACAACGTAACAGTGGCGGTACTCCCGTTCCCCGGCCCGGCGGGCGGGGCAGGCCCTTCGTGACGGAGGGGGAACGCGAGGGGGGCTGATCCGCCACGGGGGGCGGCGCGCGTAACGTAGTCAGCCTCTCTTGCCCGGTGAATTGTCTACATAGATCTAAATACCATCAGTGGGAGGGGACGAGATGGCCAACTTCTCGAAGTCGCACGCGCCGGAGTTCTCGGTCGAGGTCTACCAGAACGAGTATCTGCCCGAGGGCGGCCGTGAGGTCAACGCGATCGTCACCGTCGCCTCGACGGGTGGCGGCACGACGGGCGGCATGCCGCTGCCGGCCGCCGATCCGGCGCGTACGCAGTTCGGTTCGGGGGGACCGGACGCGGGCATAGTGATCATGGTCGACTGCTCGGGTTCGATGGACTATCCCCCCACCAAGATGCGCAATGCCCGGGACGCCACGGCCGCCGCGATCGAGACGGTACGCGACGGCGTCGCCTTCGCCGTCGTCGCCGGCACCCACCTGGCCCGCGAGGTCTACCCCGGCGGCGGCCGGCTCGCGGTCGCCGACGCCACGACCCGTACCGAGGCCAAGGAGGCCCTGCGCAAGCTGAGCGCCGGCGGCGGCACGGCCATCGGCACCTGGCTGCGGCTCGCGGACAAGCTGCTCGGCTCCGCCGAGGTGGCGATCCGGCACGGCATCCTTCTTACCGACGGCCGCAACGAGCACGAGTCGCCGGAGGACCTGCGCGCCGCCCTCGACGCCTGCGCCGGCCGGTTCACCTGCGACGCCCGCGGCGTCGGCACGGACTGGGAGGTCAAGGAGGTCACCGGCATCGCCTCGGCGCTGCTCGGCACCGCCGACATCGTCGCCGACCCGGCCGGTCTGGCCGCGGACTTCACGCAGATGATGGAGACCGCGATGGGCAAGGAGGTCGCGGACGTGGCGCTGCGGCTGTGGACGCCGCAGGGCTCGACCATCAAGTTCGTCAAGCAGGTCGCCCCCACGGTCGAGGAGCTGACCGAGCGGCGTACGGAGGCCGGCCCGCGCGCCGGCGACTACCCCACGGGCTCGTGGGGCGACGAGTCCCGCGACTACCACGTCTGCGTCGAGGTACCCCCCGCCTCGGTGGGCCAGGAGATGCTCGCCGCCCGCGTCTCGCTGATCCTGCCGCGGCCGGACGGCAGCGCGCAGACCCTCTCCCAGGGGCTGATCCGGGCGGTGTGGACGGACGACATGGCGGCCTCCACCCGTATCAACGCACAGGTGGCGCACTACACCGGACAGGCCGAACTCGCCCAGGTCATCCAGGCCGGACTGGAGGACCGCAAGGCCGGCGACATGGACGGCGCCACGGCCAAACTGGGGCGTGCCGTCCAGCTCGCGAGCGCCTCCGGCAACGCGGACACCGCAAAGCTACTGTCGAAGGTGGTGGACGTGGTCGACGCGGCGAGCGGTACTGTGCGTCTGAAGGCCAAGGTCGCGGAGGCCGACGAGATGACTCTGGAGACACGGTCGACGAAGACCGTCCGCGTCAAGAAGTGACGAGAGTGAGACAGGGGGATCCACCGAGATGGCGACCTGCCCGAACGGTCACCCGTCAGGAGCCGAGGACTGGTGCGAGGTGTGCGGCATCCGCATGCCGGGCGCCGTCCCGCCGCCGGCCGCCCAGGTCCCGCCGCCGGGCCCGGGGGGCTACGGCTACCCCGGTCCCCCCGCCGGCGAGCCCACCCAGGCCGCGGAGCCCTGCCCGTCGTGCGGCACGCCCCGGGAGGGGCACGCGCAGTTCTGCGAGGAGTGCCGGTACAACTTCGTCACCCAGAGCGCCCAGCCGTACGTGCCGCCGGCGATGGCCTCCGGCTTCTCGCAGGGCTTCCACCCGCAGCACCCGCAGGGGCTGACGTACCAGCCCTCGGGCCCCTCGCATGTCCACCGCGGCCCCGAGCCGCTGGGCCCGGACACCGGCGCGGGGCACGCACCGCCGCCACCGCCGCCGCCCCCGCCTCCGGGTCCCGGACTCGGGGTGCCCCCGCAGGCACCGCCGCAGCCGGACCCGCGGATGGGCGGCGACTTCGTGATCACGCCGCCCAGTTCGGCGCAGCCGCCGCCGCAGCACGGGCAGCACGGTCAGCACGGGCAGCACGGCCAGCAGTTCCCCGGCCAGGGGCCGCCGCCGCAGCCGGTGGGCTGGGTGGCGGTCGTCGCGCCGGACCGGGAGTACTTCGCGGCGATGATGTCGCGCAGCGGGCCCGAGGCGCAGGGGCTGAACCTGCCGGCGTACTCGCCGGAGCAGAAGGTGCCGCTGGTCGGGCCGCAGATCGCGATCGGCCGAAAACGGCAGTCGACGGGCGAGGTGCCGGACATCGATCTCGCCAGACCGCCGGAGGACCCGGGTGTCTCGCACAAGCACGCGGTGCTCGTCGAGCAGCCGGAGGGCGGCTGGGCGGTGGTCGACCAGAACAGCACCAACGGCACGACCGTCAACGGCGCGGCCGACCCGATCCAGCCCTTCGTCCCGGTGCCGCTGAGAGAGGGCGACCGGGTGCACGTCGGCGCGTGGACGACGATCCGCATCGAGCGGGGCTAGCCGCCCGCTCACCCCGCACGACCCGGACGGCCCGGTGCTGAATCGTTCCGAGCCGGACGGCCGAGGCGATGTCGTACGGACCCCATCCCGTACGCCACCGCCGGACCCCGCACCACCGCCTCGACGGCGAGGCGCCCTCAGCGGCTGATCGGCCGGTCGGCGGCCGTGCCGTGCGGCACCAGATCGAGCTGCACCCGGTGCGTACCCACCCGGGTCGCGGATCCCCCGGCGCCCGCCTCCACCACGCCGAGCCGCAGCGACAGCCGCCCCTCCCCCGTACGGTGCAGCTCCACGGCGAACTCCAGGCTCACCCGCTCCACCCGGAACCGCCAGTCGCTCCGCTCCCCTTCCCGCTCCGCCTTCGCCAGCTCCCGCCGTACCTCGGCGATCGCGTCGGTCAGCCCCACCACTTCGTCGCCCTGCGCGTCGTGCGCCATCCGCGAACCCCCTTCACCCCATGACTATGTGTCATTAAGCCGTGCCAGAGTGTAGAGGGGCAGCCGCCGGGAGCGTTATCGTCAGCCGTCATGGGGGATCGGGCTGCCGTGGAGGGCAACGGCTGGCGGCTGCGGCTGCGGGTCGGCGGCAGAGTCCTGGGCGCGGGCATCCTCATCGCCCCGGACCGGGCCCTGACCTCGGCACACGCCCTGGACGGCACCGGCGGCGAGTTGACCGTCGACTACGCCGACTACCACGGCGCGTTCGGGCCCAGCCGCGCCCGCCCGCTGACCGGCTGCGTCAGGCCCCGCGGCACGGAGCCGGCCGACGGGGACGTCGCGCTGCTCTCGCTCGACCCGCCCCGCGCGGGCGCCCGCCCGGCGCCCCTGCGCCGCATCCCCCGCTACACGGGCGCGAAGGTGCTCATCGGCGGCTTCCCCGCGAAGGGCGACGAGGGGTTATGGGTACGGGCCCGGGTGGACGGCCCGTACGGCGCCTGGTGGCAACTGACGCCGGAGAACCAGGTGATGGTCCTCGAAGCGGGGTTCAGCGGCGCGGGCGTCGCCAACGCCCAGTTGGACCAGGTCTCCCCGGAGCCGCCGCCGGAGGTCCTGGGCATGGTCGTCAGCCGGTTCCACGACGACGGGCAGGTGCCGCAGTTCGAGAAGCGGCACGGACACATGATCCCGCTGGACCGGATCGCGGAGCTGCTGCCGGAGGTGGACCGGCTCATCGAGGGGCCCGCGCCGCGCGACGCCGCGCTCTCCGCCGTCGTACCGGCCCGTCCCGGCACGGGGGCGGACGCCGCTCTCGCCGCCTGTCTTGCCGCCTGGGCCGCTGGAGGCAGTCCTCCGGTGCTGCTCGTCACCGCACCCGAGGGCTCCGCGCGGGACCTCGCCTTCACCGCGGGTCTCGACCGCGTCGAGATCGCCCTGGACGCCGCCGGGAGCAGGGCGGACGACCTCGCGTACGCGCTGGGCGAGCGGCTGCGGCTGCCGGAGCCGTACGGCAGCGCCTTCACCGCCTGGCTGCGCGGCCGCGGCCCGCGGCCCGCACTGCGCGACTCGGGCCGGCAGCTCGACCTGCCGGTCAGGGTCGCCGTGGCCGGGGTCGACACCTCGGCGGAGCCGGTGGCGGCCCTGGGCGTGCTGACGCAACTGGTGGCGCTGGGCGTCCGGCTGCTCGTCGTGCTGCGCCGCCCCGGCGCCGAGTTCCTGGCCGCGGCGGAGCGGCAGGTGGAGTGCCCGGCACTGCGCTCGTACGCCCGCGGCCTGGTCCGCAGGGTGATCGCGCTGGAACGCGGCAGGCCGGGCCCGCGGGTGGCCAACGCCCGCAACGCCGCCCTCACCCCGTACGACTGCACCCGCCACCCGGTCCGGGAGCTGCGGGCCCTGACCAGACTGCTGCACGCGGACATCGCCCGTCTGGAGGGCCCCCGATGACCGACGCCGGCGTACCGACCCGCTGCCCGCACCGGCTGTTCTCCGGCACCGGCTGCGCGGGCGAGCTGCTGCCCGCCGGCTACTGCACGCGCTGCGGCCGGCACCGCGACGCGCCTCCGCTGCCCGAGCCGGACGGCGGCCCGGGGCAGCCGCTGGTGCTGCCGGAGCTGCCCGCGGAGGACGCGTACGACTCGGTGATCCCGGAAAACGCCCCGCTGGCCTACGGCAAGCACTGCGGCAACACCGCGTGCGGTGCACTGCTCGCCCCGCCGCTGGTGGACCCGCCCGTGCCCAACGAGGGCCACTGCCCGGCCTGCGGGCACCGCTACTCGTTCGTGCCGCGGCTGCGCGAGGGCGACATGCTCGGCCAGTACCGGGTGCTCGGCTGCCTGGCCCACGGCGGCCAGGGCTGGGTCCACCTCGCCGAGAACACCCGCCTCGAAGACACCCAGGTCGCGGTCAAGGAGCTGCTGAACCGGCACGACGAGCAACTGGCCGAGCTGGCCGAGAGCGAACGCCGCTACCTCATCGCGCTCGACCACCCGGACATCGTGCGGATCCTCGACTATCTGCGCGAGGAGGGGGGCGGCAGCGAGCAGCCGATGAACTACATCGTCATGGAGTACGTCGGCAGCAACACCCTGGAGAAGATCGTCACGGAGGTGCGGCGCGGCCGGCGACGGCTCGACATCGAGGAGGTCATCACCTACGGCTGCCGGATCCTGGACGCGCTCGACCACCTGCACCGGCGCAAGGCCCCCATCGGACCGCTGGCGTACTGCGACATGAAGCCGTCCAACGTCATCCACCACCGCGACGGACTCAAGGTCATCGACCTCGGCGGCGTCCGCCGCATCAGCGAGGCCACCGCGCCCGTCCGCACCGCAGGCTACGCCGCGCCCGAGGTCGACCGCACCGGGCCGACCGTCGCGCACGACCTGCACACCGTCGGCCGGACGCTCCAGGAGCTGGCCCGCTTCGCCGCCGCCGGCGACATCCCCGGCACCGGCATCACGTCCTTCCGGTACGTCGTGCGGTGCGCCACGGCGCCCGAGCCGGGCGACCGGTTCGCCTCCGCCGCCGAGATGAGCGAGCAACTGCGCGGCGTGCTGCGGGAGATCCGGGCGCTGCGCACCAAGCCCGACCGGCCGGAGCCGTCCGCCCTGTTCGTGCCGACGCGGCGGCTGCTCGACGCGGGTCTGGGCCAACTGCCGCCGCTGCGCCGCTGGCTGGAGCGGCCGGCGCCGCGGCGGAGCGCACGGCACTTCTCCGAGCCGCTGGACACGCGCCCGCCGGAGGCGGGCGACGTGGCGTTGGCGCTGCCGGTGCCCCGGCCGCACGCGGAGGACGGCCAGCGCGGCCTGTTCGGGCTGTCGTCGACCCATCCGGGCAGGAAGCTGCACCAGCCGGCGGGCGATCCGTCCGCCGAGATCTGCTTCCACAACGTACGGATGCATCTGCTGGCCGTGCGGGCGCCCGCGCTGGCGGAGGCGGCGGAGGAACTGGCCGAGGCCCGGGAGATCCTCGCCGGCAGCCCGCACCGGGCCTGGCAACTGGACTGGTACGAGGGGCTGCTCGATCTGGTACGGGCGCAGGCCGCCGCGGACGGCGGCGGGGCGGGGGTCACCCCGGAGGGTGACGAGGGCGCGGACGACGCGGTGTCACCCGAAGTGGCGGCGCTGAGCCGGGCGTACGGCCACTACGAGGCGGTCTACCGGCGGCTGCCCGGCGAGTACGCGCCGAAGCTGGCGCTCGGCTACTGCGCCGAGCGGCTGGCCGCCGCCGGCGCGGCCGGGACGGCCGGCGGGCGCACGCCGGCGGAGCTGCGCCGGATCGCCACCGACCACTACCGCACCGTCTGGTATCGCAACCGCATGCAGGGCAACGGCGCGTTCGGCCTGGCCCGGCTCGCACTCGCCCGCGGCAGCCGGCAGGAGGCGGTCGACGTGCTGGACAACATCCCGAGGGACTCCCCCGACCACGGCGCCGCGTGGATCGCGACCCTGCGGGTCTCGGCCGCGCGGCTGGGCCCCGACGGCCCGGCGCCGCCGCCGCTCGGCGAGATCGGCAGGGCCCGCGCGCGGCTCGCCGACGCCGCCGACACCGACAGCGCGGCGCCGCTCCATCTGGCGCAGGAGCACGGGCTGCTGCTGGAGGCGGAGTTCCTGGAGTGGGCGCTCGACCTCGTCACGGGTCCCGGCCCGGCGGGCACCGGTGACGGCTTCCCGTACGGCCGCCTCTTCGGCGAGCCGTACCGCCCGCGCGCCGGCGAACGCCCCCTGCCCCGCGCCCTGCCGTCCCGCCCGGCCGCCGCGCGAGACACCCCCGAGCGGACCATCCGGCTGCTGCTCGCCGCCTGTTACCGCAAGCTGTCCCGGCACTGCCGGGACGAGGACCGCGCGAAGCTCATCGAGCTGCACAATGCGGTCCGCCCGCCCACCGTCGTCTGACCCGCCCACTGGAGGCGAACCCCGATGGACACGCTGCGGTTCGGCCTCACCCTCGCGGACGCCGCGGAGGCGCAGCACCGGCTGCGCGCCGACGTGGCCGCGCACACCGTCGACAGCACCGTGGAGATCACCGCGGAGGCCGCGGGCGGGCCGGTCCCGGCGCCCGCCGACACCGGCGTCATCGTGGCCCTCGACTTCGCGCCCGAGCGGCTGGCGGAGACCCGCCGGGCGGTCGCCGCGGCGATCACGGCGCTGCCCGACGGCATGTCGTTCGCCGTGCTGCACGGCGGCGGCGCGCCGCGGATCTGCTACCCGTACGACGCCAGCGAGGTCTGGGCGTACGCGGACGGCATCAGCCGGAACACCGCGCGCTTCGAGGCGGAGCGGCTGCTGCCCGCCGGCGGCGCGGGGGCCGCGGGCGGCGGTCCCGGCGGCTACGCCGCGTGGCTCGACGCCGCCCGCGCGCACGTCGCCCGCGAGCCGCGCCGGATCGCCCACCTGCTCATGATCACCGACGGCCGCGGTCACGACGACGGCCGTCTCGACGCCGCGATCGACGCCTGCGCCGAGATGTTGACGTGCGACGTCATCGGCGTCGGCGGCGAGTGGGAGCCGACGCTGCCGGCCCGGATCGCGACCCGGCTGCACGGCAGGGCCGAGCTGGCGGAGGGCGCAAAGCCGCTGGCCGCCCGGCTCGCGGACATCGCCGGCCGGCTGCGGTCGACGCGGGTGCCGGCGGTGCCGGTCGAGGTGCGGCTGCGTACCGGCGTGACGCTGCGGTCCTTCCGCGAGGCGGCCCCCGTCAGCCGGGAGTTGCGGCCCGACCCGCGGCCCGCGGACGCGGACCCGTTGCGGCACGTCTTCACCACCCGGCTGTGGGACGCGGGCACCCGCCGCTACATCCTGTCCGTCGAGGCCCGCCCGGACGGTGACCCGGCGGCCGGCCGGGAGGCCGACATGCTGGAGGCCGATCTGCTGCTGGCCCAGGTCGCGCTGGGGCCCGGGGTCGCGGCGCTGCCGGGGCGGGAGGCGACGGCGGTGCGGGTGCGCTGGTCGTACGACGCGGCTCCCGGCCGGGTGCGGGCCCGGGGCGCGAGCGCGACGTACCTGCTGCGCGACGATCTGGCCGAGGCGTTCAACGCGGGCTGCACCGCCATCTCCCGCGGCGACCTGCGCACGGCGGCGGAGATGCTGGGCACGGCCGCGAAGCTCGCGTACGCGCTGAGGGACCGGGACTTCCTCGACCACGACCTGAACCGCGTCGCCGAGGTACTGGACGCGGCCAACGGCGTCGTACGGGTCCGGACGGGCGCCGCGGTCGACCGGAGCGCGGTGCTGCGCAGCCGGCTGTCGCGCGAGCAGGACCGGCCGCTGGACGTGGCCCCGCCGGCGCCCGCCGGCATCCCCTGCCCCGACCCGGACTGCGGCCGGGTCTCCACCGGCGCGGCCGGCTTCTGCGTCGCCTGCGGCACCCGGCTGGCGGCCGTGGGGAGCCCGGGGTGAGAGCCCGGCTCCGGCGGCTGCTGCGCGCGCTGCTGTTCCCGAGGACGGTCAAGTACCGGCTGCTGCGCCATCTGACGGCGGTGCTGGTGCTGGGCGCGGTCGGCAGCGCGGCGCTGCTCGTCTCGTACGACACCGTGCACCGCGTGCCCGCGGAGCTGCAGGCGCGCTCGGTGCCCGCGGTCCAGGACGCGGTGGCGTTCCGCAAAGCGCTGCGCGAGGCGGACGACCAGGTGCACCGCTCGTACGTGGACGGCCTCATGGACACCGTGGGCCCGGGCGAGCGCTACCAGCAGCAGAGCGGCGCCGCCGACCAGGCGCTGTCGCGGCTGTCCGACCGGCAGATCGAGGGCGACGACGGCCGCCGGGTCGTCGAGGTGCTGAACGTGCTGCACAAGGCGTACCAGGACGCCGTCAACGAGGCGGCCTTCTACCGGGGCACGGAGAACCGGCCGATGCGCGAGCAGAAGCTGCACGAGGCGGAAACGGTGCTGGAGCGCGACCCCACGGGCGTCTTTCCGCGGCTGAAGGAGCTCCAGCGCGACCAGCTCGCGAGCATCGAGGACGAGACGGACGTGACCGCGGCCGAGAAGGCGGGCTGGATGGTCGCCGTGACGGCGCTGCTGCTGCTGGCGCTCGTCCTGCTGCTGGCCTGGCGGGTGCTGTGGCGGTGCTGCGGGCGGCTGTTCAGCGGCTGGCTGGCGGTGGCGCTGGTGCTCGTCGGCCTCCTCGCCGCGCTGCCGCTGGCGGCGACGTACGACACCCAGGAGAAGCTGGACGCCGTCCACAGCGCGCTGGTGCGGGTCGACGACACCGACGAGCAGGACCGCATCGACGCCGAGGCCGTGACCGTACGCGAGACCATCGCGTCCACCTCGGCGGCCGCCCGCGCCCTGCCGTGGGTGGCGGCGGGCTGCGGCGTGGCGCTCGTCTGCGCCGCGAGCGGGCTGCTCTGGCGGCTGTACGACGACTACGGGAGGGACTAGCCGTGATCCGGACGTCCCGGCTGCGCCGGGTTCTCGTGGCGGTGGCCGGCGGGACCGTGCTCGCCGGCTGCGTCGGCGGCCAGCCGCCGGTCGACGAGTCGGCGGCCCGCCCGGTGACGGTGCTCGGGCCGTGGACCGGCACGCAGGAGGAGACGTTCGAGAAGCTGCTGGAGAGCAAGGGCTTCGACTACGTCTACCAGGGCACCGCCGCCCAGCGCGAGGTGCTGCTCTCCCAGGCGCAGGCCGGCACCCCGCCGGACATCGTGATCATGCCGGGCGCCGGTGAGCTGGCGGTCTACGCCGCCGAGGGACGGCTCGAACCGCTCGACGAGGAAGGGCTGTACGCGAAGGAGGAGTACCACCCCCCGTGGACCCCGCGGGCCACCGGGAAGTCCGGCGAGCGGGTGTACTGGGTACCGGTGCGCGTGGCCCTGAAGAGCATCGTCTGGTACCGGGCGGCCAACGGCAGGCCCGAGACCGTAGGGGCCCGGGAGTGGTGCGTGGGCATGGGCGACGACGGCGCCGCCGGCTGGCCCGGCAGTGACTGGATCGAGGACCTGCTGCTCCAGACCGCAGGGCCGCGGACGTACGCCCGCTGGGCGCGCGGCGAGCTGGCCTGGACGACGGAGGCCGTCGTCCAGGCCTGGACGGCGTGGGGCACGCTGATGAAGTCGGACGGCGCCGGTCCCGCGCGCTGGGCGCTGCTCAACGACTACCGGGGCCCGGGAGACCAGGGGCTGCTGTTCGACGGGCGGGTGGAGACCGACGAGCGGTGCGTGGCCGAACACCAGGGCTCGTTCGCACGGGACCTGTACGGGAAGGAGGACCACCGCGCGGACTACACACCCTCGGCCCCGTACCTGCCGGGCACGTGGAACGCGCGCGGGCGGGAGGTGAGCGGGGACTTCGCGGCGCTCCTCGACGACCGCGAGAAGACCCGGGAGGTGTTCCGGTTCCTCGCCTCGAAGGAGGGGCAGCGGGCCTGGGCCAGGACCTCGAAGTCGCCGGTCTACAGCGCCAACTCCGAGCGGGGCATGCCGGGCAGGGAGGGTTCGGTGACGCGGCGGATCGTCCGCGACCTGGAGGACACCACCCTGCCGCGCTGCCTGGACGCCTCCGATGTGATGCCGCCGGCGGTGCGGGACGCGTTCTGGAACGCGGCGCTGCAGTACCTCGCCGCGGACGGGCTCGACCCGCTGCCGTGGCTGCGGAACATCCAGAAGGTGCAGGAGTTCGAGAAGCGGCGGCCCTGGATGACGGGCATCTGCGGCTGACCCGCCGTCCCGTACGCGCCCCGCCGCCCGTCTCCCGTACCGGCCGCGAACTGCACAGACGTGCACCTCGGCTCTCCCCAGGCCGGCCCCGCGGCACTAGGGTCTGCCCCATGACCGCCGCGATCTCCGTCACCGACCTGGCCAAGCGCTACGGCGACGTGCGCGCGGTCGACGGCGTGAGCTTCGAGGTCCGCGAGGGCGAGTTCTTCGGGCTGCTGGGGCCGAACGGCGCCGGCAAGACCACCACCCTGGAGATGGTCGAGGGCCTGCGCCGCCCCGACGGGGGCCGGGCGGTGCTGCTCGGCGAGCCGTCCTGGCCGCGCAACCAGGCGCTGCTGCGGCGCATCGGCGTGCAGCTCCAGGCGTCCGCGTTCTTCGAGAAGCTGACCGCCCGCGAGCAGATACGCACCTTCGCCTCCCTCTACGGCGTATCCGACGAGCGGGCCGACGCGATGCTCGCGGAGGTCGGCCTCACCGAGAAGGCCGGCACCCGCGAGGACAAGCTCTCCGGTGGCAGGCGGGCAGCGTCGGCGGGGTCCTCAGGTCCGTCGTGGACCAGGCCAGCATCGCGGCGACCGGGCAGCCGCCCGTACACGCTGACCTGCGGGCAGGTCGAGGACGAGTCCCTCCAGGCGGGACGCGTCGTAGCCGGGACGCCCCCGCCCGCGTGCGGTCCTACGACTTCCGTCCTCGGCCGGGCGGGATGAGACCATGGATCCGATGACAGAGATTCCAGTGGGACCGCCGCCGCCCGGGACGTTCTACGAGCAGGTGGGCGGCGAAGAGACGTTCCGCCGCCTCGTGCACCGGTTCTACGAGGGCGTGGCGGAGGATCCGCTGCTGCGCCCGATGTACCCCGAGGAGGACCTCGGTCCTGCGGAGGAGCGGCTGACGCTGTTCCTCATCCAGTACTGGGGCGGCCCGCGTACGTACAGCGAGGCGCGCGGCCACCCGCGGCTGCGCATGCGGCACGCGCCGTTCGCCGTGGACCGCGCGGCGCACGACGCCTGGCTGCGCCACATGCGGACGGCGGTGGACGAGTTGAAGCTGCCGCCGGCGCAGGAGAAGCAGCTCTGGGACTACCTCGTGTACGCCGCGGCCTCGATGGTCAACACCCCCGGCTGACCGGCGGATTCCGTTCCGTATCCGCGGGTTACAGCCGGTCACGATCAGGTCAATTTCCCCCTCCACTCGCTACCGCGTGCGAACGCGCTCTGACAGCATCCAGACAATTCGGCGGTGGTGTCAGGGGGATGCGTGACGGGGTTCGTTCTGCTGCGGGCGCGCGCCCACGGGCTGCTCCTCGCCGCGGCCCTGCTCGCCGTGCTGCTGACCACCGCCGTCCTGGCCACGCTCGCCGCCTTCTCCGGCACCGTCGGCGACGCCGCGCTGCGCCGCACGCTGGCCGGTGACGCGGCGGCCGACGCGGCGCTCACCCTGGAAGTCCCGTATCTGACGGGCGAGGACCGGGCGGCGGCGGGCAAGGCGGTCGGGGACAACGCGCACGCGGCCTTCGCGGGTCTGCCGGTACGGGTCCAGAGCCTGGACCGCTCCGGCCCCTACGAGCTGCCTCGCCGGCTCCAGCCGCCGGCGGCGCAGGCCGGGGAGGACCCGGATCTGACGCATCTGGGGGTGCTGGAGCGGTCGGAGGTCGCGCTGGCGGCGGGCCGCTGGCCGGGGGCGGCGGCCAGGGCACCGGAGGGCACGCCGGACGGGGCGGACGGCGGCACCGTGCAGGTCGCCGTGCCGCAGATCGCCGCCGACCGGCTCGGCCTCGCCCCCGGCGACACCCTCACCCTCGCGGGACGGAGCGACGACGACCCCCCGCTGCCCGTCGAGATCACCGGCGTCTACCGCCCCCGCGACCGCGACGCCCCCTACTGGCTCGCCGACGAACTCCGCGGCAAGGGCGTCCAGCAGGGCGGCTACACCACCTACGGCCCGCTGCTCGCCGACCCCGGCTCCTTCACCTCCGGCCGGGTGGTGCAGGCCGCCGGCGCGTGGGTACTGCGCGGCGCCTTCGACGAGATGACCGCCGGCCGCGCGGACGCCCTGCGCGCCTCCGTGAAGAAGGCCTCCGGCGCGCTCGCGGACGAACCGGTCTTCGACGGCCGTGCGGTGGCCACCACCCGGCTCCCCCAGCTCCTCGACGGCACCGAACGGGCCCTGCTCGTCAGCCGGTCCACCCTGCTGATCGTCGCCCTCCAGCTCGTGCTGCTCGCCGCGTACGCGCTGATGCTCGTCGCCCGGCTGCTCGGCGCGGAGCGCCGCGGCGAGACGGACCTGCTACGCGCCCGCGGCGGCTCGCGGCAGCGCATCGGCGTGCTGACCGCCGCCGAGTCGCTGCTCCTCGCGCTGCCCGCCGCGATCGCCGCGCCGCTGCTCGCCGGGCCGCTGATCCGGCTGCTGTCCGCACGGGGCCCGCTGGAGCGGGCCGGGCTCACCCCGGACTCCGCGGCGGGCAGCGGCACGTGGCTGGTCGCCGCCGGCTGCGCGCTGGGCTGCGCGGCGGCGGTCGTCGCGCCGACGCTGCTGCGCGGCGGCGGCGCCGACGGGGTGCTCTCCGCGGGCCGTACGGTACGGGCCAGGCCGCTGCCCGCGCCGCTGCGCGCGGGCGCGGACGGGGCGCTGCTGGTGGTGGCGGGGGTGGCCTACTGGCAGTTGGACCGGCAGACCTCCGGCAGCGGCGCGCTGAGCGGCGACCGCTCCGGCACCCTGGGCATCGACCCGGTGCTCGTCGCCGCGCCCGCGCTGGCGCTCCTGGCCGGCACGGTGCTGACGCTGCGCCTCCTGCCGCCCGTCGCCCGCCTCGCGGAGCGCCGCGCGGCGGCGGGGCGGGGGCTGCCCTCGGCGCTGGCCGGCTGGCAGTTGAGCCGCCGCCCGCTGCGCGGCGCCGGTCCCGTGCTGCTGCTGGTGCTGGCGGTGGCGATCGGCATGCTGGCGCTGGCCCAGGGCGCCTCGTGGGACCGCTCGCAGCGCGACCAGGCGGACTTCCACGCGGGCACCGACGTACGGGTCCTGACCAGCCGGCTTCCCGAGCTGGGGCAGGGCGGCATGATGGAGCGCGTCCCGGGCGTGACCGCCGCGGCCCCGGCGGCCCGGTGGGGCATGAGCCTGTCGGGCGGCGAGTCGGCGGAGGTCCTGGCCCTGGACACGGCCCGGGCGGCGAAGGGCCTGCGCCTGCGGGACGACCTGGCGGCCGGCACCGGAGGCGCGGAGCTGCTGCGCAAGCTGGCCCCGGGGGGGCCGGTGGGGGAGCAGGAGTCGGCTCCGCCGGGGCCGGAGGACAAGCGGGAGTCTTCCGCGGGCGCGGAAGACGCAGGCTCCGGCGCGTACGCCACGGGCGGCACGGACGCCGCAGACAGTACGCGCGCCGCAGGCGGCACGCGGCACCCTGCCGCGGGCGCGCAGCGCCCTGCGGGCAGCCCGCCCCCGGACGCGCGGCGCGCGGAAACCGCGCCCGCAGAAACCGCGGCCCACCCCGCCGCGCGCGCGGAGCGCGCCGTCGGCGACCCGGACCCGGTCGACCGACCGGCTGCGCCGGAGCAGGCGGTCCCGGCCGCGGCGCGCGCCGGAGGCGCGGGCGCCGCGGCCCCCGCTGCCTCCGCAGCCCTCGCGGCGCGGACCCGCGCCGGAGGGCTGGAGCTGCCCGGGCTGCCCGGGGAGGTGCGGGTGGTGGCACGGCTCGGCGCCGACGCGACCGCGCGCGGGCGGGCCGCGGTGACCGTCCTCGTCGAGGACCGGTACGGGGCCGCGTACGAGCTGCCCGCCGGCGACCTCCCCGCGGACGGCCGTACGCACACCCTCGTCGCCGACGTCGCCGCCGCGGCGGCCGCCCCCGACGGCCGACCCGCGGGGCCGCTGCGGCTCACGGGGCTCCGGCTCGTCCACCCGCAGCCGCGGGACGGCGGGGAGCGCCGGCTCGACGTCGAGCGCGTCGAGGTCGCCAAGCCGCTCGGCGACGAGGGCGAGGACGCCGGCGTCCGGGAGGTGCCCGTGCCCGACGGGTTCACCTGGCACGGCCGCGCGGTCTCCGAACCCGAGGCGCTGCACGACGAGGTCCCCGCCGCCGTCACCGAACGGCCCCGTACCGCCGACGACTCCGCGCTCTCCCTGCGCTACGACACCGGCGACCAGTACTACGACACCTGGACCGGCCCGCCCCTGGTCACCCTCACCGTCACCGCCGCGCGCGCCCCCACGCCGCCGCTCACCGCGCTGGCCACCGGCAAGATGCTCAAGTCCACCGGCGCGAAGGTCGGCGACACGATCAGCGTGCCCGTCCCCGGCGGCAGCCTGTCCGTGAAGGTCACCGGCTCGCTGGAGGAGCTGCCGACCACGGGACCCGGCTCCCCCGCCGCCACCGCGGAGTCCTCGCGCGCCCGGTTCGGCGGCGCCCTGCTCCTCGACCTGCCCACCGTCAACAGCGCGCTGACCCAGCGGGGCCTGGCCACGCTGCTGCCGTCGGAGTGGTGGCTGACGACGCGGCCGGGCGAGACGGACACCACCGTCGCCGCCCTGCGCGACCGCGCCGACACCGACCCCGGCAACGTCCTCGTACGCGACGAGCTCGCCGACGAACTCGGCAGCGACCCGCTCGGCGCGGGACCGCAGGCCGCGCTCGCCGCCACCGCCGTCGCCGCGGCGGTGCTGGCCGCGCTCGGCTTCGCCGTCAGCGCGGCGGCGTCCGTACGCGAACGCACCCGCGAGTTCGCCGTCCTGCGCGCACTCGGCGCCCCGCAGCGGCAGTTGGCGCGCACGTTCGCCGCCGAGCAGAGCGTGCTGATCTCGCTCGCGCTGGCCGCCGGGATGCTGCTCGGCTGGGCGCTGGCCCGCTCCGTCATCCCGCTCATCACCCTCACGGGCCGGGCCGCGCAGCCGGTTCCGCCGGTGGTGGTGGAGCTGCCGGCGGGGTCCGTGGCGGGCCTGCTGGCGGCGGTCGCCGCCGTTCCCGTCCTCGTCACCGTGCTCGTCGCGCTGCGCCGCGGCGACCCGGCGACGGCACTGCGCCTGGGAGGCGAGTGACATGCCGCCCACCCGTGCCGCGGCCCGGCCGTCCCCGTCCACACCGGGAGGCCGGTGACATGCCCGCACAGGACCCGTCGGAGGCACCCGAGTCCGCGGACGCCCTTAACGCCCCGGACGCCCCGGACGCCCCGGACGCCCCGGACGCCCCCGCAGGACCGTCTCGCGGCTCCCGCCCGCCCGGCGCCGCCCCCTGGGTGCGGACCCGGCTGCGGGCCGCCCCCGGCGGCGCGGTCGCCCTCGCGCTGCTCGTGGTCGTCACCGCGTTCCTCGCCGCCGCGTTCCCGCGCGGCGTCGACACGTACGAGGACCGCGAGGCCCGCCGGCTGATCGACGGCGCCACGGCCGCCGAGCGGAACGTGGCGCTGACCGCGCAGCCGGACCCCGAGGTGAGGTTCGAGGACCAGGCGGAGTCGATGGGCGGGCGGGTCGTCGAGCGGTTCGTGCAGCCGGTGCTGCGGGAGTTCCGCGACCCGCTGCGGGCGGAGCGCGGGCAGGTCTCGTACGGCGTACGGACCCAGCCCGTGCTGGTCACGGACGACCCGTGGCTGCCGAAGACCGACGGGCAGCGGCCCGAGGTGCAGCTCGACGCGCGCGCCGGGGTCGAGGAGCGCGCCCGGGTCGTCGAAGGACGGCTGCCGGAGCCGACGGCGTACGAGGCCGAGGGCGGCGGCGACATCGCCTTCGAGGCCGCCGTCACCGCCGCCACCGCGGACAGGCTGCACATACGCGTCGGCTCCCGCGTCCACCTCCCGCGCTCCGAGGGCACGGTCACCGTCCGCGTCACGGGCATCCTGGCGCCGAAGGCGCCGGGCAGCGACTACTGGTCCGTCGACCCGCTCCTGCGCACCCCCGAGCTGCGCCAGCGGCCCGAGTCGCTCGAACCGCAGCGCTACTGGGCCGCCGCCCTCCTGCTGCACCCCGACAGCGGCCCCGCGCTCTTCGCCGGGACGCAGTCGTTCAGCCCGTCCTTCGAGGACGGGGGCACCTCGCCGTACTGGAACGTGCCCGTGGCCGGCGGTGAGCTCCGCGGCCGGAACGTGACCGCCGTGCTCGACGCCCTGTCGACGCTCCAGGAGGGCCCCGGCTTCGAGCGGCTCGCCCAGCGGACCGGCGGCACGCTCGACATCTCCACCGGCGCCCTCGGGCTGCTCGCCGGCTACACGGGGGTGCGCCACGCCGTCACGCCGGTCGTGGCCGTCGCCGCCTTCGGCGTCGGCGCCGTCGCGGCGGTGGTGGTGGGTATGAGCGGCGGCCTCGCCGCGTCCCGGCGCCGCGCCGAGCTGGCGCTGCTCCGCTCCCGCGGCGGGTCCCTGCGGGGCATCGCCGTCCGCCTCCTCGCCGAGAACGCCGCCGCCGTGCTGCCCGCCGCCGCGGCCGGCTACGGCCTCGCCGTCCTGCTGCTGCCGGACGCGCGGCACGGGCCCGCGCTGCTCGCGGCGGGGGCGACGGCGGCGCTGGCGCTGGGCGCGCTGCCCGTGCTCGCGGTGACCGCCGTGCGCCGGCCCAAGCCCCCGGTCCGTACCGACCTGGTCCGGGCCCGGCCCTCGCGGCAGCGGCTGGTGGCGGAGGTGACGGCGGTGGTGCTCGCGGTCGGCGCCATCGGGGTGCTGCGCCGCAGGGGCGACGCGGACGGCGGCGCCGACGCGCTGGTCAGCGCGGCGCCCGTGCTCGTCGGGGCCGTCGCCGCGGCCGTGTTCGTACGCCTGTATCCGCTGCCGCTGCGGCTGGCCGCCCGCCCGGCGGCGTGGGCGCGCGGGGCGCTCGGCTTCCTGTCGCTGGCCCGCGCCGGGCGGGCCCCCGCGGCGTCCGCGCTGCCGCTGCTGGCGCTGCTCGTCGCGCTGACGACCGCCTCGTTCGGCGGCTCGGTGCTCGCGGGGGTGGCCGACGCGCGCAAGACGGCCTCGCTGCACAGCGTCGGCGGCGACGCCCGCCTCACCTCGGCCTCGCCGCTGCCCGACGGGATCGCCGCGAAGGCGATGAAGGTGGACGGCGTACGGCATGCGGCCTCCGTCAGCACCGAGAGCGGGCTGCAGGTCATCGGGCTCAGCGGGGACCTCACGCTGCTGACCGTCGACGCGACCGCGTACGCGCGCCTCAGCGCCGACCTGGGCCTCGGCCCCTTCGACGCCGCCCGGCTCCGGGACGAGAACGGCGGCAGGGCGCTGCCCGCGCTCGTCTCGCCCGGCGTCGCCGACCTGATCGGCGACGGCACGCTGGGGCTGCAGTCGTCCCGGGGCCGGATCACGGCGGAGGTCGCCGCGGTACGGCGGGTGACGCCGGCGCTGACGGGCGGCCAGTTCGCCGTGGTGGACGCCGAGAGCGTGGCGCGGCAACTGCCCGGTACGGAGAAGGTGGTCGAGGCGCTCCCCGACACGCTGCTGCTCTCCGCCGCCGGCGGCCTGGACGGCGCCGCGCTGCGCGACCTGGCCCACGACTCCGCGCCCGGCGCCACCCTGCTGCTGCGCGACGACGTGACGGACGACCTGGCTGCCTCGGAGCTCCAGCGCGGCGCGGAGCGGCTGTACGCCGCCGCCGCCGTCGCCGCCACCGGCTACGCCCTGCTCGCCGTCCTGCTGTCGCTCCTGCGGGCCGCCCCCGAGCGCGTCGCGCTGCTGGCGCGGCTGCGCACGATGGGCTTCAGCCGACGGGACGGGCGGCGGCTGCTGGTGCTGGAGGCGCTGCCGCAGTTGGTGGCGGCCGGGCTGGTCGGGGCGCTGGCCGGGCTGGTCACCGTACGGCTGCTGGGGCCCGGGATCGATCTGAGCGCGCTCGCGCTCGGCGAGGAGAGCCCCGACCTGCTCGGCCCCGGCGGCGCGGAGCTGCGGGCGGACCCGCTGGCGCTGACGCTGCCGTCGGTGGCGGTGCCGGGGCTGGCGCTGGCGGCGGTGCTGGTGCAGGCGTGGTGGGGCGGCAGACGGCGGGCCGTACAGGAACTGCGGGCCGGGGAGAGGGAGTGAGATGGCCCAGAGGCGAGAGAGCACGGGCGGTATGAGGAGCGGGACGACGCTGGAGGACCTGGAGCGGCGGGCGGCGGAAGAACGCGCCAAGCCGGCGTACGGGCACGACGCGCTGATCGCCTGCGACCAGCTCGTCCGCATCTTCCGCACGGACGGCGTGGAGGTGCAGGCGCTGCAGGGTCTCGACCTGCTGGTCGCCGACGGCGAGTTGCTGGCCCTGATCGGCGCCTCCGGCAGCGGCAAGTCGACCCTGCTCGGCATCCTCGCCGGCCTCGACGTCCCCACCGCGGGCACCGCCACGGTCGCGGGCTTCGACCTGCTGGCGATGGACGCGCGGGCGCGGCTGCGCTACCGCCGGGAGGTCGTCGGCTTCGTCTGGCAGCAGACCGCGCGCAACCTGCTGCCGTACCTGACCGCCGTGCAGAACGTCGTGCTGCCGATGCAGCTCAGCGAGGGCGGCGGCGGCCGCCACGCGCGCCGCCGCCGGGTGGCGTTCGCCGAGGAACTCCTGGGCCTCCTGGGCCTCGCCCACTGCCGCGACCGCCGCCCGCAGCAGATGTCCGGCGGCGAACAGCAGCGCGCGGCGATCGCCGTGGCGCTGGCCAACTCCCCTGCGGTGATCCTGGCGGACGAGCCGACGGGCGAGCTGGACTCGGCGACGGCGGAACAGATCTTCGCCGCCTTCCGCACGGCGAACGAGGAACTGGGGACGACGATCGTCATCGTCACGCACGACCAGGCGGTGGCCACGCAGGTCCGCCGCACGGTCGCGATCCGCGACGGCCGGATGGCGTCGGAGGTCCTCCGCCGCACGGAGGTCGACGCGAGCGGCGAGGAGCGGGTGGTGGCCCGCGAATACGCCGCGGTGGACCGCACGGGCCGCCTCCAGCTCCCACAGCGGTACACGGAGGCCCTGGACATCCGCGACCGGGTGGTCCTGGACCTGGAGGAGGACCACATCAGGGTGAGCCCGGACCGGGAGGACGGGGAGTAGCCGCGGAGCGTCGGACCGGTACGAGCGGGACGGCAGGAGGGACAGGAAGGCAGCCCCGCCAGAGCCGGAGCCCGCCAGAGCCGGAGCCCGCCAGAGCCGGAGCCCGCCAGAGCCGGAGCCCGCCAGAGCCGGAGCCCGCCAGAGCCGGAGCCCGCCAGAGCCGGAGCCCGCCAGAGCCGGAGCCCGCCAGAGCCGCCTCGCCGAGCGCCTGCGGCGCCGGCGGACGGCGGCCCAGGGTCGGTCCCGTACCGGCGACTCCCCGTCCTCCGGTCCCGTGCGGCCGCCGACCCGCCCGCGCATCGTCCGCGCAGCGCAACCGTCCCCGCCGCCGGCGCTCCGTGTCAGACCGGGGTGACGCCCAGGCGGCCCAGGCCGCCCGTGCGGCGCAGAGCCACCGAGCCGTACGGGGTGCGCAGGCGCAGCCAGTTGCCACTCGCGAGGAGTGCCGGCTCGGCCGGGTCCGCGGGGTGGGGCAGGAGGCCGAAGACGCGGGCGGCGTGCGCGGCGCGCAGAGGGAGCGGTGTCCCGCCCAGCGGGCGGCTCCAGATGTCGCCGCCTACGCGGTCCACCTCCGCGCGCGTCCGCTTCTCCTCGGGCAGCGCTTCCACCCGGGACTTGAACTCCGCGACCCCCGCCACCACCGCGACGCGCAACTCCTCCGGTTGCGGCAGCCCCGCCACCGGCTCCCAGCCGCTCCGCGGCGGCAGCAGCCCGGCCCACCCGGGTCCGCTCACCGGCTGCGGCAAGTCCACGGCCAACTCCCGCCGTACGGCCGGGGATCCGGCGCCCTGCCCCGCGGCAGCGGCCTCAGCCGACCCGGCATCACCCAGCCCGGCACCGGCACCCGCGCCGGCGCTCCCCGCACCGGCACCCGCGCCGGCGCTCGCCGCCGCGTCGATCGCCTCCGCCAGCTCTCCCGCCGACACCGTCTCGTCCAGCTCCGCCGCCGACGTCAGCAGCGCCGTACGGACCACGATCACGTCCAGCGCCGGCGCGTGCCCGAAGACGGCCAGCGCCGCTCCCCCGGTCCCGCTCCCGGCGCCGGGCGCCACCCGCAGCCGCACCGCCGCGCCCTTGTCGTACCGCAACAGCCGCCCCAGGAACACCGCCAGGCCCTCCGCCTGCCGTCCCTCGGCGAACACCAGCCGCCGCGTCATGCCGCCGCTGCCTCCTCCGGCTCCCCCGGCGTCCCGGGTTTCACCCGGCCCCCGGGCGGCGGCCCCAGGTACTTCTCCAGGAACGCCCGCTCCTCCGTCGTGATCCGCCGCGGCCGGCCGGCCTCGAAGTCGAACGGCACGATGACCGTCGACGCCTGCGCGTAGACCGCGCCGCCGTCCTGCGAGGCGTCCTTCACCTCGTACGCCAGCGTCGCCGCCGCCGCGCGGATCTCCGTCACCCACACCTCGACCGTCACCGGCTCGTACCGGTGGACGAGCTGGCGCCGGTAGTCGATCTCGTGCCGGGCCACGACCGACCCGCCCGCGAAGGACGTACCGCCCCCGCCGGCGCCCTCCCCGGGCGCCAGCCGGAACATGAAGTCGATCCTGGCCTCCTCCAGATAGCGGAGGAACTCCACGTTGTTGACGTGGCCGTACGCGTCCATGTCCGCCCACCGCAGCGGGCAGCGGTAGACGTGCCGGGCCACGTCAGCCACGGGTGAGCTTCTTGTACGTCGCCCGGTGCGGGCGCGCCGCGTCCGGGCCGAGCCGCTCGATCTTGTTCTTCTCGTACGACTCGAAGTTGCCCTCGAACCAGAACCACTTGCTGTCGCCCTCGTACGCCAGGATGTGCGTCGCGATGCGGTCCAGGAACCAGCGGTCGTGGGTGATGACCACGGCGCAGCCCGGGAACTCCAGCAGCGCGTTCTCCAGCGAGGACAGGGTCTCGACGTCGAGGTCGTTGGTCGGCTCGTCGAGCAGCAGCAGGTTGCCGCCCTGCTTGAGGGTGAGCGCGAGGTTGAGCCGGTTGCGCTCGCCGCCGGAGAGGACGCCGGCGGGCTTCTGCTGGTCCGGGCCCTTGAAGCCGAACGCGGACACGTACGCCCGCGAAGGCATCTCGACCTGGCCGACGTTGATGTAGTCGAGGCCGTCGGAGACGACCTCCCACAGCGACTTCTTGGCGTCGATGTTCCCGCGGGACTGGTCGACGTAGCTGACGTTCACGGTGTCGCCGACCCGGATGCTGCCGGAGTCCGGCTTCTCCTGGCCGAGGATCATCTTGAACAGGGTCGTCTTGCCGGCGCCGTTGGGGCCGATGACGCCGACGATGCCGTTGCGCGGGAGCGTGAAGGACAGGTCCTCGATGAGCAGCTTGTCGCCGAAGCCCTTGCTGAGCTTCTCGACCTCGACGACGACGTTGCCGAGGCGCGGACCCGGCGGGATCTGGATCTCCTCGAAGTCGAGCTTGCGCATCTTCTCGGCCTCGGCCGCCATCTCCTCGTACCGGGCGAGGCGCGCCTTGGACTTCGCCTGCCGGCCCTTGGCGTTGGAGCGGACCCACTCCAGCTCTTCCTTCAGGCGCTTCTGCCGCTTGGCGTCCTTCTGGCCCTCGACCTTCAGGCGCGCGGACTTGGTCTCCAGGTACGTGGAGTAGTTGCCCTCGTAGGGGTAGGCGCGGCCGCGGTCCAGCTCCAGGATCCAGCCGGCGACGTTGTCGAGGAAGTACCGGTCGTGGGTGATGGCGACGACGGTGCCCTCGTACTGCGCGAGGTGCTGCTCCAGCCAGGCCACGGACTCGGCGTCGAGGTGGTTGGTGGGCTCGTCGAGGAGGAGGAGGTCGGGGGCCTCCAGCAGCAGCTTGCAGAGCGCGACGCGGCGGCGCTCACCGCCGGACAGGTTGGTGACGGGCCAGTCGCCGGGCGGGCAGCCGAGGGCGTCCATGGCCTGGTCGAGCTGGGCGTCGAGGTCCCAGGCGTTCTCGTGGTCCAGCTCCTCCTGGAGCTTGCCCATCTCCTCCATCAGGGCGTCGGTGTACTCGGTCGCCATCTGCTCGGCGATCTCGTTGAACCGGTCGAGCTTGCCCTTGGTGTCCGCGACACCTTCCTGGACGTTTTCGAGGACGGTCTTCTCCTCGTTGAGCGGGGGCTCCTGGAGGAGGATGCCGACGCTGTAGCCGGGCGAGAGGAAGGCGTCGCCGTTCGACGGCTGCTCCAGTCCGGCCATGATCTTGAGCACGGTGGACTTCCCGGCACCGTTGGGGCCCACGACACCGATCTTGGCGCCGGGCAGGAAGTTCAAGGTGACGTTGTCAAGGATGACCTTGTCGCCGTGCGCCTTGCGTGCCTTGCGCATGGTGTAGATGAACTCAGCCAAGAGAAACCGTCCGGCAGATGCGAGGTGGGCAGATGCACCCATCTTGCCGCACGCGCGCCCCCGCGCGAAAACGCCCCCGGTCGCGCCCGTCGCCTGCGGCGGCCGGGGACGGGGCGGGGCCGCCCCGCGGGCATGCGAAGGGGCCGGATCCCGAAGGATCCGGCCCCTGTGCCGTGCAGAGCGTCAGCCGTCAGCCGACGTCCGCCGGCCGGCACCGCTCGGCGCTGCTACGCGCTTCCCGGCGCCGGCCGGAGGGCCGTCGTCAGGCGGCGTCGGCGCCGCCGCTGCCGCGCCGGCGGAGCAGGAAGACGGTCGCACCGCCGACCACGACCAGGCCGATCGCGACGCCCGCGATCACCGGGGTGGCACTGCTGCCACCGGTGTTCGCCAGGTCGCCGCCCTCGTCGTCACCGGCGTCGTCGCCGCCGGCGGAGCCGCCCGCGGAGGCCGGGCTCGGCTCGCTGGGAGCCGGAGTGTCGTTGCCCGCGGTCTCGCAGTCGAGCACGCCGGTGAACTTCTCGCTGAAGCCGTCGTCACCGTTGATGGTGATCTCGTACGCCTGGTCCTCGGCGACCTCGACCAGCACGGTCTTGGACTCGCCCGGCGCCACGGTGTGGGACTCGCCCGCCAGCTCGAAGGAGAAGGGCTGGTCGCCCTTGTTCTCGGCGGTCACGTCCACGCCGCCCTTGGCGCAGTTCTTGTCGGCGGACAGGGCCGGGATCGGACCCTCGCTCGCCCACGTGGCGGTGGCCTGCGAGGTGACGGTGGTGTCGCTGGAGCCGGCCAGGATCTGGGTCTGGCTCTTCGCGTGCTCACCGACACCGGCGAAGGCGCGGCCGACGGGCACCTGGGTGGTGGCCTCGGCGGTCAGCGTCGCCGACCCGTCGGGGGTGCCGGCGGGGACGTCGAGGAAGACCTCGGCGCCGTCGGCGGCGCTGGTCAGCGCCTTGCCGTCGGCGTCGACGACCTTGACGCCGGCGGACTCGGCCTCCGGCGACAGCGACAGGTTGGCGCTGGCGGCGTCGGTGTTCACCGTGACCGGGCCGAGCTTCTCACCGGACTTGCCGGAGATCGCGGTCGGACCGAGGTTCAGCGAGGGCGCCGGCTCCTCGATGGCCTGGGCACCGGCCTCCAGGTAGTCGGCGAGCTTCTCCGCCTCGGGGTCCTTGGCCTCGACGTTCACCTTGTCGGAGAAGCGCCAGATGGCGATCTGGGTGCCGGCCGCGGCGGTGTTCTCCGTCAGCTCACCCGCACCGGCCGCCTCCGAGAGCGCGGACAGGTCGTCCACCTGCGGGTAGGAGTTCTGCAGAATCCAGTTGATCTTCCCAGCGTCGGGGTTGTTCTGCAGCGAGGAGGCGCTCCAGGGCACCTCCTGGTACTTGGCCTCCGGCTGGGTCGGGTTGCCGAAGTCGATGCAGTAGGTCTGGATGGAGCCGCCCTGGTCGACGGCCATCTCGAACAGACCGGCACCGATCTCCTTGCCACCGTCGACGATGGCGGTGTCCTTGATCGTGAGCCCGCCCAGGGTGGCGGTGGCGCCGTTGGCGGGCGGCGCGTCCTGCGCCGCCGCGGGACCGGCGCCGGCTATCGCACCCGCGGTGGCCAGGCCCGCGGCGAGCACAGCCGCAGTGAGCCGAGCAGACCGCCGATGTGACGGCCTCCGAACAGAAGTCATGGTCGAAAATCCCCTCCGGGCGGGTTGGTCAAGGCTCGGATTGCCCCCGCCGTAAGAACGCCTTCGCTCCGGGCTCGTCGAGCCGCTCGGAATCCTATGGACTCCCCTCGTCCCGCGAACCTCAAATGCCCCAAGGGGACAGGGTTTTAGAACGCAATCGTTACATCGGGCAACGACTATTTCGGGCAGACCCCAGCGGACCGGCAGAAGTTCTCGCGCCGCCCTCGAACAGATCTTCTCGGAACCGTCACCGTCCGGATTCCACGGGGCGGGCAGACGGCCACACAACTCCGGTGCCGGACCCAGGGGTTGGGGCCGGAGGGCCGGGGCCCGGGAACCGGGCCCCGCACCCCGGGTCACGGACCGCCGATGCCGGGCCGGCTCAGATCCCCGGACTCGGTTCGGTCCCTGCCGCGGGGTTTCGCGTCAGCCCAGGTCCGGTGTCAGCACCGGCTGCCGGTCCCCCTGCTCCGCCGTGTCCGGCACCCCGTCCTCCAGCGCGGGCGCCAGGGCGTCCCGCACCGCGACGTCCAGGTCCGGTCTGCCGGGCTCCGCGAAGGACGGCCTGAGTCGCGACACCCGGCGGAACGCCGCCGTGCCCCAGCCGAGGTCGTGGCCCACCGCCGTCGCGTCGATCGTCGGGTCCGTGCAGTGCACGCCCTCCTTCTCGTACTCCCTGACCCGCAATCGGCCGCGCACCAGCAGTGGTTCGCCGATGGCCACGGAAGCCGCCACGTTCTCCGCCAACTGGCGCCACGCCCAGACCGTGAAGAAATTTGTATAGGAATCGGTCCAGCCACCGCTCGCCTGGTCGAACCTCCGCACCGTCGCCGCCAGGCGGAAACGCACCGCGGGCACCCCCGACTGCGTCGTGCGGTAATCCGCGCTCGTGGCGGCATTCCCCACCACGGTCACCATCGTCTCGTTCATCTCCGCGCACCTCCCCCGTCCGGGCACGTCACCTGCCCGCCGACCCCTCATGCTGCCCGCTCAGGTCCGCCCCCGCGACCCCTGTGGATAACTCCGGACCGGACCACGTAACAGCAGGTCAGGACCGTTCATTACCGCCCGACGCCACGGCGTACTGCTCCCGCACCTCGCGGTAGCGCAGCAGCTCGGCCGCCATCGGCTCCAGCACCCGCGCCCGCCCGCTCGCAGCAGCCGACTCGCGCAGCCGGCGCTCCGCCTCCTCGCCGTACCGCCGCGCCGGGCCGCGCGCCGCGAACCGGCAGGCCAGCGCCAGCCCGGGACCGCCAGCGGCGGTGACCGCCACGAGGGCCAGCGGCAGCGGCCACGGCACGCCGGTGACACCGGACACCGCCCCGACCAGCCACAGGACGGCCAGCGCCTGCAGGCCCAGCAGCGCGCGCTGCACCGCACCCACCACCGACCACCACCGCGGGCGCGGCACCGCCCCGGTCCCGGGCCCGTCGCCCGCACCCGGCGCGACCACGGCCCGCCCGCCGGCGCCGGACACCTCGGCACCCGGCGACTCCGCGCCCGCGTCCGGGTCCGCCGCCTGCCTCGTCAGCCCGTCCGCCAGCCCCTCCGCGCCGCGCACTCCCGCCTCGCGCACCGCCTTCGCCCATGGCGCCGGCAGCCCGGTACCCGCCTCCTCGGCCACGGTCCGTACGGCCTGCTCGACCATCGCCCGTGCGGGGACCAGCCCCTGCTCCCCGTCCCTGGGTTCCGGCATCAGCGCCCCGACGTCCGTGGACCGCCCGTCCGGCCCGGGCGGGCTCGGGAGATCCCCCGCGCCGCCGGAGCGCACCTGTCCCTTCGTCCTACCGCCACGCGCCGCCGCACCCGGCCGCCGGCGTCGCCACAGCTCCGCCAGCCGTGCCCCGCACGCCTGTTCCGCCTCCCGCAGCCACCACTGCTCCGCCGCCTGCCCCGTGGCCGCCGCCCCGACCGCCTCCGCGAGCCGGTCCTCGAACTCCGCCCTGAGCCGCTCGTCCAGCCCGCCCCCGCCGCCGTCGCCGACGTACACCTCGCGCAGCCGCGCCGTCGCCTCGTCCACGTCCGCGGTCAGCCGGAGTTCGGCCGCCCGGCGCTCCGCGATGAACGACACCAGCTCCGCGCGCAGATCGCCCACGCCCTCGCCGGTGAGCGCGGACAGGGACAGCACGCACGCGCCGGGCTCTCCGTGCTCGCCGAGCGCGAGGCCGTCCTCGTCGAGGAGGCGGCGCAGGTCGTCGAGGACCTGCCCGACGGCGTGCGCGGGCAGCCGGTCGACCTGGTTGAGGACGACGAACATCACCTCGGCGTAGCCGGCCAGCGGTTGCAGGTAGCGCTCGTGCAGCGCCGCGTCCGCGTACTTCTCCGGGTCGACCACCCAGATCACCGCGTCCACCCGGCGCAGCAGGTCTTCCACACTGCGGCGGTGCTCGTCCACCGCCGAGTCGTGGTCGGGCAGGTCGATGAGGACGAGTCCGCGCAGCCCGAGGTCGTCGCGGAGCGGGCGGGCGGCGCGCGCCGGGAGCCCGAGGCGTTCGAGGAGCAGGGTCGGCGCGTGGTCGCCCGCGCCGCGCCAGGCGCAGGCGGAGGGCAGGGAGGTGGTGGGCCTGCGCACCCCGACGTCGGAGAGGGGGGCGCCGGCGAGCGCGTTGAAGAGGCTGGACTTGCCGCTGCCGGTGGCGCCCGCGATGGCGACGACCGCGTGGTCGAGGGAGAGCCGCTGCCGGTCGGCGGCTTCGTCGAGGACGCGGCCCGCTTCGGCGAGCGTGCGCCCGTCGAGTCGCGTACGGGAGAGGCCGACGAGCTCGCGCAGGGCGTCGAGCCGCCCGCGCAGGGGGCCTTCGGCACGCGGTACGCATCCTCCGGGCACCCCCGCGTCCGCCCCGTACCCCGCCCGCGGCCCACCGCGACCCCGGCCCGCGGCGCGCGGCACGGCACCGTCACCGTCGTACGCACCGCCGCGCCCCGAGCCGTCCGCGGAACCCCCGCCACCCGGGCCCACCCCGAGGCCCGCACCGTCTCCGAAGTCGTCGTCAACGAGCCCCGCACCGGAGCCCGCACCGGAGCCGACGCCGGGCCCCGCACCGGAGCCCGCCTCAGCCCCTGTACCGGCCCTCAGGCCCGTGCCCGCACCGTCATCCGCCCCGGGCCCCGCACCCCCGTCCACCGCCCCGGCCGCCGCCGCACCGCCCACCGGCTCCGGCACCCCGGCCGCCCCTGCGTCCAACCCGCCGTCCGCACCCATCTCCGCGACACCGCCCTCTCGCCCACCGCCGTCCGCCGAACCCCCGTGCCCCGCACCGACCCCGGCGCCGGAACCGCCCCCCGTATCCACGCCGTCCACGGCATCCACAGCCGACGCCCCGGACCCCTCAGACGCACCAGCCGACACAGCCACCCCCGCAACCCCCACCATCGCGTCCCCGGCAGCGGTCGCCACCGCCCCACCGGAAGAATCGGCACCGCCCCCCACCTCCCCCTCGCCCTCCGGCAACGGCAAGGGCAACGGCAAGGGCACCGGCACCGGCACCGGCACCGGCACCGGCACCGGCACCGAGTCGGCCACCCCCGCGCCGCCCTCCGCCCGTACCGCCTCCCGGCGCTCCCGCCGCACGCCCCACCGCGCCGCGCGCCGCGCGATCAACCCGTCGTCCCACATCCCGCCGGCGGGAGGCGCCGCACCCACGCCCGCACCACCCGGCACATCCGCCACGCCACCCGCATCCCCGCCGGGCTCGTCCGCCCCCGCGACCCCACACAACTCAGCCACCTCGGACACCCCATCGACCCCACGGGCCCCCACCGCCGGCTCGGCGGCCTCCCCAATCGGAACCGGAACCTCCGCCGATTCGCCGCGTCCCGGCGTCTCCTCCGCGCGCACCTCGCCCACCTCGCCCGTCACCTCGTCCGTCACTTCTCCCGCTGCAGCACCGACATGGCCGCGATCAACTGCGCCTGCTGGCCCGACTGCGCCTCCAGGGAGTCGATCGCCGCCAGCCGGCGATCCCGCTCTCCGTCGAGCACCCGCTCGAAGTACGTGCCGAGCAGTCCCCCGCCCCGGCTCCGCAGCCGCAGCCCGCCCTTCGCGCCCAGCAGCGCCGCCAGTTCGTCCGCGGCCCCCGGCCCGTTCCGGCCGCCGAGCAGCGCCACCGCCAGCAGCGCCGCGACCTCCTCCGGATCCGCGTCGCCGGGCCGCTCCGCCGCCCGCAACGCCTCGTCGGCCAGCTCCTCCAGGCACCGCTGCCAGCGCCGTACGAGCACGCCCACCCGCTCCTGCGCCCCCGCGCGCGCCTCGTCGAACGGCACCGCCGCCGCGCCCGGCTCGCGGCGCAGCTCGGCGGTGAACCGCTCGTCGGCGGCGGCCACGGCGCAGTACAGGACGGCGGCGACGCTGCCGGTCAGGGCGTCGAGCAGCGGGCCGGAGGCGCCGGTGAGGGCACGGCTGCGGTAGTGCGCGAGAGCGTCGCCGGCGAACGCGCTGCCGCCGACGAGGTCGGCGTGCGCCCGCTCCGCGGCCTCCTCGTACGACCGCTCCACGCGGTGCGCCATCCGCGCCGTCGCCGCGTGCTGCGCGGCGCACGCCCCGGCCAGCGACGTGACCCGCGAACGCAGCGACGCGAGCACGCCGTTCGCGGTCCGGACGGCCGCATCCGCGCGGGCCTCGGGGTCCTGGGCGCGGTGGGCGAGCCAGTCGCGCAGCTCCCGCACCGCGGTGGCGGGCAGCAGCCCGCTGCCGCCGCCCGCGGACTCGGGGAGTTCGGGGACGGTGAAGCGCGGCACGTCGCCGAGCCCCGCCTTGCGCAGCAGCGTCGCGTACTGCAGGGAGATCTCGCCGGCGACCTGGTGCGGCACCCGGTCGAGCACGGTGACCAGGCTGACGTCGTATTCCTTGGCCGTACGCAGCAGGTGCCAGGGCACCGCGTCCGCGTACCGCGAGGCGGTCGTCACCAGCACCCACACGTCCGCGGCGCACACCAACTCGGCGGCCAGCTCCCGCGCGTGCCCGGCGAGGGAGTCGATGTCGGGGGCGTCGAGGAGGGCGAGCCCGCTCGGTACGTTCTCGTCGACCTCGATCCGCAGGAGCGTCCCGTCGGGCCCGCCGCCGCCCTCGCCGAAGGTCGCGCCCCTCCGGGCAGGACCGCGCCGCGTCGCAACGTCCCGCGCGGGGTACGGGTCACACTCGTCGTACGCCCCGGAGGCACCCCTGTTCGCCCCGTACGCCTCAGGCGAACCCCCGCCGTACGCCCCACGGGAACCGCCACCCCCGAACGACTGACGCGACCCGCCGCCGTCTCCGGCACCGCCGCCCTCCCCGTACGGCTCCTCGACCTCCTGCGCCTCGTACGCGCCGTACGACTCATAGGCCTCGACGCGCCCGTGCGCCGCGTCCTGGCGCGGCATCCACACCCGTGTCAGATGCGGCAGCACCCGCTGCCCGGCGAACCACGACTGGTCGTCGGGGTGGCAGACGAGGACGGGCATCCGCGTCGTGGGCCGCAACACGCCGGACTCGCTGACGCATCTGCCGACGAGCGAATTGACGAGCGTCGACTTCCCCGCCCCCGTCGATCCGCCGACCACCGCGAGCAGCGGCGCGTCCGGCCGGTGCAGCCTGGGCACCAGGTAGTCGTCGAGCTGGGCCAGCAGTTCCGCTCTGCTCCGCCGCGCCCCGTCCGCCCCGGGAAGGGGGAGCGGAAAGCGCGCCGCGGCGACGCACTCGCGGAGCGCGGAGAGTGCGTTCAGCAGGTCAGGCCGTACGTCCGAGGTCGCCACATGCGAAGAATGCCCGCTTCCATCCGAATTTGAAAGCGTTTAGCCCTGCAGCGCGCCTTCTTCAACCCGGAAGCTCCCGCCACGCGGGCATAACGACTGCACAACACCACCGGCGCCACCCGGAAAAAAGCGGTGCGCGAATCGCACTCGCCTGCGATTATCGGGACGCTTCACTGAACCTCCACAAGGTGGTGCCGGAGTGAAGCTACCGGGTGTGGCTCAACGGAGCCCTATCCTTGACTCCTGGCAAGGTCACGGATCCGCCGAGCCCGGCCACCGTTCCACGCCACACCGGCCCCCGTAGCTCAGCGGATAGAGCAGGCGCCTTCTAAGCGCTTGGTCGCAGGTTCGAGTCCTGCCGGGGGCGCAGGGCTGCCCTCCTCCCCCAGGGAGGGCCCAACCTGCAGGTTCACCTGCCAGCTCCAGCTCGCAGCAAGATCTCTGGCGATGGACTACCTGCCACCCTCACAGACCGTTTTACCCCGGTTTCAAGCCTCTGTGACGCGCCTCTGTCCCCACATCCGTCCCCAAGGAGGCTGTCGTCCCCACTCCACAAGATGCGCTGAGATGAAACGTGCCTGGTCAGCCAGCTTCTCACGATGCATCGGCCGACGACAGACAGGCCAGGCGATTTACGGCACCTGCTCTGTTCTCAGCACGGAGCTGCGGAAGAGCTTCACCCGTCGTCGTCTCCCCTCTCTGGTTCCGTGGTCAGCCCGGCGGCGTCCATCAGGTCCGGGTCCAGGTCATCCCCCGTCGCGCTCCGCCCCTCCCGCTCCACAGCGGACTCCGCAGTCATTCCTCCTGGACTCACATCGCTCTCCGCGAGCATCGGAAGGACGTACGCCTGAGCCTGCCCCGCCAGGTGGAGCGGGAGCGGGAGGGATAGCGCGGCGGCATAGTCCGGCGCCTGGCGCAGTTGGTGTACGGCGAGGGCCAGGGCCTCGGCCTCATCCGGGTTGCCCAGCGCGCGAGCGCCCTGGTCGTCGCCCGCGTGACAGCCGAGCACTGCGATCTCGAGCAGGGTCGGGTTCCAGGCGCTGGTGCCCGCCTGCGACGTGAGGTTGCCCGCGGCGTTGACCCGGGTTGCCAGGCGGTCGAGGGCGGGCGACACCGCATGGGTTCCGGGGCGCTCGGTGGTGCTGTAGAAGGTCCGGTCGCCTGCGGAGGGCTCGCCTTGCGGTGGGACGGTCTGGGTCCAGAAGCCAGCCGGCTGTCCCTGCGGCTTGCCAGGTTCAGCCAGGCCCCACCACTGCGCGGCCTCCCGCCCGCCGCACCCGCGGACGCGCACAAGGCGGAGTTCGTCGTCGAGCCGGCCCGCGGGGGCGTGGCCCGTCTGGATCAGATCCCGCTCAATGCGGCCGTCCTGCAGCCATGGCCAGTGCCGCCTGCTGTTCTGTGCGTGGGCGATCAGCACGGTGGGCTGACCGCGCAGCGAGTGCAGGAGGCGCTGGAGGAATGCCGCGGTCTCCCTGCGCTGCTGAGCGAGGTTGGCGCGCCACTGCTTGCCCGTCACACGGGGGGTACTTGAATGCGGGCCGCCGTCCTGCGGGTCAGGCTCCGCGCATGCCTCGGGATCGATCTCGGCCTGCTTCACCAGGCCGAGGAGGAAGCGCGGATACGGCACCCACTCCCCTGCGGCGTCGTCCCAGCCGCGCACGGCTGCCAGACCCACCGCGTCCGGCAGCGGGGTGGCCAGAACGGCCACCGGCAGGTGCTTGGGCAGCCTGGTCGGGCCGTCCTTGCGGCGCTTCACCATCCAGACGGCGGCGTACTGAAGTCCCTCGGGCAGGTCGTCGCCGAGCGTGTGCTGCGGCAGTACGCGAACGCCGAGCTGGCGCAGTCCGTCGAGCCAGGCGCTGTGGGCGCGGTGCTCGATGCTGTCCGCGTTGTCGATCTGCCGGTCGGTCGACGGGGTCACGACGAACTGGGTCAGTACCCCGGCGTCGGCGCAGCCGAGGCGGACGGCGAACTTGGGGTCGGCCGTCGAGGGACGGAAGGTGCTGCGGTGGGCAATCTCCACCAGGGCGAGTTCCGGGTGGCCGGGGTCGGCGCCGTCCGCGCGCAGCCATGAGCGCAGGGCGCGGCGGCGCTCGCCGATGGCCGTCGCCAGGGCCGCACCCTTCGGGCTGACGGCCGGGTCGGGCACCAACCGGTCGCCGAGTCCGTCGGTCAGGGGCAGGCAGCGCAGCCGCAGGGTGAGTTCCTCCGTCCGCCATTCGAGAACGACGGGGGCTCCGGGCCTGGCTTCGTCGAAGTCCCGGTCTGTGACCGCGGCGGCGGAGGCGCCACCGTCCCCGTCCAGGCCCAGGACGCGGGCGAACTGGGCCACCGCCTCCTTCCGCACCTCCGGTGACTGCCACAGCAACCGGACCTCCACTAGCGGCGGGCCGCTGCGGTGCGGGCGCCCGCCGGAGATCCGCACCTGTGCCCCCAGGTTCGCCCTGCGCGCCCGGGTTTCGCGCAGCAGCTCGGTCTTCTTGGCCTCGTCGGTCCTCGGTTTGGGTCGCCGGTTCTCCGGTGCGCCGATGCCCTTACCGCGTCCCCGCCTCAGATCGGGTACCCGCACCACCATGTCCGGAAGGGCCTGTTCGGCCCATTCGGTCAGCTGGGCGCGCTGGTTGGGCATGAAGCCGGTGCCAATCTCGTGCTTCCCCATCCTGGTGCTGTGCACCACGGCGGCGCGGACGCCCCGGCCCTCGCCGATCCATGAGCCCGGTTCGGTGAGGAGTTGCTCCGGGTCGGGGAAGTTGCCGGTGAGGCTCAGCCCGCGCAGGATGCCGGCGGTGTCGTTCTCCGACCAGGTGAAGGCGTCGGCCGCCCGGTCTCGGCGCAACCGGGCGAGTGCGTAGCGCTCGGTGGCCGGTGCTCCGGGCAGCCAGGGGATGGTGGGCCGCAAGTAGACCGTGGTGGCCTCCCGGTAGGGCAGGTTGAGGCGTTTGCTGGCGGCCCGCGGATGCGTCGCCCATCGGCGTACGCCCCAGTGCAGCTGGAGGCGCGGCCGTCGGTCGAACGGCGCGGTGTGCAAGGAGATGTTGAGTACGACGGAGAACCACCACTCCTTGCGCTTGACCGGTCGGCACAGGGGCTGCGACATGATTTCGGCGCCCTGGTCGCGAGGCCCGCGAGGTACCGCGCGAAAGCGCAGCTCGCCGCCTTCGAAGGGGTAGGGGTCGAGGGACAGGATGCGGCGGGCCAACGCGTCGGTGGCGAGCTGGAACTGCCGGGATTCGGGGGCGGCGGTGCCGCCGGCGGTGACGGGGGCGCCGAGCAGTTCGACGCCGGTGACCGGCTGCCACGCGGGCAGGTTTTTCTTGAGATCGGCGCTGCTCGCGAGCAGCGCCGATCGGAACCCCGGGTCCTGCCCCGCGCCGTAGGGGCCGAGTGTGCGCAACCAGGCGTCCAGGAGCCGGCTGAGGGAGCGGTCCGGGAGGGGATCGGACGCCGAGGCGGGCACGTACATCCAGAAGTCCTCGGCGATCCGGTGGCTGTGCTCCGGCATCGGCTCGACGGGGATGCGGGGCCGGGGGCGGACGATCACGTCGGGGGCGAGGGTCTGCAGGACGCCGTCGAACCGGCGCGTCGGCAGGGTCAGCCGCCGCTTCTCCTCGTCCCGCCCGTGGTTGTGCAGTTCGAGGAGGTCAGCGTGCCAGTGTTCGGGAAACGCGAGTGCGCGGAAGTCCTCGGTCCAGGGCTCGCCGTCCTCGGCAAGGTGGTACGCGGATCGACGGATGTGCTGGTACATGCCCGTTTCTCCCTGTCATGTCGTACGTGGTCGGTGGCGCGCCGTCTCTTCGACGACGTGGGAAGTGGCGGGGTCTGGGGGTGTCAGTCGGTGCCGCTTGGCTCGGGCGGAGCGCTCAGGCCGCGCAGCGCCTCGTACAGTGGCCGGTAGAGCAGCTTGACGAGTTCGCTGTCGGCCGGGTCGGGATCGGTACCCCGGGTACTCCCGGTGCCGTTCCGGGCTCCGGTTTCGTCGAAGTAGGGGGCGAGGACGTCCCGAAGGCGGACCAGCAGTCCCGGGTCGCCGGTGCGGGACAGCCCGCTCCCGTTGGCGGCAGGAGCCTGCGCCGCCGCCAGCCGGGGTGCGAAGGCGGCGTCGACGAACACGACGCGGGCCGGTACGCCACCGCGGACGAGACGGCCGATGACCTGCCAGATGGTGACAAGCTGGTCCCAGACGAAGGACTCCTTCTCGTCGTCGGGGAGAGCGGAGTAGATATAGGGGCGGGACAACACGTGCCGCCATACGCGGCGGGCGACGGTCCGGAAGGCGCCGCCCGCCGCGTCGAGATCCTCGGCCGCCCTCACCAGCTCACCGAACGTTCCGTCCGGGCTGGACAGCTGACCACGTACGAAGCGGCTCGCCCAGTCGTTGATGGCGAACACCGCAAGGGACAGGTCATCGGGGCGAGGGTGTGGCCGGACCAGGAAGAACACAGTCCCGAACGCCGCCACCCGCTCCTCGCCGGGGCGCCGGGGGGTGGTGAGAATGTTGTGCCCCCGCTCGACGGCGAGCAGAGGGGCGACGAGCAGTTCGGCGTCCGCGTCCTCGGCGAAGGAGGCGAGGTCCCCGCGGCGCACCGCCGCTGTGCTCCGTGTCCGGCTGCCCGCCGGCGCCGCGCCGTCGACCGCGGTTTCCAGTTCCGCGTCGTCGGCGGCCAGGACCCGTACCCGGCCGCGCCAGCGCGGGATCTCGTCCAGGGCCGCGGCGGCCACCCCGGCCTCCGCGTAGCTGCCCACCAGAAGCAGAGCACGCCTGCGCCGCTCGTCGGGGATCTGGGCGAGTTCGCCCTGCAGCGGGGAGGTGGTTCCGTCCCTGCGGGGACGGGCGAGCCGGTCGATCATCAGGCGCAGGACGTCCTCGCGTTTGTCGGGGTGCTGTCCGGAGAGGCGGATCGGCTGTCCTGCCCCGTCGTGGACGAACTCGGTGCGGAACACGGTGTCCCGGATGGACCGCAACGCCTTGCGCTGCGGTTTGAGCACCGCCCGGACGGGAGCGAGGACGTGGGCGCGGGTGGACGTGCCGGCCCAGCTGGTGCCCGACATCAGCAGAACGTGCGGTCCGGCCTTGTCCCGACCGGGATCGGCGCCCAGTCGGTGGAGGCCGAGGAGCAGTTCGCGGCCCACGCCCGCGCAGCGGAAGAAGCGCAGGGTTCCGGTGCGACGGCCGTCCTTGTCATGGGCGGCGGCACGTTCGTCGATGAGGTACTGGAAGCCGAGGACGTTGCCCATGGGCGCTTCGGGCACGAGTGGCGCGTAGTCGAGGGGCGGTCGGCGGGTCAGCTCGTGGCTCGCCGCGTCGAGCCGCAGCGCCGCCTCCGCCTGGGGCCACAGGAACGTCACCCGGTCCAGGCGCTGGTGCAGCGCAGCGAGCACGAGGGTGAACTCCAGTCGCCGCGCGTTTAGTTCGCGCCACTCCTCGGTGAGAGGCACCTCCTCGCGCGCCGGCTCCCCGTCCTGGCGGGCGGTGGACGGCGGACGCTGCCGGGGACCCGGCGCGCCGACGAGGAAGGAGTCGAGGAGGGCGCGGACGCGCCGGCGTGTCCGCTTCTCGTCGAGGGTGTGCAGGACGTCGTGGGCGAGGGCGATGAGCTCGTCGGCGGGTGTCAGGTAGGGACCCTGCCCGCCCAGCGGATCGTCCCGGAACGTATCGAAGAGCCCGGTGATCTCACCACGGCGGTGCGCCCAGGGCACTTCCGGCTCGGGGGCGCCGCGCCCCCTCGGCTCGTCCTCGCCGCCGCTCGCGTCCTCGTCCTCGTACAGCGCGTTCTCGTCCTCGACGTCCGCCGCCTCAGCTCCGTCCGGTCGCCGGACGGACCGGCCGGACGTCAGCGGATACCAGGCGTTCAGCAGCTTCTCCTGGAGGGTCCATGCGCTGAAGTAGTCGATCTGCGCCCAGGTCCGCAGCCCTTCGTCGTCGATGAGCATGGCGTACAGCCGGTCCGCCGCCGAACCGACGATGTCCAGGGCGGCGGACCACCGTTCCACGTCCTGGTCGGAGAGCTGCAGCCGTCCCTGCCGGGCGAGTTCGGCGATCTCATGGGTCTGCAGCTGGTCGAGCCAGGATTCGGATACACCGGTGGAGACGAGAGTGGCCGACGGCGCGAACATCTGGTCCAGCTGCATCTGGACGCGGTCTGCCTCGTCAACGACCACGATGTCGCTGCGCAGACACGCGAGTTCGAGATAGCGCAGGCGCTCGGCGTTGAGCTGGCGCGGTACGGCCGTCTGGACAAGGCTGGCGGGGTTCGCCACCCAGATCAACGCGTCCACCAGCTCACGTGCGGCGGAGTGGCGGGGGCAGGCGCTCCACAGCGGGCAGCCGTGCGGGGTGCCCCACTCCTCCTCTTCGTCGCTGTCCTCCTCGTGAGTCTGCCTCCCGGCGGCCCCACGGGCGCGTTCGAGTTCGCGTACGGCGTGTTCGGCCGCCAGCTCGTCGGCGGCGTCGCGGGGTTCGGCGGTCCTCTCCCGGCGCACCGGGTGCAGGCCGCCGCACGGTGCGTCGTTGTAGCGCAGTGGCTCCGAGGTGTCGAGTGCGCGCAGCCCGTCCAGTGGGCAGGCGGTGCTGAGGTGCCTGAACGCGGCGTCGGTGTGGGCGAGGAGCGAGTGCGCTCCGCGCGCGGCGAGCCTGCGGTGCAGCCGCTGAGTGTGCTGGGGCCGCGTGGTGCCGCCCTGGATCAGGGCGGCGTTCAGGCCGAGACCGCGGAAGAGTTCGGTCAGGGCGAGCTGTTCGGCCACGTCACCCACGACGAGTGTGGTGCGCAGGCCGTTGCGGTGCGCCCAGACGGCGAGCAGGGTCATCAGGGTCGACTTGCCGGCGCCGACCATGCCGACGAGGTGGGTGAGCCGATCGAGCGGCAGCCTGGACGCCGGTGCGAAGGCGGTCCCGTCCGGGGTGCGGGTGTCGAGGTCGAGGTCACGCAGGCGCTGGGCCCAGTTGCCCGCCTTTCGGCCGCGGCGCCGCTCCTCTTCGTCCATCCACCGGGCCGCATCGGCGAGTTCGGTCAGGGGTACGTCCAGCGGGCCCGATGCGGCCGGGCGTTCGGTGGTGAGGGGGTGGCCGGGGTGCGGGTCTCGTACCAGGTCGGCAGGTACGGTGACGGAGGTGCGCCGGTGGTGGCGGTCCATGAAGCGGTGCTCGCCAGCCGGCGCCTGCTCCAGCGGCTTGACCGTGAAGCCGGGCAGGTGCGCGAGCGCGTCGTCGTACGCGGCGAAGCGGTCGGCGGCGACCACGAGGGGAAGCCGGTACGCCGGTTCCCCCGCCGCCGGGACACGGTACGCACGCAGCCGTTCCGGCAGTTGCAGGTAGGCGTCCAGGGACTGGCGCCACATGCGTCCGCGGCGCATCGGCCAGAGCAGGTGCCGGGCCGCGGCGAGCGCGGCCTGTTCCGCCTCACCGACGGACAGCTTCGCGGCGCGGGCGAAGGCGGGACCGTAGCCGCCCAGGAGCGTCCACGCTCCGTCGGCGGCGTGGCCGGGCGCCACGGTCTCCATCAGCCGCAGGGCCAGCTCGACCCGGCACAGCAGGGCGGGCCGGGTCCTGGCGTGCTCTTCCGGCCAGGGCCCCAACGCGGCCACGACCGGCTCGTACCAGCTGCTGCGGTCACGCATCGTCCACTCCGTCCTGCCCGGCGTCCTCGGCCGGCGTCACACTGTCCGCTGGGTGGTTCCCGGTGGCCCGTCGGCCGGAGCGGGACGGTCGGCCCGTTCCGGTGGGAAGCGGGCCGATGAAGGCGTCCGGCCCGCGGTCACCCGACAGCCGCAGCCGCGCGGCCCGCACCAGCTGTCTGTCCGTCAGCAGCCGCAGGCCACCGGCCTGAGCGCCCCGCTCCCGGGCGTAGCTGTCGAGGTAGTCACGGCGTGCGCGGACCCTGAACTCCGGGACGACCCAGCACGCCTCGTCGTAGGGGGGTTCGGCGCGTACCGCGGTCGCGCTGCGGCCGAGAAAGGCGGGATGGGCCCAGTCCTTGACGTCCACGGCCCACACATGGCCGTCGGGGAACGTCACGCGCACGTCGTACGAGTCGAAGTTGGGCCACATCTGGACGGTGAGCCCCAGCACCCGCAGTTCGACCTCCAGGGAGGTCTCCGCCCGTCCCGGCCCGGTGACGAACAGCCGCA
The DNA here is from genome assembly GCF_039871555.1 of Streptomyces sp. B5E4. NCBI lineage: Bacteria > Bacillati > Actinomycetota > Actinomycetes > Kitasatosporales > Streptomycetaceae > Streptomyces > Streptomyces sp. B5E4. Next base: position 140,873 of record NZ_JBDPMI010000004.1, read on the forward strand.
GCGGTTTGCGCAGTTGGCGCAGCTCCCCCACCTCTGCCGCCACGAGTTCCCGGCCGTGCGGCGCGGGACCCCGATGCCGGCACTGGTCCCGCTCGCACCACCAGCCGGAATCGGACACCGGGTGCAGCAGGGTCAGACAGCGGTGGCAGCACAGATAGGAGCCGTCCCGCCGGAACCCGGCGGGGACGGGAGCGTAGACCTCCTCGACGAGGAACCTGACCGGGTCGAGGAAGAGGTCACAGCTGATCTCGGCCCATTCCTCCTCGGTGAGGACGGGCCGGGTGACCAGGAGGCGGCGGAAGGCCGTGTAGGACTCGGGCGACGACATCGCGCGGCAGGCTCGCAGTGCCTCGTGGATGACCAGACGGTCGTACTGGCGCCCGGTGCTGTCGCCGTATCCGCGTACGGCGAGTTCGTGGCAGAGCTGTGCGGGTTCCCCCGAGCCCTCGTCGATCAGCCGGTCCGCGGCGTCGAACAGGTCCGGGGGCAGCTGGTCGAGTGGCCAACTGCTGAGCGGCCGGGCGCGGGCCCAGCGCATCATCTCGGGTACGCCGGCCGGGGGCGAGGCCCCGTTGCGCAGGCACTGGAGGACCAGTGCGTCCAGGGCACGCTGCGCACTGGGCGGGTAGGGCAGGGTGAAGGCGTCGAGGTCGCCGACGGCCGCCAGCTGCAGGACCGCGGTGGCGACGTCCCTCAGCAGGACGACGTCCGGGTTGAACAGCCAGTCGGGTAAGGGCTGTTGGTCAGTCATGGGCCGGAAGATCTCCTCGCGAATGCGGTGGGACGCTCGGCTCCGGGCCGTCGGCGTGCGAGGGCGCGCCGGGGCTCGGCGGCAGGGGATGGTCGGTGACGTAGGCGGTGCCGGGCCGGCACCAGGCCCGCGCCCGGCAGCCGTGACAGTGGTGTCCGGTCCTCGGTTCGTACGTGGTGTCGCCCAGGAGCGGCTGGGCGAGGCCGGCGATGACGTCCCGGGCTTCGTCCACGACCTCGGAGCGGCCGGGGTCGACGCTTTCGAGCCTGCTCTCTCCGCGGCTCTCGCGCAGATGCTCCAGCTCGACCCAGGAGCGGCGCGGGTCGTCACCCAGCGCCCCCGCGTGGAACAGCAGGACGCCGAGGGCTAGTTGCGGGTACGTGCGGAGCAGCGGCTTTCGCTCCCACAGCGGGCGGGCGGACGTCTTCGTCTCGCGCCAGATCCACCGGCCGCGGTGGGTGTACACCAGATCGGGTACGGCGAGGACGACGACGTCGAGTTCCGGCACATAGGCCGTCACCCGGTGCTGGACGAGTACGCGCTCGTCGGAGCCGAGTCCGTTGAGCGGGCACAGCAGCCGGTGCTCGGCCAGCATTCCGGCGGCTTCACGCGCGGACGTCTCGTCCAGGCCGGTCCCGGACCGCAGCGCGGCCGGGTCGGGGACCGCTCGGTCCCGGCAGCCGCGCACCGGCCGCTCGCCGTGTCGCGCGTCCAGCCAGGAGTCGACAGCCCGGCCGCGCCGCGCGCCCTCGTTCTCGGTGGACAGATCGTTGAGGTGCAGACGCCGCACCAGGTGGTACTGGGCGGGGCATTCTTCGTGCAGCCGCAGGTCCCAGGCGGAGAGGGAGCGGCGTTTGCGTGCGGCGGACGGGGGCCGTCCTCCCCACAGGCCCGGGGTGCGCTTCAGGTCCGTACAGCCGGTGATGGCCTTGCAGTCGACGCAGCTCTCGCCGGGCCGGGTGCCGGTCCCGGTCGCGGCGGCGAGGAAGGCCGGCACGGCATGGCCCTCGAACCGCTTCCTCGCCTCGACGGGCCCTTCGCCGAACCGTGGTGCCGTGCCGAGCAGCGGTTCCACCGAGCCGTCGGCGCATCCCACGTCGAAGACGCGCACCAGGGACGGCGGGCGGGTGGTGCCGGCCGCCGCGGCCGGGGGTTCGTCGCGCGCCCTGCGCCGGGGCGTGGGCGCCCCGTACGCCATCACCTGTGCCACGGCTCCGAGTTCGGCCTCGGGGCGACTGGTCTTGGCCCGGCTCAGCGAGGGCAGCCACAGGTCACGTACCGTCCCGTCGGCGGACGCGTACATGCGGCCCCACAGAGTGTGCTCGTACTGCCGGGCGCCGCGCACGTCAGGTGCGTCCGTGCGGCGCGTGCGCCACGTCCACGGGTGGGTGACCGCCAGGGTGGGCGGCAGCCCCGACTCCTGGGCGGCTGCCTGCTCCCGGGCACGGGCCGCGACGTACTGCTCCAGGGCGTGCGCGGTCCACGCGAGGTGGGCGGGGTGGACCGGGGCACCCCTGCCCCGGAACGGCCCGCGGGTGCCGCGCAGTTCCGCGTGCACCCGCGCGACGGACCAGCCGCGGTGCTCCACGAGGTCGAGCGCCGTGAAGAGCGGACCGAACCCGAATTCCTCGTACACCGTGGGCAGGAACGGCACAGCCGGTTCGGCCAGGAGCTGGGGCCGCATCGCCATGCGGCGGTGCGCGGGGCAGGCCGGGGCGTCGGGCCTGGCCATCCGGGGACTCGCCTTGATCAGCCAGTCGTCTCCGGCGACGCCCGGTGGATTCTGCATGGTGACCCCCATGAAGGGCGGCGTGGGCAGGAGGGCGTCCAGGACCGCGGGCCTCGCAGACCCTCACCCGAAGCCCCGAACGCAATCCCAGCATGACACTAGCTGTGAACTGAGTCCATGCATTTCTCGCAAGAGTGTCGATACACGCTACGCTGGTGTGCTGAATGGTGCGGAAGGCGAAGGAGCTGCGCGGCGTGGACGCGGATTCGTACGCGGAGATGTACAGGCCCGGCCCGGGTGATCTGGTCGACGGACGCTACGAGCTGACGGAATCACTCGGCAAGGGCGGGATGGCCCATGTCTGGCGCGCCCGCGAGGTCGCCCCGGACCGCGCGGCTCCCGCGGGCCGTGAGGTCGCGGTGAAGTTCCTGCGCCACGACTCCGAGGACCTGTACGCCCTGGACCCGGAGGACAGGGCGGCCGAACTCGCCGTCAGGAACGCCCGGTTCCGGCGTGAGGCCACACTTCTGGGCACGCTCGACCACCCGGGCATCACGGAGCTGTACGGCAGCGGAGCACACCGGGGTGTGCCGTACATCGCCATGCGCCTGGTGACCGGGGTGAGCCTGCGGACCTTCCTCGACGAGCACACGCCGCTGCCGCCGATGACGGCGATCGCCGTCGCCGTGCAGGTGGCGGAGGCACTGGCCTGCGCGCACACGTTGCCCGTCGTGCACCGGGACCTCAAGCCCCCCAACATCATGATCAACGACGAAGGGGCCGTCGTCCTCATCGACTTCGGCATCGCCAAGCCGCTGCGGGCCGACGCCACCCGGTACACGGCGCACGGCTCCACCCTGGGCACCCGCGGCTACCTGGCCCCCGAACAGCTTCTGGAGCGCGAGCCCACCGCGCGTACCGACGTGTACTGCTTCGGCTGCGTCTTCTACGAACTGCTCACCGGACGCCCGCCGTTCCCGCTCGGCGCGGACTCCGGTCTGACCGAGAGGCATCTCTACGAGGAGCCGCTGCCGCCGAGTGTGTACGCCGCGGGCATCCCCGAGGCGATCGACGACCTGGTGGTCCGCATGCTCGCCAAGCAGCCCGGACAGCGTCCGCCCGTCGACGAGGTCCTGGCCGTCCTCGCCCCCCTCGGCCCCCGGCCCGGCGACCCCGAGCCCCGGCCGCGCACCCGCCCCGACCCCACCGCCCCGCTTCGCCGGCCCCCGGACCGGGCTCCGCGCCCGCACCGGACGCCCGCGGTGCCGGCTGTCACGCCCCCGGCGGCAGGCGAGGAGGAATGGCTGGACGCCGGTGAGGTGGAACTGCTCTGCACCCGGGCCGAGTCGGAGATCGCTGCCGGCGAACCGGGGGACGCGGCCGGCCGGCTGCGCGAACTGGCGGAGCGGGCACGCGGGGAGTGGGGAGCACGCCGCCCGCTGGTGCGCCGCGTGTGGCGGGGAGCAGCGGACGGGCTCCGGCTGGCCGGCGACTTCGGCTCCGCCGCCCGTCTCTACCAGGGCATAGACGACGCCCTCCTGCACGGCGACGGCCCGGCCGAGCGGGCGGAGCGTACGGAGATCCGGCTGCGCCGGGCCGAATGCCGCCTCGCCTTCGGTGAGCTGGACGCCGCCATCGACGCCGTCGACGCCGCGGGGCGTACGGCCGCGGGCCTACCGCGTGAGCTCGCCGTACAGGTCGAGTCCGTGCGGCGCGAGGTCGACGGCCAGCTCTCGGCCCGGCTCGCGGACGCGGACGGCCAAGGCGTGCCGGGGGCCTGACCGCACGGCGGGGCGTCGTGACACGCCTCACCTCGCCGCACAGCCCCGGCCCCTCGGGCGCGCTACTCCCCGCCCGCGAGCCGCCCGGCCGCCAGTTCGTCGCCGAGGTCGTGGACGAGGTCCGCACCGAGTTCGGCGGTGCGCCGCGCCAACTGTTCGAAGGCGGCGAGCTCGCGGAACGCCGCACCGTAGCGCTGCTGCTCGCGGAGCGGCACCTGGCGGACCTGGAGGCGCCGGACATCGATGCGGGAGGAGCTCGTCGTATGCGTCCCGGCCTGCCGGACGTTGGCCGGGGCGCGCAGCGAACCGGCCAGGAACCAGGCGTCGAGCTGCTCGGACTGCACCCGCACAGCGTGCAGCTGGGGGCCCAGGGCGGTCGGCGGCCCTTCGTGGACCCAGGCGGAGAACGCCCGCGCCACCCCCACCACCACGATGTCTCCTGGTTCGGCGATCACGGCCTCGGGCACCGCGGGGTCGTCGGCGGCGAGGCTTCCCCTTGGTTCGCCGCCCGTCAGAAGGTCGGGAACCGTCAGGAGCGGAATGTCCCCTGCGGACGGCGGCCCGGTATGGACCGCCCCCTCCGGTGGCTGCTGGCCGCCGCGCAGGGTGAGCGCCCCCGCCCGCGCCAGCTCGGCGACGGTGGTCGCCGCCGGCGAGTCCCGTGCGGAAGAGGTCAGTTCGAGCGACGCGAGCAGCCGGGCCGACTTGGTCACCCTGGCGGCGAGGTCCTTGAACTCCGACCAGGATTCCGCCAGTCGGGGCGCGGTGTCCGCCGGGGACGGGGTGATGTGGCGTCCCGGAGTGAGGTCGACCTCGTCGTCGAGGAGCTCGATGACGGGTACGCGTCGTACGAAGGGAGAGACCTGGGCCGGATCCGTCGGCCCGACGGCCTCGCGCACGAAGTCGCCGATCGCCGTCCAGTCCGGAGCCCACTCGCGGCCCGGGTCCCGGGGAAAGCGGGACACGCCGTCGGCCACGAGTAGGTGGCCTCCCGCGCGTGACTCCTCGCCCGGTACGGGGGCACGCAGCACCCACAGGTGCAGAGAGACGCTGTGCGGCGCGGCGCATCCCGGCGGCAGCGCGACGACGGCCTTCAGCTGTCCGGTGCGCAGCAGCGATCCGCGGATGCGCCGGCCCGCTTTCCGCGCCGCGACGGCCGGGGGCAGCAGCAGCACGGCCGCGCCGCCGGGCCGCAGCCCGGCCAGGCAGTGCTGGACCCACGCGAGTTCGGGTTCGGTACGCGGCGGCAGCCCGTGGCTCCAGCGGGCGTCCGTGGCCAGCTCCTCGTACCCCCAGTCCCGTTCGTTGAACGGCGGGTTGCACAGGACGATGTCGGCGGGGACGTCGGCGAACGGGTCGTCGCGCAGAGAGTCCCCTTCCCGTACGTCGATGCGCGCGGACTCTGTCTCCGATGTGTCCTCGGCGAGGCTCAGGCGGGCTTCGGCGAGTGCCGCGAGTACGGAATCACGGTCAACGCCCAGCAGGGTCGGCGCCCCACCGCCTGCCCCCTCGACCGCCTCGGCCGCGGCCATCAGGAGGTGGCCGGTGCCGCAGGCCGGGTCCATCACCGTGACGCCGCCACCGACGGCCGCGACGCGGGTGGCGAGCTCCGCCATGAGCGCGGCCAGCGGCTCGGGGGTCGTGGCGATCTGCCGTACATGGACGTCCAGCCAGCGCCGCAGCAGAAAGGCGAAGGTCTCCGAGCGTCCTTCGTGCCACCCGAGGTCTACGGCCCGCTCGATCAGCGCCGCCACCTCTTCGGGGAACACGGACTCGCCTACCGTGTGCCGACGGGCGAGCCTCCTGCCCACTTCCGCGACCGCCGCCCCCGTCTCGTCGCGTCCGCCGAGTGCCTCGAACCGGGGCCAGAGCCATTCACGCTCGTCGGACTTCTTGAGCTTCTTGTTCTCGCGCAGCCAGTTCTCGATGTCGGTCAGGGAGAACTGGGGGTTGACGTCCGTGCCGGCGATCCGGGCGGGGAACGACGGATGACGCCGCCGCCAGTTGCTGACGGCGGCCCGCCCGACGCCCGCGAGGCGGGCGATTTCCGCCAGTGACACGGGTACGGCACGGGGCGTGGTCATCTGATCTCCCTGGGTGTTTCTCAGTGAAGGCGGGGTTTCCCTCACCCATAGGCGCGTGATCCGGCCATGTTCTCCCTCCCGCGCGTCGGGCAGATTACTACGCCGGATGAAATTTCATTGACTTTGCTCACAGACTGACCGCACACGGTTGCGGCGCCTTCCTGCTACCTCACTCCGTCGAGGAAGCTGCTCGGCCGCCCGCTGTACGACATGTACAGCGCCTCTCTCGCCCGGGTGCTCGCCACGAACAACAGGCACCGTTCGGCCGCGAGGTCCGTCGCGTTCTGCAGCGGATCGACCTCCGCCGGCGTCACCGCCGGCAGGAACGGGAACGCCGACACGGTCACCCCGGCCACGGCCACGCAGCGGAACTCAAGACCCTTCAGGCTGTGCAGGCTCGACACCCGCACCCCGGCCGCGTCGTCGGACTCCCCGTCCTTGACCCGCACCACCGGCAGCCCGGCCCGGGCGAGCCGGTCGCCTATCCGGGCCGTCTGCGTGTGGAACCGGGCACAGACCGCGATCTCGGACGGCGCGACCCCGGCCGCCACCCACGCGGCCACCCTGCGCACGACGGCGTCCGCCTCGGCCACCTCCGACCCGTGCCCCTCGCACACAGGACGCTCGCCGTGCAGCAGGGACCGGTAGCCGGAGAGCGAATCCGGCGCGTCACCGGTCAGGTCCGCCACCGGCTCCCCGTCCAGCAACGCCCGCGACCAGCGCAGGATCTCCTCCGTGGAGCGGTAATTGAGGCGCAGCCGCGCGCCACGCCCCGCGACGGAGACGCCGAGGGAGCGCAGCGAGACCCGGGAGTCGTAGATCCGCTGGTGCGGGTCGCCGGTGAGGAACAGATCGTCGGGCCCCTCGGGCACCAGGGCCCGCAGCAGCCGCCACTGGGCGGGGTGCAGGTCCTGGGCCTCGTCCACGACCACGTGGTCGTAACCGGGTCCCTCGCCCGGCCTGTCCCGCAGCAGCCGGGCGGCCCTGGCGCACAGCTGTAGCCAGGTGCAGGCGCGGTCACGGGCGAGTTCCTCCTCGAACTGTGTCATCGCCTCCCATAGCCGCGGGCGCTGCCCGGCCGCCAGCCTGCTGCCGCGCCCGCGCCGAAGGCACTTCTCGTACTCCTCACGCGTGCGCAGGTCCTGGGCGAGCAGCACATGCCGGTACTCCTGGGCCAGGAAAGCCTCGTTCCACGGCAGTTCGAGCGTGCGGGCCAGGCGCTGCCAGCGCCGCCGCTCGTCCTTGTCACCGAGGACGTCCCCCGGGTTCCCGTGCAGCTCCCGCACGATGCGGTGGGCGGTGGCGTCGACCGTGGTGACGGTGACCCGGTCGGCGAGCGTCTGGTCGTGGTCGAGGAGCAGAGCGAGCCCGGAGCGCAGCGAGCGGGCGAGCGCGCCGGTGTACGTGGTGAGCAGGACGCGCGTGTCGGGCGAGCGCCCGAGTAGATGCTTGACCCGGTGCAGGGCGACCACGGTCTTGCCGGTGCCGGGCCCGCCGGTGATCTGCGCGGGCCCCGCGTATGCGGGCCGGTAGGCCACCCGCCGCTGGGTGGGATGCAGGAAGATCCGCCACGCGTCGAAGGGCCGGGCGAGGATGTCGGCGAGCTCCTCGGGCCCGGTGACGAGGGCGATCCGGCTGCGTGTACGGCTGACGGCGGCGGCCAACTCGCCCCGGCCCTCCTCGGATTCGTCGACGGCGACCGCCTGCCGCGCCGCGACGAGGTCGCGGTAGATGTCCTCGGGGTCGAACCCCTCCGCGAGCAGCCACAGCGCCTCGAACTGGTCCTCAGGCACAAGCGACCCGAAAGCCTCCAACTGTGCCTTGCCCGTGATGACGCGAGCGGCGCGCAGCGTGACGTCGTCGACACCGAGATGCCGCAGCACGGTGTCCGACCAACGGGCGAAGAGGAGCTTCGGCGCTGGCACGGCCTCCTGGGCGAAGAGGGGTGTGACCTGCTCCATGGCGGTGAGATCACGCACTTCGAGACAGCGGGTCACCGCGTTGACGGAGTACAGCCGCCGCTTGGCCCAGGTGTACGCCTTGTCGTGGGAGACGACATGGACGAAGACGAACACGTCACTGCCGTCGTCGGGCGCGAGCAGCACGATGCGCTGCCCGTCGTCGACCCGGATGGTGCGCATGCGCGGGTCGCGGGAGCCGACCACGGATTCCAGGTGCAGGCCCTTGTCCGCATGCAGTTGGTGGACCGTCAGCTGCTGGAACTTCCCCATCGCCTTGTGGACGCGGGCGCGGGACGGCTTGTCGAGCCGGTCCACACCCTCCCAGAAAGTGTTGGTGATCGCGATCTGTGGCACCCCGTCGCCTCTCCCCTTGAACCAGTAAACAATCGTTGACTGAGTTTACAATCGTCCGCCACGCAATCAATAGCAGGGCTCGCGCGAATCGGGTTGACGGCGAACTGCAGAGTCGGCTACTTTTTTTTCTCGATACCTCATCGAGAGAAAAAACTATCCGAAGAAAGGGGCGCGATGCCCGAGCACCACATCACGGTTGACGCCGAGGTCTTCGCGCGCCTGCAGCGCGAGGCCAAGCCGCTGATCGACACACCCAACAGCGTGCTGCGGCGTTTGCTCGCCCTGGATGAGGCCACGGTCCAGCCGGGCGCGCTCGCCAAGTTGCTAACCGCAGGACTGCTGCAGCCGGGACAGCGGCTGAACTGGCGCCGCCGCAACCTTGGCCAGGAGCACCGCGCACACGTCACCGCCGAGGGAAGCCTCCGCCTGGAGGACGGCAGGGTCTGCGCATCACCGTCCGGCGCATGTGAGGCAGCGACCGGGGCCAAAGCCAATGGTTGGGACGCCTGGCACACGGACGACGGCACTTCCTTGAGCACTCTTCGCGGCAGAGCTTGACCACTTCGACAGGATCGACCACGTGGACTTCACTCAGCGCATGCTCGCGCAGCTCACCCTGCGCCAGCAGCTCACCGACATGCCAGGAGAGAGCTTTGAGCAGCTTATCCACCACCTGCTGAGCCTGCGGCACCCCGACTTCGTGCCCGTGCGCACCCACGGAAATCTCGGCGATATGGGAGCCGACGGGCTCCTTCTGTGGGACCGGGTGCTCTGGGCGTGCTACTCGCCCCAGACCGACGACATCGGCCGGGTCAAGCGCAAGTTCGGCTCCGACCTGGAGAAGGCGCTCGCCAAGCGGCCCGGCGCCTTCGACACGTTTCGCTTCGCGGTCAACGATCTCAAAGGCGTGCACCCGGAGTTGAGCGTGATGATGTCCGAGGCTCAGGAGAAGCTGCGACCGCGCCGGGTGGAGCACTACGGCTGGCACCGATTGTGGAACGACGTCATGCGGCTCGACAGGATCGCCACGGAGGAACTGCTTGGGCGTGAACTGCCGGTCCAGGACAAGACGTACGGCATCGGGCTCACCGATCTGGAGGCGCTGCTTGCCCGGCTCGGAGAGCAGCGGTGCACGTCGGAACCGCTCGCCGCCCTTCCCGAGGTCAACAAGTACAAGATCGAGTGGAACGGCCTGTCCGGTGATGTCCGAGGCGCGCTGATCCAGGGGATCGGACACAGCCACCTCGTCGAGGGGTACTACGCCGGGCTCGGCGCACCGGACGAGGCAGACCGGGTCGCCCAGGGCTTCCGGGTGTACTACGACCAGGTCCGGGCCGACACCGGGGACCAGGACAAGCTGTGGGCCGCGTTGCAGGAGTACATCCTCGGGAACGCCGCGCCAAGCCTGAACTCGATGTACTGCGCCTGGATCGTCATCGCCCACTTCTTCCAACGCTGCGACATCTTCGACGTGCCGCCCGACGGCTGGGCCCCGGGCGTGGCAGGCCGGAGCGCCGCATGATCACCCCGACCAAGGGCATCTCCCCTGACCGCTCTCTGCTGGCCGTCGGTGCGCAGATCCTGCGAGTCCTCGACATGCCGCTGACCGTCACCCAGACCTGGTCGAGGTTCCGCGCCGAACGTGTCCGCCTCGGCCACCACTCGCCGGTCTCCTTCCAGTGGTTCGTCCTCGGGCTCGATCTGCTGTATGCCCTCGATGTGATCGAATTCCGCGACGAGCTGCTGACTCGGAGGCGAGCCGATTCGCCGACCACAAGGAGGGACGATGCTGCGTCGTCTGAGCGCTGACAATCCCCGGTTCCGTACGGTCGAGTTCCGGCGCGGCCTCAACCTTCTGGTCGCCGAGGCGCACCCCGAAGCGACGAAAACGGACAGCCGCAACGGCACCGGCAAGTCCAGCCTGGTGGAGCTGCTGCACTTCGCCCTGGGCGCCCAGGCCGGCAAGGGCAGCCTGCCCGCCCGCACCCGGCTTCGGCACACCTTCTTCACGCTGACGTTGGACTGGCCCGGGCGCGAGGAGCCGGTACGGGTGAGCAGGCGCGGCGCCCAGCAAGGCATCATCCTGACCGATGCCCCGCGTGGCACCGAGGGTGAGGCCGGAGGGCTCTTCGAGATCAGCCACACCCCTGAGATGCCGGTGGCGGAGTGGAGAACACGCATCGAGGCAGACCTCTTCCGGTTACCCGCCGATCACCCCGGCATCTCGGGGCGCGCCCTGCTGTCGCTTCTCGTACGCCGCGTGGGCTCGCACGCCTTCAACGACCCCGTGCGTACCTATCCACAGCAGCCCACCGCCGAGGCCGCAGCCAACCTCGCCTATCTCCTCGGCCTGGACTGGCGGCTCGCCGCCGGCTACCGCGACATCGCCGCGCGGGAGGCGACCCGAAGGCAGCTGCGATCGGCGATGAACGACCCGTCCTGGCACCAGGTCGTCGGTACGACGGCAGACCTGCGCGGCAGGATCATCGTCGCGGAGGGAGACGTGAAGCGACTCAGCGAGCAGATCGCCGCCTTTCGCGTGCTCCCGGCGTACGAGGAACTCCAACTACGGGCAGACGAGTTGGACAAGCGGGTTCGCTCGCTGCCGGAGCAGGACGTCATCGACCGCCGCAACCTGACGGAACTGCGCCGCGCGGTGCACGAGGCGAACGACCCGGACACGGCATACGTGGACGCCGTCTACCGGGAACTGGGTGTCCTTCTTCCGGACCGGGTGCACCGGTCATTCGAGGACGTACGCGGGTTCCACGCCTCCATCGTCCGCAACCGCCGTCGCTACCTCGCCGACGAGATCGAGGAGACGCAGGCCAGACTCGCGGCGCGCGAACACGAGCGCGCCCGCCTCGGTGAAGAGCTCACCGAGACACTGAGCGCGCTGCGCGACGGAGGCGCCCTCGACGGCCTGACGGCACTCCAGCAGTTGCTCGCCCAGAAGCAGGCGACGCTCGAAGCACTGCGCAAGCAGCATGAGACAGCGCAGTTCATGGAGGCCAGCCAGCGGGAGATCACGGCACAGCGTGTCGAACTCCAGGAGGAGCTGGAGCTCGACCTGGAGGAACGCGGTGAGCAGACCCGGGAGGCCACCTGGCTCTTCGCTCGCTTCGCCCGCCGACTCTACGGGCAGGACCGACAGGCTTACCTCACCATCAGCGCCGGCACCAACACCCTCGAGATCTCCGCTCACGTCGACAGCCAGGGCAGCGTCGGCATCAACAAGATGGTGATCTTCTGTCTCGATCTCACTGCCGCAGTGATCGCCCACCGCCACGGCCGCGGGCCGGACTTCCTGGTCCACGACAGTCACCTCTTCGACGGGGTGGACGACCGCCAGGTGACCGAGGCCCTGGCGCTGGCGGCCGAGGTCACCGAAGAGGAGGACCTCCAATATGTCGTGACGTTCAACTCGGACAAGCTGGACCGTGCCCGTCTGGGCGGGTTCAATCCCTCCCCCTACATCATCGAGCCACGCCTGACCGACGCCTACGACGAAGGCGGACTGTTCGGCTTCCGTTTCTGACCCGGCTCTCGCACCTCACCGGCGGCATACGGCCCACACCGTCTTGCCGCCGGGATGGTAGGGGCGTACGCCCCAGTCGCCGGCGAGAGCGTCGACGAGGAGCAGGCCGCGTCCCCGCTCGCCGCCGCAGTCCGGGCGTTGCCGTGCCGGCCACCGGTCACCGCGGGCGTCGGTGACCTCGATCCGCAGTTCGCTTGTGTCCAGGCGGACGTCGAGGCGGGCCTGGCGACCGCGCACCCGGCCGTGCAGGGCGGCGTTCGCGGTCAGCTCGGCGATGAGGACGGCGGCCCTGTCGGCGAGGCCGTCGGCGCCGGGGTCGTCGGGGTCGTCCGGCGGGAGGTGCGCCGCGAGCCAGCGCTCGGCGACGTGGCGGACCTCGTGTGCGCCGCGCCGTGTGGTGACGAAGAGAGTTCTGAGCCTCACCTGACCTGCACACGTGCCTGGTTGAGGACTCACGGTCCCGGTTTCCTGGTTCACCTCACCGAGGGTGACGTACCTGATCTACGGTGGGGAGTGCCCGACACAGTACGGAGAGTGACTGTCCGGCGGTGCGGGCCGGTCGTCCGGTGGGCGGCCGGACGTGTACGGGAGTTGTCCGGTGCCCGCCCGTGACCTGCGCCGAGGGCCACTCGGTAGGCAGAGGATTCGGCTGGCGGTCGATCGGTGGACGGTACGGCGATCCGGCCGGGGCGGGCCGGGGACGGACGGGTGGTACGCGATGGCGGCGGTACGGGGCAGCACGGGCGCCGGGGACCCGGCGGGCTCGGAGGAGGTCGCGGACCTGTTCCGAGCCATCGGCCGCATGGTCAAGGCTGCGCGGGAACGGGCCGGCATGAGCCGGCGGGAGCTCGGACAGGCGGTCGGCTACAGCGAGGAACAGATCTCGTCGATCGAGCGGGGACGGCGGACGCCACAGCCGGATTTTCTGGTGACGGTGGACGAGCTGCTCGGGTGCGGTGGGCTTCTGGCCCTGCTCGGCGAGGATGTGGAGCGGGCGAAGGCGCGGCGGCGGGTGCGGCATCCGGAGTGGTTCCGGGACTATGCGGAGCTGGAGGCGACGGCGGTCGAGCTTCACTACTACGCGTCACTGTCCCTGCCGGGACTGCTGCAGACCGAAGGGCACGCGCGTGCGGTCTTCACCAGTCGGCGACCGTTGCTCGACGAAGAGACCATTGATCAACGGGCGACCGCGCGGATGGCTCGGCAGCAGATCCTGACCCGATGGCCCCCGCCTCTCGTCTCGTTCACCGTCGAGGAGTCGGTGCTCCAACGGCCAACGGGATCGGCAACCGTTCATCGTGAGCAGTTGCGTCGGCTGCTCACGGTGGCACCGCTGCGCAATGTGGAGTTCCAGGTGATGCCCACGGAACGTACGGACCATCCAAGTCTGGGCGGCCCGTTCACCTTGCTCACTCCCCCGGGGAAGTCACAGCTTGCGTACGTGGAGGTCCAGAACATCAGCCGCCTCGTGACGGACCCGGAGGAGGTCCGTATGCTGGCCTCGCGCTACGGCAGCATCCGGGCGCAGGCCCTCACCCCAAGCGAGTCCCTGGCCTTGATCGAGAAGTTGCTGGGAGATCAATGAGAACCGAACAGCCCGTACAGCTCCGGTGGTTCAAGAGCTCGTACAGCAGCGGGGAGGGCGGCGAATGCGTCGAGGTAGCCACCACCTCCACCGCCGTCCACGTGCGGGACTCCAAGGACCGCGGCGGCCCGCAGCTCGTGTTCACGCCTGCAGCGTGGGCCGAGTTCGTCGCCGAGGCAGTGGGGAGTCCGTCCGACTGACCGACTCCGCCTGCGACTTCCTGGTTCAGCCCTCGTGGCGGGGGCCCTGACCCGGCGGTGGATCCAGCACGGTCTGGTACGCGCGGCCGGTCTCGCGAGCCTCCGCCATGCGGTCGTAGATGTCGAGGATGAGGCCCTTGGTGCGGTAGGTGCCGTGGGCTGCCACTTCATCGCTTCTGAGTCGCGAAAAGGTATCCATCACGTAATCCGCGTCAGCACGGCTCAAGCCATACAGGTGGAAGAACGCCGCATCCAGCTCCGCGCGAAGTAGCGCCCGGCGGGCTTCGTTCCAGCGGAACGGACGTCCGTCGATGCCGATTGAAGCGGCGAAGGACTTCAGATCATTTGCGGTATAGGACAGTTCAGCAACTCTGGCGGCCACCCACTCAGCAACAGATACCCTACCGCTCCATGAAAACGGCTCATCGCCCGATTCGGGTGCGGGCACGGGAAGCTGGTAGGCGGTGAAGAATTTCAAGTGAGTACCGCTGAACTTCTGGCGGGCCACGAAGTCGAGTACGTAAGACGACAGCGCAGCCTGAAGCAACGCGGGGTTACCAGCAAGAGGTAGCATCAGTAGCGCGCCGTCGGGAACTGCCGTGCGGCGGAGCGCCGTGTTGATCATGGTGCGGCGATCCGAGCTACGGCAAATGTCCCGCCAGGCCATAAGCCAGTCTTTGTGCCACTCCTTGTCAGCCAGCCGCGTGGCCACCCCAGGCCACATAACTCGGTTCCCCTTCTTGTCCCGCTTCCCTGAATCCACATCGAAATCTGGCGCCCAGTACCGAGGCATCGGCGCGAAGTCCGGGTCATCATGCTGGTCTGGCGTGACCCGGGGCAGCGTCCCCATGTTGGCCTGGGCTTGCGTCTGGCCCTCGTACGTACCCAAGCGATGGTCGAAGTGGTGGAGCATTTTCGCCTCGTACAACGGGAGGTACTTGCTGCCATCGGATGGGTGAGTAAAGACGTTTCCCTTCAGCACCCATCCCCCGCCCTCCAGTTCCTCCCTACGCTTGAACAGCTTGGAGTCTGATGCACTATTAAACAATCCCTGGCGAAACCTCAGTTGCCACGTATTGATCTCGCCTCGACCATCATCGTCCGCCTCCTTCAAGAGGATCGGAACACGTCGATAAATACGAAACGTGATCTCCGCATCGCGCCGCGACTCGAACACTGGGAGGTTGCCAGTATTGGGGTTTACCAGCAGAATCTCGTAAACGGGCATGGCAAACCGGCGCTCCGGGAGGTCATCCATGTACTGGGTGCCGAACGCGAAAGACGCCTCACCCACCTGCTCCCCCCGGCCGGTGACGGTCAGCAACGAGAACCGGACGCGGTGGTCAACGTCCCGGCTGAGAACGAACGCCTCGTTCTTGAAATCCAGGAACGAGACGAGCCGCTTCGAGCGGACCAGGTCAGAAAAGAACGGCGCCGTCGTAGCATCGGTAGCAATGCCCGTTTGCAAGACGAGCCCGAACCGCCCTCGCTGACCGATTCCGTGTGACGCCGCCTCGGCAAAGAGCGGATAGGTGTTCAGCTTGCCGCGCGCGGCCAGCGGGTAGCGGCCGGACCAGCGGGCAAGGTGCGAGTACCCGTCGGACAGGCGCTTGTCCGCGATGTACTGCTTGTGCAGCTCACGATCCGCCTCCTCATCGCTGGCGAGAAGCTCGTCGATCAGCGCTTGTCGCGCTGCCTGGTTCGACGCCTTGGCGATCCCCGGCGCACTCGTGGCGAAGTACTCCTCCGTCTTGAACTCCAGGGTCTCCCAAGGCGGGTTCCCCAGCACACAGCTGAACCCACCCTTCCACCCGGTGCGTTCGTCCACCCCCGGCGCCTCCGGATCCGCCGGCACCCGGAACACCTCCGGGAACTCCAGATGCCAGTGGAAGAAGCGGAACTCCTCCCGCAGCCGCTTCACCTTCGCCGCCGTGCCCGCCGGCAGGCTCCCCTCCCCGTCGGCGGAGTGCAGCGCGAGCAGGGAGTCCGTGGTGAGCGCGGGCGGGAGGGTCTCGTCCGCCTGTCTGGTCCCGTCCGTCCGCTCGGTCTTCTCCCAGACGAACGCCGCGCACCACGCGTCGGCGAGTTCCAGGGCTCGCAGGTAGTCCTTGGAGGTGGTGAGCTCGTGGTACGCGCGGGCCTGCCCCCGGACGTCCTCCAGCTCCTCGGACGGCGCCTCCGTAATGCCCGAAGTCACCCTGCTGATCGCCGCGTTGGAGATGTCCAGCGCGTGCTGCTCCGAGAACAGGGCGTCCTGGCTCGCGCGGTGCCGCAGCGCGGCCAGCCACCGCTCTCGCTCACTCGCGTTGCGGGCCTTCAGGTTTCGGACGGCCTTGGACTCGTCGCCTTCAAGGACCTTGAACGCCTCGTCCGGCAGACCGCCGGCGAGGAGCTTCGGTGTCGTGCCGAGGAGTCCGTTGCCGTGCTTGATGTGCGCGTCGAGGAACGTGAGCGGGCGGCCCGGCTTCATGGCCTCGATCCACAGGGAGACCTTGGCGAGTTCCACGGCCAGCGGGTTGAGGTCGACGCCGTACACGCAGCGCGAGATGACCTCGCGCAGGGCACTGCGCACATCCTCGGCGCCCGGCTCCGGATCGTCGGTCTCGACCTCCGCGAGCCGGCGGGCGATGCGGCGGGCCGCCGCGACCAGGAAGTGGCCGCTGCCGCAGGCCGGATCGCACACGGTCAGGGCCAGCAGTGCCGCCTTGCGCTCCTCCTTTGTCGTGCCCGAGCGGACGGCCCGCTCGATGACGGGGTCGAGGGCGGAGTCGAGGAGGCAGTCGATGAGCGGCGAGGGCGTGTAGTAGGAGCCGGAGGTCTTGCGGTCGTTGCCGTCCAGCTTCTTCAGGACGTACGAGCCGTCGTCGTCCTGGCGGGGTTCCAGTTCGAGCAGCGACTCGTAGACCGAGCCGAGTTCGTCCGCGCCCAGGTGCCGGTAGTCGACCTTGCGGGGCCTGCCGAGCTTGGCGTCGTAGATGACGGCGAGGGCGCGCACCGCCTCGTACAGGGACTCGTTGGAGAGGGCAAAACCCGCAAGCCTCCCGTCCACGTCGGTGGGTTCGAAGAGGCCGCCGAGTGCGGGCAGGCCCAGTTCGGGACGCCCGCCGGGCTTGCCGAGGCCCTTGATGACGAGGGTGAGGGCCTCCCACTGGTCGCCGTGCGGGCTGCCGTTGAGGCGGGCGAGGCGGCGCAGGCGGTCCGTGGAGAAGTACTTCTCGTAACGGTCGCGCGCGATGTCGTCGGCGTCCGGGTGGAGGAGCAGGCCGCGGTCCTCGGTGACAAAGAGGAAGAGCAGCCGGTAGACGAGCCGCAGCAGGGCGGGGTGGAGGTCGCGGACGGTGAGGGCGCGGGTGCGCAGGGACTCCCGCAGCTCCGCGTTGTCGGGGTGGGCGATGAAGCCGGAGCCGATCACGGTGAGGGCCTTCTCGACGCCCTTGCGGAGCTCCTTGAGAGCGCGGGTGCCGGAGTCGATGGCCTCGGTGCGCCACTTCTCCAGCGGGCAGGACGCGGCGGGGTCACCCTCGAAGCGGGTGCGGTGCAGCAGCCGCCACAGGAGGACGAAGTCGTCGGTGCGATTGCCTTCGAAGATCGCCTGAAGGTCGAACTCGACGAACGCGGCGCCGGTCAGCGACGCGGACTCGCGCAGCAGCCGCAGCTGGCGGCCGTTGGACAGGACACCCCACAGGGCCTTGTCGCCGGAGCGGTTGAGGTACTCCTGGACCATGGACTGCGGGGCCTGTGGCGCCACGTGGGGGGTGCGGGTGTCCAGCGGGACGTTCCAGCCGGTGAGATGCATGGGCAGGTGCGCCCACGCATGGCTGACCGGGAAGTCCTTCGTGTCGTCGTGGGCGGGCAGGCCGGGCGCCGGCACAGCGGCCAGCGTGCCGAACCCGAGCTGCTCGAACAGGGGCAGCAGCCAGCGTTCGGTGGTGAGCCCCACCGCGTGCACACCGGTGTCGTCGTCCGCCCCGTCCCGCGCGAGGGCGTCCTGGTAGGCGGCCCAGACGCCGCACAGATAACCCCACGAGCGCTCGGCGGCGTCCCGTACGGACTCGCCCTTGGCGAACAGCCGGTAGTCGGCGGGCTTCGCGCCGGACGGCTCCTTGCCCTCCTTGATGCGGATGAGGAGGTCGTACGGCAGCAGTCCGCCGACGGTGGCGACGGTGTCGGTGACCAGGGTCCTCGCGGTGCTCATGCGTCGGCTCCCAGCTCGATCGTGGCGGCCGGGCGGTAGAGGAAGACACCGAGGACGTCGGGGTCGCCCTGCGGGGCGGCCTTCAGGCCGGCGAGGCGGGCCCTGGCGGCGGTGCGGACCCGGTGGTGCGAAGCCTCCAGTTCCTTGGCGGCCGCCTTGGAGCGCAGTCGCAGTTCGTCCATCAGACCGCTGCCAAGGGCGGCGAGGATCGACGCGATGTGGTCGGCGGCGAAGCCCGGGTCGGAGTTGCCGGTGGCGCGTGCCTCCAGGAGGGCCAGGGCCTCCCCGTCGGGCAGCCACTGGGGCGCCTCGGGTCTGCCGTGGAAGGCCACCACCCGCGCGTCCTCGGCGAGCTGGGTACGTACGCTGCCGTCGCGGGTGGGCAGGTTCAGCTGGAAGCGGTGCCGTAGGAGGAGCATCGTGGTGGGCCGTCGTACGGCGCCCGTACGGATCACGCCGCAGCGGCGGGCCGGGCGCTGCCAGGCGGGGAACTTCTCGTCCAGGGCGGTGTCCAGGACGAAGCGGGCGGTCGCGGCCACCACCGGGTCGGTACGGGTGAGCGCCACCTCGCCCCGTGGGGCGCTCGGCGCGTCATGGAAGACGACAGGGCGCGGATGGCGGGGGCCGAGCGCCGCGGTCACGGCGTCGCGCAGGCCCTGCGGAAGGGCGTCGGTGTGCGCGGTGAACCCGCCCTGCTTGCGGTCCGCGGGCACCCCGCGCAGCGCGCCGAGCGCGCGCCGGGTGAACTCCCTGACCTCCTCGCCGGTGCCGAGCGCGGCGCGGATCTCGGCGACCTCGGCGGCCACATCCTCCTTCTTGATCCGGTTCTGGGCGTAGAGGGACCGGGACGCCTTCTCGCGCTCGGCGGAGGATTCCCAGGCGAGCTCCAACTGCTCGGCGACGAGCAGCTGTTCGCTCTCGAACAGCCCCTCCTGCTCGAAGGAAGGGGTCTCGCCGCGCAGGATCAGCTCTTCGAAGACCGCCTGCATGGCGCTGTCCGCCTGCTGCGGCACCGGGACGGAGATGCCGGTGGCGCGGCGGATGCGCTCGTGCTTGCGCAGCAGCACCTTCAGGACGATGTCGTCGACCGGGTTGTCCGCCCCGTACAGGGTGAGGGCCTTCACGTTGTCGGTGCGCTGCCCGAAGCGGTCGACCCGGCCTTCGCGCTGCTCGTGGCGGGTCGGATTCCAGGCCAGGTCGTAGTGGATGACGGCGTCGAAGGACTCCTGGAGATTGACACCCTCGGACAGGCAGTCGGTGGCCACCAGGACGCGCCGCTCGGGTGCCGGCTCGCCGTTCTCGTCCGTGCCGGTGAGTTCGGCGATCCGGTTCAGGCGCATGTCGGGCGAGAGCTTGCCGGTGACGGACGCGACCGCGACCGGATGCTCGGTGCCCTTCTTGTTGAGCACCTTCTTCAGATGGCCGGCGACGTAGTCGGACGTGGCGATGTAGCGGCAGAACACGATCGGCCGGTAGCCGGAGTCGAGGAGGTCGGTGACCGTCGCCACCAGCTTCTTCAGCTTGGTGTCGCGGGTGGGCCCGGCGAGTTTGCCCGCAGCCTCGGCCATGGCGACAAGGCGGGCCTTCTCGTCGTCGTCGATCGCGGCACCGGTGATCGCGTCGTCGGGGTCCGCGGGGTCCGCTGCGGCGGCCGGCGGGGTCGGGGTGGGCAGCAGGCTGCCCGGGACCTCGTCGGCGGACTCCGCACTTTCGGTGTCGGCCGGGTCCGAGACGGTCGACTGCCCGGTGCGGTCCACCTCGTCGGGGGTGTCCGCCTCCTGAACACCGGCCCTGGTGTTCAGGGACCGTACGGCGGCGGCGGGAGAGGAGGACAGGGTGCGCAGCAGCGCCAGCGTCGACCACCAGCGCTGCCTTTGCTGCAGCGCCCCGTCGGCGGAGCGCACCGTCTCCCGGGCGTACGCAAGGACCTCGGCGAGCAGGGCGCGGTAGTCGCGGTGCAGGGTGTAGGAGACCTCGGCGCTGTCCCGGCTGGAGGGGAAGTGCGCGCCGTCCTGGAAGTCCTCACGGATGTCGGCCCGGCGGCGCTGCACGAAGAACTGGGCGAGCAGGTCACGGCCCGCGCGGGTTTCGAAGCCCACAGTGGCGAGGCGGGCGTCGAGCAGCCCGAGCAGCCTTCGGAAGGGCTCCTCCTTGCCGCTGTGCGGGGTCGCGGTGACCAGGAGGAGGTGGCGGCCCGGGTCGTCGGCGAGCGCGCGCAGCAGTCCGTACCGCTGCTGCGAGGTGCGCGCCGAGACCTGCGCCGTGGAGTCCGCCACACAGGTGT
Source organism: Streptomyces sp. B5E4 (assembly GCF_039871555.1). Classification (NCBI taxonomy): domain Bacteria; kingdom Bacillati; phylum Actinomycetota; class Actinomycetes; order Kitasatosporales; family Streptomycetaceae; genus Streptomyces; species Streptomyces sp. B5E4. The sequence goes on from NZ_JBDPMI010000004.1 coordinate 161,335, forward strand.
GTGCCTCGTCGACGATCACCAGGTCGGGGCAGTTGCGCTCGAAGTCCTCGCGGTGACGGGGCGACTTGATGAAGTCTGTCGACACGATGTAGAAGCCTTCCGGCCGGAACACCGACTGCCCGTACGGCGTCTCGCGCAACAGACGGCCGATCGTGGCGGGCAGTACCAGACGTGCGTCGATACCGAACTTGCCCCGCAGCTCGGCCCGCCACTGTTCGGCGAGCGCCGGGGAGCACAGCACGACCAGACCGCGGGCGTCGCCCTGGGCGAGCAGTTCGGCCACGATGAGACCGGCCTCGACGGTCTTCCCGATGCCCACGTCGTCGGCGATCAGCAACCGCACCGTGTCCTGGCGAAGCGCCATCATCAGCGGCACCAGCTGGTACGGACGCGGGTCCACGGCGATCGAGGCGAGGGACCGGAAGGGCCCGGCCCCGGCCCGGAACCCGATCCGCAGGGCGGTGCGCAGCAGTCCGGCGGTGTGCTGGTCGCCGAGATCACCGGGCGTGGGCGGGGCGAACGTGGCGGGCACCACAGTCTCCAGGCCGGGCAGCACCCCCGCGATGTCGACGTCGGCGCCGCCCAGCGGGCGCAGCACGAGAAGGTCGTCGGTGGAATCGGGCAGCACCACCCATTCACGGCCCCGGGCGTGGACGAGGGAGCCGACAGCATGCTTCGGGGCCGACGCTGCGGTGGTCATACGGGCCTTCCGGATGAGTACGGGCGGGCGGACTTGACATATATACGGAGTGCACTGAGGGGGGTCAACGGACCGCGGGGCCCGTAGGCCGATGCTCCTGGCAAGGGTGTCCGACCGCAGGTCAGCGACGAGGTTCGCCGAACACTTGAGGGTACTCGCCAACCTTCTTGGACCAGTCGTCGTCGTAGCGGACGCGGACCACTTCCCAGCCGAAGTCCTTCAGCCGTTCCTCCGCCTCCTCGTCGCGCAGCACGATGTCGTCGTGGTCGTGGTGCGGGCCATCGACAAAGACCGCGATCGGGCCGAACCCGGTGTCGTACACGAAGTCCGGCTTGGACAGCGCCTCGCGCACCTTGATCTGCTGATGGTCCGGGAGCCGGTGGCCGTGCGACCTCAGGTATTCGACGAAGCGCTCCTCCAGGGTGGAGTCGGCGCCCTGCCGCAGCGCGTCGGCGTGCTCGTCGCGCGACCGGCCCGGGGTGGACTCGCCGACGCTGCCGCCCGCGAACGCCTGGAGCAGGTCACGCACCAGCTTCCGGTCGATGACGCGGTGGTGGCGCTGATTGCCGAAGGAGAGCAGACAGTCGTAACAGCCCTTCTCGCACGGGTCGCCGTTGGTCTTCTCGTCACCGCGGTCACGCCCCAGCTGGTCGAAGTGGGCGATCTCCAGAGCCTTGCGCGCGGCGCGGGCCAGCGCACCGGGCTCGGCCTGCAGACGACGCAGCACGCCCGCGCCGCCCTCCGCGCTCTCGATGAAAAGGAGCCGCTCACGCGGTCCGTCGTACGGCGGCAGCTCCTCGGTGTCTAGTTCGGCGTCCTCCAGTTGGAACTCGGCCTCGATGCCCCGCTCCAGGGCGTACTGGAGGGTGACGGCGGTGTCCCGGTCGACCGGCTCGGCGAGCTGGAGAACGAGGATGTTCCGGGTGTCCTGCACGTACGGGATCACCGGCATCTTGCGGTTGGCCTTCTCGGCGTCCGCAAGCCCTTCTTGTTCCTGCGGGGTCTCCCGGCCGCCCTTCTTGGCCGCACCGCCCGCGAGCCACTCTCCCGTCACCGGGTCCATCCAGAAGCCGATCTCGCCCTTGGCGACGGAGCGGCGGTAGCCGAGATTGGTGAGCCGGACCGTGGCACTGTCGCCGTACGCCAGCTCGGCGAGGGCGCGGCCGGACACGGTCTGCGCCATGGCCCGCAGTGATCCGTCGCGGCCGTCCTCGTGCCTTTTGAAGCGGTAGGAGATCTCCACCTTGTAGCCGGTGCGCTGGCGCTCCTCCTCGTCGGAGGAGATCCGGTCGCGGCGGTGCGTGAAGACTGTGTGCAGGTGCAGCAGACCCGTGCGCGCGTCACCGAGGCCGCTGCCACAGCCCCCGCAGATGTCCTCGCGCTGCTCCTCCGGGGACAGATAGCCGCAGCACCCGCAGACCTTCGCGCTCTCGGTGGTCAGCTCACCCGCGGTGTCCGGCGGAAGCTGCACCCGGTCCACCTTGTAGCGGCTGCCCTCGTGATAGATCAGCGCACCGGGCCCGAACTCCCTGATCGCGATGAACCTGGAACGCTGCAGATAGTCGCCGTCGTAGCCGCCGCGGCTGGTGCGGCCGGTTCCCGGGATGTAGGCGGCGAGCGGCAGGCGGGGGAAGGAGTAGCCCGGCAGGAAACCCTCGGAGGCGAAGTAGCGGTACGGGAAGAAGTCCGACATCACGGTCCGCTCGCCGCCCTGCTCGTTGCGCAGCAGCGCGAGCTGGCTCTCGGCCTGGGCGCGGCGGCGCTTGGCCTGGTCCTTGGAGCGCCCCGTGGCGGTGCGGTTGAGAATGTTGCGATGCTGGATCTCGCGCTCTTCGAGGGCCCGCCTGAAGAGATTCCGCCAGCGATCGCAGGCCCTGCGGAAGCTGCCCGGCGCGGCCTCGACCGTCTGCTCCAGCCACTGCTCGTGCCACCAGGACGTGGCACGCAGCAGGTCGCCACAGCCGTCCAGGACGGTACGCGCCCGCGCCAGGGCGCGGCGCCGGGCGCCCGGTTCGTCAATGGCGCCGGCCACCGATGACGCCAGTTCCAGCGACGGTTTGTCGCCGTCGGACTCGATCAGCCTGGCCATGCTGGCGCCGAGATCGAGGCGGGTCTCGGCGAGCCAGATCGCGTGCACATGAGAGGCGAGCAGATCCTCGTTGGCCAGGTCGAGCCGGGGCGGGGCGACGGCACCGGACACCATCTGCGCGCGCCGGGTGAAGTAGTACTGGTCGTGGCTGTTACCGGTCGCGCAGTACGTGGTGACGAGCGCGGGCTGCCCGCTGCGGCCCGCGCGGCCCGAGCGCTGTGCGTAGTTGGCGGGAGTAGGCGGCACGTTGCGCAGGTTGACCGCGTTGAGGCGCTTGATGTCGACGCCGAGTTCCATCGTCGGCGAGCAGTACAGGAGGGGAAGCCGGGTGCCCTCGCCGAACAGGTCCTCGCGCTCCTGGCGGACGTCGGGGTGGACCTGGGCGGTGTGCTCGGCGGCGTGCAGACCGGCGAAGGTGGCGGCGATGTCCTGGTAGAGGCGCTTGAAGAAGGCGTTGATGCGGGGGCCGCGCTCGTCGCGGTAGGTTCGGCGCAGGCGGTCTACGGCGCCGTGGTCGTCGTCGCGGGCGTGCCAGCGGATGACCGTGTGGTTGATCCGGTAGCCGGGCTCCTCCTCCCGCCCCTGGGAGACCTCGGTCAGGACTCCTCCGTCCGCCAGGACCCGGAGCAGGTCGCGGATAACGATCTGGGCCTCGTCGAGGGAGAGTCCCTGTCCCCAGTCGGGGAAGGTGGTGTCCTTGCGGACGTGGCGGCCGAACGCGGTGCGTCCGGTGAGGTTCAGCTCGCTGCGGCCGCGCCCGGTGCGGCCGGGGCGGCCGGCCCGCGCCACGGCGAACTTGGCCGGAGGCGGCGGCGCCTCCGTGTCGGCGATCCCCCATGCGTCGTTGAGCCGCGCCGACTCCTTGCGGAGCTCGGCGAACTTGGCCTCGGTGAAGTAGGGCGTGTCCACGGCCCGTTGGCGGCGCAGCTCGTCCATGAGGACTTTGGACAGCCGGTGGCGCCTCTCGGGGGTGGCCGTGCGTAGCGGCTCCGCGGTGCCCTTCCACCGGTCCTCGTCACCGGCGATGGCGTCAAGACCCCCGTACTCCAGACCGAGCAGCCCGGTTTGCTCCAAGTTGGGCATGGTGACGCGCCAGCCGCGTTCCAGGTCGAGGAAGAGGCGGTACTCGGCCACCGCGGCCAGTGCCTCAAGCGTGCCCTCGGCGAGCTCCTCGATCTCGGTGGGCTTGGCCGCGTACTCGTGCGGGGAGAGCCCCATCGCCGCCACCACTTCCTCGCCGAGCCGCTTCCAGCGCAGCCCCTTGTCGCCGGCCGCGGCCATCGCCCGGTACAGGGCACCGCGCAGCTGCGTGACCATGACGAAGTCGTTGAAGTGCCCCGACTGCAGGCTCGCGTCCTGCCGGTTGTCGACGAAGGTGAGCAACTTCCGTGCGTCCTGCTTGAGTTCGCTCTCGGGAATGCTCTTGAGGTGACGCACGATCGAGGCGCTGATGACGGAGGTGGCGGTCGAGCGGCCCTCCTGGTCGAGGGTCATCAGCTTGGCGAAGTCGCGCTCCCTGACCTGCTCGTACCCGACACCGCACTCCAGGCAGAAGAGAAAAGGGGCAGGCAGGTACGCCGCGTAGAGGCCACCGTTCGCCTTACCCCCACCGGACCCGTCCGGGCGTACCCACACCGGCTGCGGCGCCCGCTTCCTGCGGCTCGCGGTGAGCACCGGGGCACCCTTGCGCTCGTCGAAGGTAAGCCAGCTGTCGGGAAAACGCCGCTGCTCGATGGCGTCACCGACCTGCTCCGGCCACGGATTCGCGGCCGAAATGTACAGGTACCCTTGCTCGTCGTCCTCGTCCTCGCGCGTGCGGAAGGAAAGACTGCCGTCGTCCCGCTCGTCGCGGGCCACCATCAGGTACTCCTGTCCACATTCGCGGCAGAAGGACAGCGGCAGCAGCAGCTTCTCGGGGGCGTTCGGGACGCGCTGCTGGTAGGTGCGGGTGATATGGCGGTCGCTCGCTCCCTCCAGGGAGACGTAGACGGACCCCCCCTTGGACAGGAACTGGTGCAGCCTGAAGGCGAACAGCGGACGTTCCCCCTCCTGGCTGCGGGCGGACGCGCCCGCCTGGAGGGTGGCCCGGATGGCCTCCGCGCAAGCCTCGTACCAACGCTCTCCGGGCTCGTCCTCCGCGATGCCGAACGCCTCGGAGCGCAGGCGGAGAGCGGCCGCCTCAACGGTGACTGGGTCGGCGCGGACCAGGAGCTTGCTGCCGTCCTCGTCCTCGGTCTCGACCAGGCCGAAGGTGGTCTCGATCCAGCGGGCCAGCGGATCGGCGGCCAGCCGCCCGTACTCGGCCGGAGGGTTGTTCTCCCTTACCCGCGCGGCGAGTTCGGACGACGTGGGTACGGCGTCCCCGGTCGCCCGCACCAGGGTCTCACCCACCACCCGCTCCGGGGAGATCTCCGTGTCGAAGAGGGTCGAGGCGACGCGAGCGACCTCACGGCGCCGCGCGGCGGGTGTGCCCCCCGTGGCCATCGTCGCAGACGTACCCACGCACTGCAGACCCGGCGACTGGCATGCCTCGCGTACGCGCCGCACCAACATGGCGACGTCGGCGCCCTGCCGCCCCCGATAGGTGTGCAGTTCGTCGAGGACAAGGAAGCGCAGCCCTTTGGCCGCACCGATGAGCTTCTCGCGCTCCTTCGGCCGGGTGAGCATCAGCTCCAGCATCACGTAGTTGGTGAGCAGGATGTCGGGCTGGGACTCGCGGATGGCCTCCTTCTTGTCCTCCCTCTCCTGACCGGTATAACGGGCATAGGTGACCGGCTCGCTCCCCTCCCCGTATCCGGCGGTGAGGAATTTCGCCAACTCCCGCTCCTGGCTGTTGGCGAGGGCATTCATGGGGTAGACGATGATCGCCTTGATGCCGGGCGCAGCGCCGGCCTCCTTCTCGCGCAGTACCCGGTCGACGATCGGCACGATGTAGCCGAGGCTCTTGCCGGAGCCGGTGCCTGTCGTCAGAACGTACGATTCCCTGGAGTCGGCCGCCTCGATCGCCTCCAGCTGGTGCTTGTGGAAATGGATCGGGCGGACGGTGGCGCCGCGCTCGTCCTTGCCCGTACGGAAGATGTCCGCACACGCCGGGTGAAGCAGTCCCCCCGGCCGCGCGAGATCTTCGACCGAATCGCCGGGCGCGAAGCTCGGGTTGAGGGAGAGATAAGGATCGGGCCACTGGTCTCCGTCGGCAAGCGACTTCGACACCTTGGCGTCGATGCGCCGGTCGTCGATCACCACCGACCCGGACGTGTACGCCTTGTAGTCCTGGATGAGCCGCTGGTGCACCTTGAAGACGTCCACGTGTTCCCCACTTGTTCCCGACGCGGTCCGGAGCAACGGTAGCCACCCGCCGGCCGCGGTGCGCCACACTCCCCTTGATCGTACGTCGCACATCACAGCATGAAACTGTGAACTCAGTCAATATACACATGGCTTGAGATGGTAGGTTCACGAAACAACGTGCTCATGCCACACTCTGTCCGAGGCGCCCGCTCGCGGACGCGTCGGGCTGCCAAGACGGACGCGGACGGAGTAGCCCCGCACATGGACATCGGACCTGTGATCGCGAAGCGCTACCGGATCAAGCGGGAGATCGGTTCCGGCGGAATGGGTGTCGTCTGGCTTGCCCACGACGAACACCTCGGCCGCGATGTCGCGCTCAAGACCATGAACGAGCCCCCTGGCTTGACGCAGGACCAGCGCACACGGGACGCCGAACGCTTCCGGCGCGAGGCCCGCGCCGCCGCACGCCTCGACCACACCGGCATCGCCACCGTCTACGACCTCGGCGAGGAACGCGGCACACGGTTCCTGGTCATGCAGTACGTAACCGGCATCGACCTTGAAGACCGGATCGCCGAACTGGAATACCTGAGCACCGAGGAAGCCGCTTCGGTCGGGGTGCAGATCGCCTCTGTCCTCGGCTCCGTGCACGCCCGCGACGTGGTCCATCGCGACCTCAAAGGCCGCAACGTCATCATCCGCACCGACGGCGTGGTCAAGGTCCTCGATTTCGGCGTCGCCGCCTTCCTCGAACCCGGCACCTCCAAGCTCACCACCACGGGCGAGCGGCCGGGCAGCCTGGAGTGCATGGCACCCGAACAGATCCTGGGCAAACCGGTCGACCACCGCACTGACCTGTACGCGCTCGGCTGCCTGCTCCACAAGATGCTCACCGGCGAACCCGTCTTCGAGCACCGCTCGGAACTCATGCTCCCCGGCCTGATCCTCGACCACCCACCGATCCCCCTGCGCGACCTGCGCTCCGACATCCCTGAGGACGTGGAAGCCCTCGTACTCGAACTTCTGGCCAAGGCGCCGGACGATCGTCCGTCGCACGCCGGCGAGGTCTGGCGACGGCTGGCCCCCTGGCTCCCCGAACGTGGCGACCCGGAGGCCGCGCTCACCCCCTGGGCCGAGGTCGATCCACTACGCCCTTTCCGCCACCCGATGGGGCCGGAAGCGCGCCCGGTCCGCTCCTGGGCAAGGACGCCACAGCCACGCCAGCCAGGCTGACATGCACCAACCCCGCACCTGCCGCGCGAGGGCGCTCCTCCTTCGTGGGACGAAAGGCGTGGAGTATCCGGCGGCCCTGAACTTCGGCGGCACCGCCACGGAGTCCCGTGGCCGGCGGGCGGCCACAGCGGCCCGTCCAAGCTGGTGAGGCGCAGACGTGGTTCAAGCGCCGGTATCGAGGATGCGGGCGGCTTCGCGGGGGTCCATGAGGTTGGACCATGCCTGTTCGGCGGGGAGCAGGTCGCGTTCGGGCAGGGCGTACTCCGGGTACCAGCCGTCGGCTTGGCAGCCGGGGACGTTGCGCAGGATGACGGTGGCCAGGTTCGGCGGAACCGAGCCGGTGATCCGCACTGCGAGGTAAGTCTCATGGCCCTCGTCCGCGCGGACCTGGAGACCGAGGGTGAAGGTGTCGAAGTCGACCGTGTGCTCCCGGCCGTCGCGCAGGCTGGCGCGGGCGAGTTCCAGCAGGGTGGTGCGCAGCCGACGGACGAAGCGAACGCCGGATTCCGCCCGATACCTTACGTGGTCCTCGCGGTCAGGGAGCAAGTGCCCGGTGTAGGTGTCGGTCTTCAGTGCATCGGTGTGCGCGGCGTTGTACCGCACCCGAGCCGCCTTGGCGTCGGCTTCGAGAGCGGCATAGAAGTCGTCGCCGGAGCCGTCCTCACGGCGTCCGGCCGCCACCAGCCAGGGCAGGTCGGCGTCCACCCAGACAGCACCACGCCACCGCTGCACCTTCACCTTGAACAGCACCTGGTCGTCCACCGCACGGATCCGCTCGTGCTTGACGTCCGCCGTCGCGAACTGCTCGGCGGTCTTGGCCAAGATCGGGTGCTCGACCTCGTCGAGCGGGACCGTGACCGCAGGGATCGGCAACTCCAAGTCCTCACGAAGGCAGCGCAGAGTGGGGCGGGCGGGCCGCATCGCGGCGTCTTCGCTCACTCCTCGATCCCGCCGACCGCGTCAATGTCATCGGCGCTCAGCCCGGTCAGCATCATCACGTCGGCCTTCAGCGACCCGTCCAGCACACTGATCGCCTCGACCATGCCCAGGCGTAGGTCCTCACGCCGCTGCTCCAGGTAGGCCCGCACCGCCTCGGCGACCAGATCCTTCTTCGTCAGACCCAGGAAATGGGCCCCCTGACTGATCAGCTTGTCCGTGTCCGGGTCCACCTTCAGCGGTGACTGCCTGGACGGGTGCGCCGCTGTCGTCATGACCACCACCTCCGGTTCCAGAGTACCCAAGTACCTCACGACCTCAAATCCGGTGGCGCTGCGACGTGAGGCTCCCGGGCCTGAGAAAGGCTTGGCTGTGGCCGTCGAGACGACCGTGCCCAGACGAGCGCGTCGTTCCCACACGGCTGCCCGTCTTCTCGGACGCCATGGTCCGTCGCACCCGACAGCACGCCGACCTCAGCGGCCAGAAAGCCCTCTCCGCGACACGCCCGAATTCGTGACCCACAGCAGGCTCGCCCCAGCACGTCCAGACCCACGCCCCTACCGACCAGGCTTCCAGCCCTGAAGCCCTATGCCGCTCCGTATCGTCCGAACCCCTGGGCGCGGCTTCTCGGCCGCTCCCCCTGCTGCGCTGCCGCGTGCTGCTCGGCGGCTCTGCTCCTGCCGACCGAGGCCGTCCGCCTGGGCGGCGGATGACCCTGGCCCCCACGCGGGCCGCACGACCGGGTCCGCTCACCGCCTGCGCTCCAGCGCGGTGGCGAGCCAGCACCCCCATCCGATCGGTTCGAGCAGCCAGTAACTGAAGATCCGGTAGAGCAGCGTGGCGGCGAACGCCTGGCCGGACTGCAGGCCGTAGACGACCAGCAGCCCTGTCAGGCTGGCCTCCGCGATGCCCAGCCCGCCCGGGGTGATGCGGGCGCTGACCGGGATCTGCACCAGCGCGAAGGCGAGCAGCAGCCCGCTCCAGGGCACCGGGAGGCCCAGCGCCCACAGGCTGGCCAGCAGACAGGCCGCGTCGAGCAGCCAGTTGAGCAGGGCCAGCGCGGCCGGTGTCAGCCAGGGCCGCAGGCCCGGCCGGACGGTGCGGGCGTGCGCGACCAGTTCCCGCGTCGCCCGGCCGGCCGAGCCGAGGCTTTCGTGCCGGGCCGCCGTCCGCTCCCAGCGGCGGCCGAGCGCCTTGCGTACGGCCGGCGAGCGCAGCACGATCAGGCCCGCCACGGCCAGCAGCGCCAGGAGGGCGAGCGTCCACAGCAGGGCCGTGCCGGGACCCCGGGTACCGGCCATGAGCACGCCCAGCACGATCACGACGACCAGGGCCAGCGCGGACAGCACTCCGGAGGCCGCCAGCACCCCCGCCGTCAGCGCCCGGTCGGCTCCCCGGCGTCGGTACTCGCGGTAGAGCCAGGCCGCGCCGAAGGCCGCGCCGCCCGGCAGCGCACCGGCCATCGCGTTCGCCGCCAGCACCATCCGGCCCATCGCGGGCAGCGGCACCCGCACCCCGCCGACCGCCAGCAGCCACTGCTGCAACCCGGCCAGGCACGCCAGGGAGCCCGCCTGGCACGCCAGCGCGACCAGCGCCTTGGCCGGGCTGACGTGGGTGAGCAGTTCGAGCGCGCGGCGCAGTTCGCCGCGCTGCGAGACCGCGAGCAGCAGCCCCACCGTGATCAGCACGGCCGCCAGCAGCCACCACAGCCGGCCGATGCGCGTCCACCGGGTACGCGCGCCCGTACTGCCCGGGTTCACGACCGGTACGCCGCGGCGGTGGTCACGTAGAGCACACGGCCGACGCTACCGCGTGACGACCGCGGGCCGGGGCCCGACGTGGCGGGGCGGGTCTGCCGGCCGGCGCGGGGGGGGTGCGGTCCGGCCGGGGCACGGTCCGCGTCAGCGCCCGGCGGCGCACCGGTGCCCGCGCCGCCCGCCCGTCCGACCGGATCTCCCGCCGCAGATGGCCGTTGAACGCACGCAGTGCCTGCACCACGTCCGCCTTCTCCGACACGTTCCGCGTGCCCTCGTTCCGCCACACCAGACCCGAGAAGCGGTCCGCCGCCGCGCACGTCTCCGCACCGCGCAGCAGGTGGATGTGCGACCTGCCCGTCTGCAGCCGGTCCTGCCACGCCACCCGGTCCGCGGTGCTCAGCCGGCGCCGGTCGCTGCCGTCGAGCTGCGCCTCGCACAGGTGCAGCCCGGCCGCATGTCGGCCGCGTTCTTCGACTTCCGGTCCCGCAGCCACCGCCGGTCCTCGCTGCGCCCGGTCGACCAGGTGCCGAGCAGTACACACCCGCCAGCCCGATGACCGCCCCCACCACCCCCCGGCAGGACGTTCTCCACCCGCGCCACCTCCCCGGCCGACGGCCGCCCCCGCCTTCCCACCGCATCACGGCCTCCGCCCGAGCGGCAATCCGCACGTCAGCGCCCTGTTCCTGGAGCGGGCAGCATTCATCTCACAGGAACTTGTCATCGATGTGAGGTCGGGCATTGTGGGATTCTCCTGCCCAAGGGTCCTGTACGTCTCCTCCGAGGAGTAGGTGTCCATGTCCAACGGGCAGTTGAACGTCTGCGTCGTCGGGGCCGGGCCGCGCGGCCTGTCGGTCCTGGAGCGGATCTGCGCCAACGAGCGCAAGTCCCCGGCCCACGAGGAGCTGCGCATCCACGTCGTCGACCCGCACCCGCCGGGGGCGGGGCGGGTGTGGCGGACCGACCAGCCGGATCTGCTGCTGATGAACACCGTCGCATCCCAGGTCACCGTCTACACCGACGAGAGCGTGGAGATGGAGGGGCCGATCGAGGCCGGACCCAGCCTGTACGAGTGGGCGCAGTCCGTCGTACGGGGCGACGGGACCGGCCCGCCGCTGCCGGGCGGGGCGCTGGCCGAGGCGCGGCAGTTGGGGCCGGACGACTATCCGACGCGGGCGTTCTACGGGCACTACCTGGGCGACACCTTCCGCCGGGTGGTGGCCGGCGCTCCGGAGCATGTGAGCGTGCACGTCCACCGGACCACGGCGGTCGCGCTGGACGAGGAGGAGAACGGGGCCGGCCAGTGCCTCGCCCTCGCCGACGGCACCCGCTTACGCCACCTCGACGCCGTCGTCCTCGCGCAGGGGCACCTGCCCGCGCGCGCCACCGAGCGCGAGAAGGAACTGGCGCGGGAGGCGGCCGAGTGCGGGCTCGTGCTCGTCACGCCCGTGAACCCCGCCGACGCCGACCTGTCCGGGATCCTGCCGGGGCAGACCGTGGTGCTGCGCGGGCTCGGGCTGAACTTCTTCGACCACCTCGCCCTGCTCACCACCGGCCGCGGCGGCCGGTTCGAGCGCAGCGGCGACCGGCTCGTGTACCGGCCGTCGGGCCGCGAGCCCCGGCTGTTCGCAGGCTCCCGGCGCGGCGTTCCGTACCACGCCCGCGGCCACAACGAGAAGGGCGCGCACGGCCGTTACGAGCCCCGGCTGCTCACCCCCGAGGTCATCGCCCGGCTGCGCGAGCGCGGCGCCGCGGGCCGGCGCGTGTACTTCGCCGTCGACCTGTGGCCGCTGATCGCCAAGGAGGTCGCGAGCGTCTACTACGGCGCCCTCCTCGCGGCACAGGGCCGGGGCGCGGAGCGGGAGGCGTTCGTCGCGCGGTATCTCGCCGCGCCCACCGCCGAGGTGGAGGCCGCGCTGCTCGACGAGCACGGGATCCCCGCCGCGGACCGCTGGGACTGGGAGCGGATCGACCGCCCGTACGCGACACGCGAGTTCGCCAGCCGGGCCGACTTCCGCGACTGGCTGCTCGGGCACCTCGCCGACGACGTCCGCGAAGCCCGCGAGGGCAACGTCAGCGGGCCGCTCAAGGCGGCGCTCGACGTGCTGCGCGACTTGCGCAACGAGATCCGCCTCGTGGTCGACCACGGCGGCCTGGAGGGCATCTCGTACCGCGACGACCTGCAGAACTGGTACACGCCGCTGAACGCCTACCTGTCCATCGGCCCGCCCGCCTCCCGGATCGAGGAGACCATCGCGCTGGCCAACGCGGGCATCCTGGAGTTCATGGGCCCGGAGCTGCGCGTACGCATCGACCGTACGGGCGGGGAACCGGCGTTCGTCGCCGAGTCGAGCCGGGTCCAGGGCCCGCCGGTGCGGGCCGCGGCGCTGATCGAGGCCCGGCTGCCGGAGCCCGACATCCGTCGCACCGCCGACCCGCTGCTCACCCACCTCCTCGCCACCGGCCAGTGCCGCCCGTACCGCATCTCCAGCGACTCCGGCGCCGACGTGGTGACCGGCGGACTGGCCGTCGGCGAGCGCCCGTACCGCCTGCTCGACGCCGCCGGCCTGCTCCACCCCCGCCGCTTCGCCTACGGCGTACCGACCGAGGCCGTGCACTGGGTGACCGCCGCGGGCATACGACCCGGGGTGAACTCCGTGACACTCGGCGACTCCGACGCCATCGCCCGCGCCGTCCTCGCCCTCACCCCCGCGGACGGCCCGCGCCCGCACGCCACCGAGGAGCCTTCGTGACCACCGACCTCGACGCCGGCCTCCTGTCCCCCGTACGGGCCGGCACCCCCGTCGAAGCCGCCGTGTCGGACCGCGCGTGGCTGCAGGCGATGCTGGACGCCGAAGCGGCGCTGGCCCGCGCCCAGGCCCGTACGGGCACCATGCCCGCGCCCGCCGCCGCCGCGATCACCGCCGCGGCCCGCGCCGACCTGCTCGACCTGCGCGCGCTCGCCTGCGCGGCGCGCGAGACGGCCAACCCGGTCGTCGGGCTGGTCAAGGCGCTCAGCGGGGTCGTGGCCGAACGCGATCCCGCGGCCGCCGAGTACGTGCACCGGGGCTCGACCAGCCAGGACGTCTTCGACACCGGCGCGATGCTGGTGTGCGACCGGGCGCTGCGCCTCGTCCACGCCGACCTGCTGCGCACCGCGCGCGCCCTGGAAGGGCTGGCGGCGGAGCACCGCGACACGCTGATGGCCGGGCGGACCCTGACGCTGCACGCGGTGCCGACGACGTTCGGGCTGAAGGCCGCCGGCTGGCGGGCGCTGGTGCTGGACGCGGCCGCGCGGGTGGAGCGGGTACGGGACGGCGGGCTGCCCGTGGCGCTCGGCGGGGCGGCCGGAACGCTGGCCGGATACCTGGAGTACGCGGCGCTCGACGGCGCCGGCACGGAGGACTCCGGCGCGTACGTGGAGCGGCTGACCGCCGCGTTCGCCGACGAGACCGGGCTCGCGCCCGCCACCCTGCCCTGGCACGTGCTGCGTACCCCGATCGCCGACGTCGCCGCCGTCACCGCGGTCGTCGCCGGGGCGCTCGGCAAGATCGCCGTCGACGTGCAGTCCCTCGGCAGGACCGAGGTCGCCGAGGTGGCCGAGCCCGCGGTGGCCGGCCGCGGCGGCTCCTCCGCGATGCCGCACAAGCGGAACCCGGTCCTCGCCACCCTGATCCGCAGCGCCTCCCTCCAGGTGCCGGCGCTGGCCGCCGCGGTGACCCAGTGCATGGTCACCGAGGACGAGCGCTCCGCAGGCGCCTGGCACGCCGAGTGGCATCTGCTGCGCGAGTGCCTGCGGCTGGCGGGCGGCGCGGCGCACACCGCCGTCGAACTGGCCGAGGGCCTTCAGGTCAGGCCCGAGCGCATGCGGGCCAACATGCGGCTGACGGAGAACCTGGTCACCTCCGAGCGCGTCGCGGCGGTGCTCGCCCCGCTGCTCGGCAAGGCGCGGGCGAAGCAGTTGCTCACCGACGCCGCGGCCGAGTCGGAGCGTACGGGACGGGCCCTGCCGGGGATCCTCGCGGCAGTGCCCGCGATCGCCGAACACTTCGACGAACCGGCCCTGGCGGCGCTCCTGGATCCCGCTTCGTACACCGGCGCGGCCGGCGCGCTGGTGGACCGGGCACTCGCGGACTCATAACTCCCTTGTGCAACAAGGGGGTTGGCGCTGCGTACGCATGCGCATGCAGGTGCGCCCCGGGCCGCTGGCACCGCCATCACCCGTGCGTACGCGGCGAGTTCGACGCCCTTCGTCATCGCCACTCCCGCCCCCCTTACCCCCTGCGGGCGACAACACTCCAGTCCGGGGCGGCTCGTGACGATACGAAGAGGGTGACCGTCATGGATGAGTGCCTCCAGTTCGTCTGTCCGCCGTGGTGCAACATGGCCGGCTCGCCGGAAGACCATTTCGGGGCTCTCGGTGACGACCTGACCCGGGTGCTGCACCTGGGCTGGAATGCCGGGGCGATGATCCAGGGGCGGGGTGACCCGCGCCAGACAGTGGGGTTCGACGTGGACCTGTGCGCGTACTCGTTGACCGACGGCCGCCCCGGGCGGCCGTTCCTGCGGGTGTCGGACGAGGCCGGCAGCTCCAACAACTTCGAGGTGCACGACGTGGCCGCCGCCGCGTTCATGCTCCAGCAGATGGCCGGCGCGGTGCGGAACCTGGCCGGCTTCCTGGAGATGCTCAGCGCGCGCCAGGAGGCCGAGGAGGCGCAGTGGCAGGCCGTCCGGCTCGACGGCGAGCTGCGGCAGGCCGAGCAGCAGAAGGCCAGGGCCGAGGCCGGGCTGCGCCAGGCGCAGGAGTACATCGCCGTCCTGGAGCGGGAGATGGAGGCGGCGAGCGCGGCGCGGGACGCGGCGCACTGGCAGGTGGAGAAGGCCCGCGAGCGGGTGGCGGACGCCGAGCGCACCGCGCGGGAGAGCCGCCGGGTCGCGGAGGCCGCCACGGCCCGCTCGGCCCGGCTGGAGGGCGCGCGCTAGCGGGGCACCGTCAGGAGCGGAGCGGCTGGCTGAACCGCAGCAGGTTGCCCGCCGGGTCGCGGAACGCGCAGTCCCGTACCCCGTAGGGCTGGTCGACCGGCTCCTGAAGCACCTCCGCGCCGGAGGCGGCGATGCGCTCGAACGTCGCGTCGCAGTCGTCGGTGGCGAAGATGACGCCGTACAGCAGGCCCTTGGCCAGCAACTGCGCCATGGCCTCGCGGTCCGCGGGCGAGGCGTGCGGGCCGGCCGCGGGCGGTTCGAGGACGATGTTCACGTCGGGCTGGTCCGGCGACCCCACGGTCACCCAGCGCGCGCCCTCGAACTCGACGTCGTTGCGGACTTCCAGACCGAGGACGTCGCGGTAGAACGCCAGGGCTTCGTCATGGTCATCGACGGCGATGAAGCATTGCGAGAGCGCGATTCCCATGCTGCTCACGCTACCCGAGGAGGGGGTTCTCCGCGCTTCGCCTCCGCACCGGCCGGGTGCGGATCTTGGCGAGGCACGGCGGGATGGCGGCGCCGTCGTCGTGGGTCCGGGCCCGGTAGGCGCTCGGGCTCTCGCCGACCAGCTCGGTAAACCGCGAGCTGAACGACCCCAGCGAGGAGCAGCCGACCGCGAAGCACACCTCGGTCACCGTGAGGTCGCCGCGCCGCAGCAGCGCCTTGGCGCGCTCGATCCGGCGCGTCATCAGGTAGCTGTACGGCGTCTCTCCGTAGGCGGCGCGGAAGCTGCGGGAGAAGTGACCCGGCGACATGAGCGCGACCCGCGCCAGCTCCGCCACGTCCAGCGGGCGCGCGTAGTCGCGGTCCATCGTGTCCCGGGCCCGGCGCAGCCGGACGAGGTCATCCAGCCTCACTCCCTCACCATGCCACAGCACCCCGGGACGGCGGCTTCGCGCACCCGCGGCGCTACGCCCCGACGTACTCCGCGAGGTGTTCGCCGGTGAGCGTCGACCGGTCGGCGACCAGGTCGGCGGGCGTGCCCTCGAAGACGACCCGGCCGCCGTCGTGGCCCGCGCCGGGGCCGAGGTCGACGATCCAGTCGGCGTGCGCCATGACGGCTTGGTGGTGCTCGATGACGATGACCGATTTGCCGGCGTCGACCAGCCGGTCGAGCAGCCCGAGCAACTGCTCCACGTCCGCCAGGTGCAGGCCGGTCGTCGGCTCGTCCAGGACGTAGATCCCGCCCTTGTCGCCCATGTGCGTGGCCAGCTTGAGCCGCTGCCGCTCGCCGCCGGACAAGGTGGTCAGCGGCTGACCGATGCTGACGTAGCCGAGGCCGACGTCGGTCAGCCGCCGCAGTATCCTGTGCGCCGCGGGCGTCCGGGCCCCGCCCCCGGCGAAGAACTCCTCGGCCTCCGCGACGGGCATGGCCAGCACCTCGCTGATGTCGCGCCCGCCGAAGCGGTAGTCGAGGACGGACGCCTGGAACCTCTTGCCGTCGCACTCCTCGCAGGTGGTGGAGACGCCGGCCATGATGCCGAGGTCGGTGTAGATGACGCCGGCGCCCTTGCAGGCGGGGCAGGCGCCCTCGGAATTGGCGCTGAAGAGCGCCGGCTTCACGCCGTTGGCGGTCGCGAACGCCTTGCGGATGGGGTCGAGCAGCCCGGTGTACGTCGCCGGGTTGCTGCGCCGGGAGCCGCGGATGGCGCCCTGGTCGACGGAGACCACACCCGCGCCGGCGGGGAGCGAGGAGTGCACCAGCGAGCTCTTGCCGGAGCCGGCGACGCCGGTGACCACGCAGAGGACGCCGAGGGGGATGTCGACGTCGACATCCTGGAGGTTGTGCGTGCGGGCGCCGCGGATCTCCAGCGCGCCGGTGGCCTTGCGCACGGTGTCCTTGAGCCCGGCGCGGTCGTCGAGGTGGCGGCCGGTGACCGTGCCGGCGGCGCGCAGCCCGTCCACCGTGCCCTCGAAGCAGACCGTGCCGCCGGCGGTGCCGGCGCCGGGGCCGAGGTCCACGATGTGGTCGGCGATCGAGATGACCTCCGACTTGTGCTCGACGACCATCACCGTGTTGCCCTTGTCGCGCAGCCGCAGCAGCAGGTCGTTCATCCGCCGGATGTCGTGCGGGTGCAGGCCGGTGGTGGGCTCGTCGAAGACGTAGGTGGTGTCGGTGAGCGAGGAGCCGAGGTGGCGGATCATCTTGGTGCGCTGCGCCTCGCCGCCGGACAGGGTCCCCGAGGGGCGGTCGAGCGACAGGTAGCCGAGGCCGATCTCCACGAACGAGTCGAGGGCTTCCCGCAGCGTCTTCAGCAGCGGCGCCACGGAGGGCTCGTCCAGGGCGCGCGCCCACTCGGCCAGGTCGTTGATCTGCATGGCGCAGGCGTCGGCGATGCTGATGCCGGCGACCTTGGAGGAGCGGGCGGCCTGGCTGAGCCGGGTGCCGCCGCACTCGGGGCAGGCGGCGAAGGTGGCGATCCGGTCCACGAAGGCCCGGATGTGCGGCTGCATCGACTCGCGGTCCTTGGACAGGAAGGACTTCTGCACCCGGGGAACCAGACCCTCGTAGGTCACGTTCATGCCGCTGATCTTGAGCTTGGTCTGCTCGTGGTGCAGGAAGTCGTGCAGCTCCTCGTCGGTGTACTTGCCGATCGGCTTGTCCGGGTCGAGGAAGCCGGAGTCCGCGTAGAGGCGCACCATCCAGCCGCCGGCCTTGTAGCCGGGGATGGTGATCGCGCCCTCGGCGAGCGACTTCGTCTCGTCGTAGAGCTCGCCCAGGTCGATGTCGGAGATGCTGCCCATGCCCTCGCAGCGCGGGCACATCCCTCCGGTGCTGGTGAAGGCCACCTTGACCGTCTCGCCGGCGCCGCGGTCGACGGTGACGGCGCCGGTGCCCTGGGCGGAGGCGACGTTGAAGGAGAAGGCGTTGGGCGGGCCGACGTGCGGCTCGCCGAGGCGGCTGAAGAGGATGCGCAGCAGCGCGTTGGCATCGGTGGCGGTGCCGACGGTGGAGCGGGCGTTGGCGCCCATGCGCTCCTGGTCGACGATGATCGCGGTGGTCAGCCCTTCGAGGACGTCCACGTCCGGCCGGGCGAGGGTGGGCATGAAGCCCTGCACGAAGGTGCTGTACGTCTCGTTGATCATCCGTTGCGACTCGGCGGCGATCGTGTCGAAGACCAGGGAGCTCTTGCCCGAGCCGGAGACGCCGGTGAAGACCGTCAGCCGCCGCTTGGGGATCTCGACGTCGACGTTCCGCAGATTGTTCTCGCGCGCTCCGTGCACACGGATCAGGTCGTGGCTGTCGGCGGCGTGCTGCGCGGGCGCCGGCGTGTCCTTCCTGGTGGCCATGCGTGTCTCCGTGCGTCGGGCGGTCGCGCGGCCCCGTCGGCCGGCGGTCTCCGCCACCCTAGAACCTGCCTCTGACAAAGGGGCCGGAGCGGTCGGGGCCGGCCCGGGAACCCGGGTGACAGCCGGCGCGCCCGGTGACAGGCTCCGCGGGGTGACGATCACCGAAGTGCTGCTCATCGGCGGCCGGTCCGGGGTGGGGAAGTCCTCCGTCGGCTACGAGGTCTCGGCCCTCCTGCGCGCCGCGGACGTCGGGCACGCGCTGATCGAGGGCGACGCCCTCGACCACCTCCATCCCGCGCCGCCCGGCGATCCGGACCGCGCGCTGCTCACCGAGCGCAACCTCGCGGCGGTCTGGGGCACCTACGCCGCGCTCGGCTGCCGGCGGCTGATCTACACCAACACCGCGTGCGTCCTGGCGGGCGAGAGCGGCCTGTACGCCCGTGCCCTGGGCGAGGACACGCGCTTCGTACGCGTCCTGCTCACCGCCTCCGAGGCCACCGCCCGCGCCCGGCTGTCCGGCCGCGAGCGGGGCTCGGAGCTGGCGCACCAGGTGCGGCGCAGCGCGTTCACGGCCCGGCTGCTGGCGGCGCAGGCGGCGGCGGACACCGTGCGGGTGGGGACGGACGGGCGGGAGGTGGCGGAGATCGCCGGGGAGGTCGTGGACGCCGCGGGGTGGGCCGACGCGCGGTGAGCCCGGCGCCGTAGCGCGGTCACGGCGGGGGCGGGGCGGGAGGCGCGTACCGGCGTCGACTTCTGGACGGACACATTCCGACCTCTTGACGCGAGCATGGCATAACAGTTTAATCACGCCGTGAAATAAGCCTGTCGAGCCGCAAACCCCTTCAGTTTCCGAAGGCACGGGCACTCCTCCACGAGAGGGCACACCATGATCCCGTCACCCAGGCTCCACCCGCGCGCACCCCACTCCCCCGGCCACCGCCTGCCGGCCCTGCTCGCCGCCGTCCTGCTGCTGGCCACCGCCCTCGTCGCCGCCCCCGGGCTGACGCCCCGGGCCGCCGCGGCGGGCGAGCGCGTCGACGTGTGGCTCACCACCACCTCCGACGCCGGCGGGCGCAACGTCACCCGTGGCCTGCAGCAGCAGTCCCCGCTCGCCTTCGGCCCGGCCGGCGGCGGCGCCGACCAGACGGTCCGGGTCGACGAGGGCACGACGTACCAGCAGTTCGAGGGCGGCGGCGCGTCGATCACCGACACCACCGCGTACCTGCTGCGCGGCGGCCCGGTCAGCGCCGCGACCCGCGACGCCGTCATGCGCCGGCTGTTCTCGCCGACCGACGGCATCGGGCTGTCCTTCGTCCGCAACCCGATCGGCGCCTCCGACCTGTCCCGGCCCGGACACGTCTCGCTCGACGACACCTGCTGCACCCTGGACGACTTCGGCGCCAACGGCTACGACACGAACGTCCGGCTGCTCACCGCCCAGGCCAAGCAGCTCAACCCCGCGCTGCGCGTCAAGGGCGTGCCGTGGAGCGCGCCGGGGTGGATGAAGGACAACGGGCGGATGGACCAGATGGGCTGGCTGAAGTGGGAGTACTACCCCATGTACGCCCAGTACCTGGTCAAGTACGTCCAGAGCTACCAGGCCGCGGGCGTCAAGGTCGACTACGTCTCCGTACAGAACGAGCCCAACTGCTGCCAGGCCGGCAACCCCACGGCCATGGACTACCCCGGCATGAACTGGAACTCCTCCGGCCTGATCGAGTTCACCAAGAACCACGTCTACCCGGCGTTCCGCGCGGCCGGCATCACCACCAAGGTCCTCGTGCACGACTGGAACTACGGCGACTACGGCCAGATCGGGCAGGCCATCCTCGCCGACGCCGGGGTACGCAACGACCCGCTCTTCGGCGGCATCGCCTGGCACGGCTACGCCGGCGACCCGGCGGTCGGCAGCCAGGTGCACCAGCAGTACCCGAACGTCCCGCAGTTCAGCACCGAGCACTCCGGCGGCACCTGGATCGGCAACCAGCACAACGAGGACATGGCCGACATCGTCAACTACACCCGCAACTGGAGCGGCAGCGTGGTCAAGTGGAGCCTCGCGCTCAACCAGAACATGGGCCCGCACAACGGCGGCTGCGGCACCTGTACGGGCCTGGTCACGGTGCAGGAGGGCGGCCCGCGTGCGGGTCAGGTCGACAACACCGTCGAGTACTACACCACCGGCCACCTCACCAAGTTCGTCAAGCCCGGCGCCCGGCGCATCTCCTCGACGGCGAGCAGCACGGTGCCGAACGTCGCGTGGCGCAACCCCGACGGCTCCAAGGCCCTGATCGCCCACAACGGCGGCACGTCCGCGCGCTCCGTGCGCGTCGACTGGGGCGGCCAGTCCTTCGTCTACTCCCTGCCCGCCCGCACCACCGCCACCTTCACCTGGTCCGGCACCCCCTCCGGCTCGGTGCCCGGCACGGGTACGGGCACGCTGACCGGCATCGGGGGCAAGTGCCTGGACGTCGCCGGGGGCGCCACCGCGGACGGCACCCCCGTACAGATCTACGGCTGCAACGGCAGTACCGCACAGCGCTGGACCGTGGGCGCGGACGGCACCGTACGTGCGCTCGGCAAGTGCCTGGACGCCGCCGGGGCGGGCACGGCGAACGGCACCGTCGTGCAGCTCTACGGCTGCAACGGCACCGCGGCGCAGCAGTGGACGTACGATCCCGTGACCCACGACGTCGTCGGCGCGGGCTCCGGCAAGTGCCTCGACGTCACGGGCAACACCTCCGCGGACGGCACCAAGACGCAGATCTGGTCGTGTACGGGCGGCGCGAACCAGAAGTGGACGCTCAACACGGCGTGAGCCCGCCCGCGCGCAGCGCGCGTACTGCACCATGGATCACCGGGGGCGGCGCCCCCGGTGATCCGGTGACGGGCAGGAGGAACGGGTGGGCGGGTCCGACGAACCAACGGCGGCGACCGGCACGGCGGCGACCGCGGCGCGGATGCGGGAGGCCGTGCGGGCGCTGCTGTCGGTGCTGGAACCGGAGCAGGTACGGGAGCTGCGCGCCGGGCCCGCCCGGCTGGACGCGCCCGAGCTGCGCGAGTGGAAGTACGTGCCCGGACCGCGGCCGGGCCTGTCGACCGAGGAACTGGACGGCGACCAGCGCGCGGCCGTCGACGCGCTGCTCGCCGCGGCGCACAGCGCGCACGGCGGACGGCTGGCTGCCGGGGCGATCGAGGTGGAGCGCCACCGCCGCGAACTGGCCGGCCGCCCGGGGCCCGACCGCTACTGGCTGCGGCTGCTCGGCGACCCGGACGGCGACGGCGCATGGGGCTGGCGGATGAACGGCCACCACCTGGCGGTACACGTGCTGATCACACCCGCCGGGCTGCGGGTCACCCCGCACTTCGTCGGCTCGGAGCCCGCGCTCGTCGCCTCGGGACCGCGGGCCGGGCGGCTGCTGGGCCCCGAGGAGGACCTGGCCCGCGAACTGGTCACGGACCTGGACGCCGCCGCCCGCACCACGGCGGTCTACGCCGCCGAGCCCCCGGACGACATCCTCACCCGCGCCGACCCCTTCGCCGACCCGGACCTGCTGCCGGCGGGCCTGCCGTACGAGGCCATGACCCCGGCCCAGCGCGCGCTGCTGGAGCGCCTGGTCCGCCGCTACCTGGCCCGGGCACCGGAGGCGTACGCGCGCGAATGCTGGTCGGACACGGTGGCCGGGGGCCTGGATCGGCTCTCCTTCGCCTGGGCCGGCGGCCTCGCCCCGGGCGACCGGCACTACTACTGCGTCCGCGCCCCGGACTTCCTCATCGAGTACGACAACACCCAGGACGACGGCAACCACGCCCACTCCGTATGGCGCCACACCCGCCACGACTGGGGCCTGGACCTCCTCCGCGCCCATTACGAGAACGGCCACCCGTGACCCGGCCCCTCCCCTGGCCCCCGGCCCCGATCACGACGGAGCGGCTCGTGCTGCGCCCGTCCGAGGCGCGGGACCGGGCGGCGTTCGTGGAGCTGTTCGCCTCGCCGGAGGTCGGCGCGTACGTCGGCGGCCCGCGCCCGCGCGCCGAACTGGAGCGCGAGATGCCCGCGGTGCCCGGGCGGCGACCCGGGCTCTTCGTGGCCGACCTCGA
The DNA here is from genome assembly GCF_039871555.1 of Streptomyces sp. B5E4. Classification (NCBI taxonomy): domain Bacteria; kingdom Bacillati; phylum Actinomycetota; class Actinomycetes; order Kitasatosporales; family Streptomycetaceae; genus Streptomyces; species Streptomyces sp. B5E4. Next base: position 183,710 of record NZ_JBDPMI010000004.1, read on the forward strand.
CGGCGCGATGACCGGCATGGTCACGCTCGACCGGCACGACGCGGACGGCCCGGGGCCCGCCGCCCCGCATGCCGGGAGGGTCCGTCTCGGCTTTCTGTTCCTGCCGAAGGCGTGGGGGAACGGCTACGCCGCGGAGGCGTGCGCGACGGCGCTCGACTGGTTCGCCGGCGCCGCCCCCGGCAAGCAGGTGGTGCTCTGCACCCAGACCGCCAACACCCGCGCGCTGCGGCTGGCCGGGCGGCTGGGGTTCGACGAGGCAGCGCGGTTCGAGGAGTTCGGGGCCGCGCAGTGGCTCGGGGTGTGGGACCCCGGTCGGTGAGCCGTCAGGCGCCGGGCGTCGCCGCGCCAAGTGGGCGGCAAGTCGGGGGTTAGTCTCGGCCAACCTCCCGAGCCGATCCTGTCTCCTTAAAGCGTCGGCCAAGGAACGGTAACGGGGGACTCATCGATGGACACGTCACCCAGCATTGCGATCGCCTACCACTCGCGGCGCGGCCACACCCACGTGCTGGCGCAGGCCGTCAAGGCCGGCGCCGAGGCGGCGGGCGGTGTGGTGACCATGGTGCTCGTCGAGGAGATGCAGGACGGCGACTGGGAGACGCTGGACGCCGCGGACGCCATCGTGTTCGGGGCGCCGACGCTCATGGGCTCGGCCTCCGGCGCGTTCCACGTGTTCGCCGAGGCGACCAGCACGCGCTGGTCGACGCAGTCCTGGAAGGACAAGATCGGCGCGGGCTTCACGCACTCGTCGTGCAAGGCCGGCGACAAGCACATCACCCTCGGGTACTTCGCGACCCTCGCCGCCCAGCACCAGATGCACTGGGTCAACCTCGGCCTCGCCCCCGGCTGGCACCTCAGCCACGAGAGCGAGAACGACCTCAACCGCCTCGGCTACTTCAACGGCGCCGCCGCGACCACCATGGGCGACCTCGGCACCGACGCCGTGCACAAGGCCGACATCGCCACCGCCGAGCACCTCGGCGGGCGGGTCGCGCGGCACACCGCCGTGGTCCTCGCGGGGCGGGCGGCGCTGGGCGTCGAGTGAAGGGCCGGCCCCGCCGCCATTGGTATCTTTGCCTTGACTCATGGGTACGAGCGGAAGTCACCATGGCCGTAAGTGATTACACGGGGCAGGCCGCGCTCACGGCCGTCGACCTGGTCAACAGCCTGGACGTCATCACCGGCAGGGACCGGCTGCGCGACAGCGAGGACGCGGCCGCGCTCCTCGCCCGGCACCACTGGGACGTCGGCCGCACCGTGTCCGCCGCCGACCTGGAGCGGCTGCGGCAGCTGCGCCCGCGGCTGCGGTTCGTCTTCGGGGGCACGCCCGTGCAGAAGTCCGTCGCCGACCTCAACGCGCTCCTGCGCGACCTGCGCGCGCAGCCCCACCTCACCGACCACGACGGCGCCTGGCACTGGCACTACGCCCGCCCCCGCGCCCCGCTGGGCGAGCGGGTCGCGACCTCGTGCGTCGTCGCGCTGCTGACCGCCATCGCCGACGGCGGCGCGGGGCGGCTGCGGATCTGCGAGGGGGCCGACTGCGCCAACGTCTTCGTCGACGCCTCCCGCCCGGGGCTGCGCCGCTACTGCGACACGAAAAGCTGCGGCAACCGCGCGCACGTCACCGCCTACAGGGAGCGCAAGCGCACGCGGAGCGCCGGCTGACCGCCCTCCATCCGTACATGAGTTATTAGCTCTTGACCAATGTCAAGCAGCCGTCCTACGGTCGAGCCATGCCCACTCCCCTGCCGGCCCGCCCCCGGCTCATCACCTTCGACACCTACGGCACCCTCATCGACTGGGACGGCGCCCTCCGCGCCCACCTGCGCGCGCTGTTCGCCGACCGGGCGCGGGACGTGGACGTCGCCGCCTTCTACCGCCGCTGGTACTACGGCTACGCCCTGCCCGCCGTCCACGGCCGCTTCCTGCCCTACCGCGAGCTGCTCGCGACCACCATGGCCGAGGCCCTGGACGCGGAGGCCCGGATCACCGCCGACCCCGCGGAACTGGCCGCCCTCGGCGACGTGATGGCCGAAGCCGACCCCTTCGCCGACAGCGCCGAGATCCTGCGACTGCTGGGCACGCACGCACCGCTGGCCACGATCTCCAACAGCCAGCGCGACATCATCGACGTCAGCGTGCGCAAGCTGGGCGACCCGTTCACGTACGTCTTCACCGGCGAGGCGGTCGGCGCGTACAAGCCGCACCGGGCGCTCTTCGAACTGGTCCTCGGCCGGGCGGGCGTGGAGCCGCACGAGGCCGTGCACGTGGCGCAGTCGCAGTACGTCGACCTGCCGCGCTCCGTGCCCATGGGCATCCCGACCGTGTGGATCAACCGCCAGGGCCAGGAGCTGCGCCCCACCACCCCCGCGCCCACGGCCCAACTGCCCGACCTGCGCGGGCTGCCGCAACTGCTCGGCCTGGCGGAGGCGGCGCGGTGAGCGGGGAGCCCGAAGCCCCGCGGAGGAACCGGAAGCCCGCCTACGGCCGCGCCGCCGCCGTCCGCCGCCTCCACCTGCCCGAGCGCGCCGAGCGCCTGGGCCTGTCCGTCCGCGAGGCCGACCGCTTCGTCGCCGCCGGGGTGACCGACGACGTGCTGGACACCACGCACTTCGACACCGTCCGCTTCCCGCCGCCGCCCTGGGCCGCCGGGACCTTCGCGGCCGCCGCGGCCGACGGCGCCCACGCCTACACCCCGTACCGCGGCGCCGCGGCCGTCCGGCGGCCGGTGGCACAGGAGCTGGGCCGCCGGCTGGGCACCCCCGTCGACCCGGACCGCGAACTCCTCCTCACCCCCGGCTCGCAGGCCGGGCTCTTCGCCACCCTCGCCGCGCTCGTCTCCCCCGGCGACACGGTGGCCCTCGTCGACCCCGACTACCTGTTCGGCGAGCGCATCCTGCGCCTCCTCGGCGCGCACGTCCACCACGTCCCGCTGATCGGGCGGCAGGCCGCCGGCGGCCCCGACGACGGCCCGCACGACGGCCTCGTACCCGACCTGGACGAGCTGGCCACGGCGCTGCGCGGCGGCGCCTCCGTCGTGCTGTTCTCGCACCCCAACAACCCGACCGGCGCCGTCTGTCCGCCCGGCGTCCTCGCCGGGATCGCCGCGCTCGTCCGCGAGCACGACGCCTTCGCCGTCGTCGACGAGCTGTACGCCCGGCTCGTCTACGACGCCCCGCTCCCCCGCCTCGTCGCCGAGCCCGGCATGCGCGGGCGCTGCGCCACGGTCACGGGACCGTCCAAGACCGAGTCCCTGTCGGGCTACCGCGTCGGCGTCGTCGTCGCGCCGGGCGACGTGGTGGACGGCGCGGAGGACGTCATCGCCGCGATGTCCCTGCGGGCGCCCGCGTACGCGCAGCACCTGCTGACGCGGTGGCTGCGCGACGACGAGGACTTCGTCCGGGACCGGCTGGCCGACCTGCGCGCCCTGCGCGAGCAGACGGCGGCGTGGCTGGCGGACGTCGCGGACCTCGGGCTACGGGCCCGCGGCGGCCCCCGGCCGCCGGGAACCGCGTACCTCTTCGTCGACGCCTCCGCGCTCGGCGTGCCGGACCACGTCCTCGCCGACCGGCTCGTGCGCGAGGCGGGCGTCCTGGTCAGCCCCGGCTACCAGTTCGGGCCGCGCGGCATCGGCTCCTTCCGCGTCTGCTACGCCCGCGACGAGGCGGTGTGGACCGCGGCCCTCGGCCGGATGACCACGGCGCTGCGCGCGCTCGCGCGCTGACCGCGCCGTTTCGTTACCGCCCACCGCACTCCGGAGGTCCCGCCATGTCTTCCCGCACCCGCACCCGGCAACTCATCGACCACCTCGACGTCTTCGCCTACGACCGCCTCCCCGCCCCCGTCGTCCGCCAGGCGAAGAACGCGCTCTACGACTGCCTCGGCGCCCTCATGGCCGCCACCTCCCGCCGCTACCCGGTGATGGGGCTGCTGGAGAAGACCGCCGCCGAGGCCGGCCCCGGCACCTCCCGCCTCTTCGGCTCCGCGCTGCGCACCGACGCCGCCACCGCCGCCCTCGCCAACGGCACCCTCGCCTACTACTGCGACATCGAGAGCCACCACCCCTCCGCCAACGTCCACGCCATCGCCGTCGTCGCCCCCGCCGCCCTCGCCGTGGCGGAGCGACAGCGCGCCTCCGGGCCCGACGTGCTGGCCGCCACGGTCGCCGGCATCGACGTCGCCGCCCGTGTCAGCTACGCCCTCGGCCCCGCCGTCCAGTACGCGCGGGGCTTCCACCCGACGACGGTCGCGGGCACGTTCGGCAGCGCGGTCGCCGCGGGGCTGCTGCTGGGCCTGGACGAGGAGCGGTTCGCTGCCGCGCTGGGGCTGGCGGGCACGAGCGCGTCCGGGCTGCTGTCGTGGGTGGACGACCCCACGGAGCAGTCCCGCCCCCTCAACATCGGCCTCGCCGCCCAGGCCGGGGTGCAGGCCGCCACGCTCACGGCGATCGGGCTGCGCGGTCCCGCGGACGTCTTCGGCGGCAAGTACCCCTTCGGGCAGGCGTTCACGGGCCAGTGGGACCAGGAGGCGCTGCTCGCCGGGATCGGCGAGCGGTTCGCGGTCGGCGAGCTGTTCTTCAAGCGCAACTCCTGCTGCGTGTTCATCCCGGCCGCCCTCGACGGGCTGCTCGACATCATGCGCACCCACGACCTGCGCCCGGACGACATCGACCGCATCGCCGTCCGCGCCCCCCGCTCGTCGTACCACGTGGTGGACGCCAACCCGCTGCGCTCCCACTGCATGCAGTACGTTCTGGCGGTCGCCGCCCACCGCGGTCACGTCGGCTTCGCCGACATCATGACCGACCTCCGGACGACCGACCCCGCCGTCGCCGCGCTCAGCGCGCGTATCACGGTCACGGGGGACGCGGGCCTGGACGAACACGCGGGCGCGCTGCGGCAGTCGGTGGCGTCGGTCACCGAGGTGACCGCGCGCTCGGGCCGGACGTACGTACGCGACGTCGAACACCCGCTGGGCGCGGCCGAGAACCCGCTGTCCGAGGCGGACCTGGAGCGCAAGTTCACGGCGCTGACGGCGGACGTGCTGGGTGAGGAGCGGGCACGGGAGATCAAGGCGGCGGTGGACGGGCTGGACGGGGCCGCGGACGTCACCGCGCTGACGTCGCTGCTGGAGCCGGACCCGGTGGGGGCGCGGGGCTGAGCGGGGGACGGGCGCAGGAGCGGGGTGCAGGCGGGCCCGGCGGCGGTTGTCAGTCGCGTCCGATACCGTCGCCGGACGGCCGAGGGCGGCCGCGTACGTGAAGGGGGAAAGCCGTGACACTTCCCGACGACCTGGCCGGGATGGCGCGCAGCGTGCTCGACGCGAACCGCTACCTCACCCTGGGCACCGCCGGGCCCGACGGACGGCCGCGGGTCTCGCCGGTGTTCTTCACGCACGCCGGCTACCGCACCTTCTACTGGGTCTCCTCACCCCACGCGCGGCACTCCGCCAACATCGCCGCGCGGCCCGGCGTCGAGTTCGTCGTCTACGACTCCACCGCGGCGATCGGCGCGGGGCGCGCGGTCTACGTCGGCGCGACGGCGCAGGAGGTGCCTGCGGCGCAGCTCGCGGCGGCGTGCGAGGAGGCGTTCGCGGGCCCCGTCGCCGCCGGGGCGACGCGGTTCCGCCCGGCGGACGTCAGCGGCGACGCCGGACTGCGGCTGTACCGGGCCCGGGCGACGAGCTTCGAGGTCCACGTCCCGGGCCGCGACCCCGTCCACGGCACGGGCATCGACACCCGCCGCGAGATACGGATCTGAGGCCGGCCGGGGCGCTTCTTCCGGATCTTGGTCCGGGCGGACTTCGCACCCGGCTGCCCGCTATATGTCGGCGAGAGGGATGCCCGTCCGCCTTCGACCGCGAGGCATGCACGGGGCGCAATACTGTCGAGCGGTGCATCAACGTGCCATTCGCCAGCCTCCGTCCTCCACTTTCCAGCCGGTGGCTTCGGGCCTGACCGGAGGGAGCGCCCGGGGATCCAGGGTTCCGTCGCAAAGCTCTGCCGGGAACTGGACCATTCCGCCCTCGTAGTGCCACCAGGGGCTGTTGCGGGAGCAGATGGTGACCGGCCACGGCTCGGGATCGTCCCCGAGCACGCTCCAGAAGAAGCAGTCGCCCTCCTTCGACTCTTCCCCAGGACATCAGGTGCGTCGAGGCACTCTCGACGACGTCATCCGCGACGGCGCCACCGTGCTGCTGCGGCCACCGACTCGACGTCCCGCCACGCTCTTCCCCGCCGCAGAACAGGCCGGCCCGCCCACCCCGATCACCTGTCCGCGCTGCTGAACGAGATCGGAGTCCCGGCCACCTTCCCGTGTTTTGCCGCCGTCAAGGGACTAGACCACGTCGACCCCTCTCGCTAGGGTGCTCGAAAATGCAAGAAACAAGACTTCTACAAGCATGATCGCGCACCCGCCTGTCAATCAATTGGGGAGATCCCATGCAGTTGCGGAAGCCGAAGAGACGTTCGTTGTTGTCCCCGCGCGCTAAGCCCTGTCTGCTGGTCGCGGCGGTTCTGACAGCCCTGGTCGGGCTGGCGGGCGCGCCGTCGGCCGGTGCCGAGCAGGACTCGTCCACCCAGCTTGGCGGCAGTGCGCTGATCCCTCGCCCTGCGGTCGTTCAACAGGATGCCGGTGAAGAGCCGTTCGTTCTTCGTTCCTCCCTCCAGATCGTCGCCCGCGGCAAGGCCGCCGGCGTCGGGGAGCAGCTCGCGGAGCAGTTGCGCCGCGCGACCGGGTTCCGGGTGCCGGTGCGCGACCAGGGCGCCGGCATCCGTATCACGGTGAACCCAGCGGCCGAGTACACCGTCAAGGGCGCCGCCCCCACCCCCGAGTCTTACGTCCTGGACGTGGACAGCAAAGGCGTCACCGTCACCGCCCGCACCGCGCACGGCGCGTTCAACGGCGTGCAGAGTCTGCGTCAGCTCCTGCCGGCGTGGGCCGGTTCGCCGCGGCCGGTCGTCACCGACTGGCGCGTGCCCGCCACGCATATCGAGGACGCACCGCGCTTCTCCTACCGCGGTGTCATGCTCGACGTGGCCCGGTCGTTCCAGGAGGTCGAGGAGGTCAAGGACTACATCGACACCCTGTCCCGGCTGAAGATGAACGTGCTGCACCTGCACCTCGCCGACGACCAGGGCTGGCGGATCGAGATCACCAACGAGGGCAGGGCACCGGGTGATCCGATCGACTACCGCGATCTGCACCGGGAGTCGGGCAAGACCGCGATGAACCGTGAGGGCTACCGCAAGGAGCTCGGCCGTAGCGGCTACTACACGCAGGAGCAGTACCGTGACATCGTCGCCTACGCCGAGGAGCGGTTCGTCACCGTCGTCCCCGAGGTGGACGTCCCCGGTCACACCAATGCCGCCCTGCACGCGATCCCGCAGTTGAACACGGACCGTTCGCTCCCGGCGCGCGACCCCGACACCGGGGTGGTGGACTGGAACGGGACCGGCAGCGTGGGGTACTCCGCGCTGGACGAGCAGCACGATCTCTCGTACACCTTCGTCAAGCATGTCTTCCGGCAGCTCGCCGAGATGACCGGGGGCCCGTACGTGCACCTCGGCGGCGACGAGTCCCATGCCATGGGGCACGAGCGCTACGTCGACTTCATCTCCCGCGCCGTCCCCGACATCAAGGAAGCGACCGGCGCCGAGACGGTGGGCTGGTCGGAGTACGCCGAGGCCGGGCTGTCCCAGGGGGAGGGGTTCTGGGACGGATCGGTCGTGCAGTACTGGGTCGGCAGCGGCGACTGGGTGCGCGACTTCATCTCCAAGGGCGGCAAGGCCGTGGTCTCCGCCGCGGGCGGTGCGTACCTGGACCAGAAGTACACCGCCGAAACCCCGATCGGCCTGTCGTGGGCCTGCAGCGGCACCTGTGACTTCCAGCGCTACTACGACTGGGACCCGACGACGACGGTCAGTGGCGGTATCCCCGAGTCGGGTGTGCTGGGAGTCGAGGGCGCGCTGTGGTCGGAGACGGTGCGCGGCAGCGACCAGGCGGCCTTCCTCACCCTGCCGCGAGCGGCCGCGATCCTGGAGACCGGGTGGACCCCCGCGGACCAGAAGGACATCGCCGACTTCGGTGAACGTCTCGCCCGGCTCGGCCCGCACCTCACCGTGGCCGGCGCCGATTTCTACGAGAGCCCCGGTGCCCGGTGGGCCGCCACCGTCGCCGGTACGGACGCGACCGCGCCGCAGGGCGTCACGACCCGCGTCGAGCTGGGTCAGGTCGCCGCGCCCGGGACCAAGGTCTCCGAGGACGGCACGAAGATCGTTCCGGACACCGTGTCGAGCGACGGTGACCCCGCTTCCGCCAGCGCCCTGACGGAGCCTTTGACCGCTACGGCGATCTGCGGAAACCGGGTGCTGCCGGTGACGTTCAGCCAGAGCCGGCCACGCGATTCCCTGCACGCCGCCGGCGTCTACACCGCGGGTGTGCGGGCGGCCTTCGACGGGGACACAACGTGCACGCTGAAGACATCGGCGGGCGACGAGGTGTTCGTCCGGGTCAGGCAGGCCGACGCCCCGGACGACGAGGAGCGCACCGCCTCCGCTCCTGCGATCTCGGTCCCGTCCGAGGTGAAGGCCGGTACCTGGGTCCCGCTGAAGCTGACCGGCTTCGCGCCCGGCTACGTCGACATCCGCATCGACGGCACGACGCTCTACACCGTGCGCGCCGACACGGCCGGTCGGTTCGACCGTCATGGCGTCATACCGGCTGCGACCGTCCACGGTGAGCAGACGATCAGCGCCGTCCAGGGCGAACGGTCGGCGCACGAAACCGTCTCGGTGTCCTCCTCGGTGCGACCGCTGCCGGATCTCATCGACCAGTCCACGCTGGGCGTGCATGACGTCGACAGCGAGGAGACCATCGGCGAGAACGGCGCCGCGGTCAACGCGATCGACGGAAACCTCGACACCATCTGGCACACCGAGTGGTACAACACGACCTCGGCCTTCCCTCACCACATCACTGTGGACCTGGGCAAGCAGTACGACGTCACCGGCCTGCAGTACACGCAGCGGCAGAACGGCTTCAACGGCCGGATCAAGGACTACCGGATCGAGGTGAGCGCCGACGGCACCACCTGGTCACAGGTGGCGACCGGCTCCTTCACCACTGCACTCACGCCGCAGAACGTGGAGTTCAGCGGCACGGGCGGCCGGTACGTACGCCTGACGGGCACCGACTCCCAGGCGGGAAACGCCTTCGCCGGCGCAGCGGAAATCAACATCGGAGGCCGCCCCGTGTGATTCCGGCCCTCCGGAGGTGACACGTGCTCCGATGCCAGGCGCTTCGAGCCCTGGCATCGGAGCACGACAAAGCCGGACGCCGCCCAGTCGACGTGCCGGGACCGTGCTCAGGCCAGGGCGACATAGCAGTACGCGAACGCGCCGCCGAGTGGACCGCCCGGATCAGAGCCGCATTCGCCCGGAGTGCCCCTCGATACCGGCGGGCCCCACGCCAGTCGGCAACGCTCGTGATCAATACACCCAGGTGGCCCGCGGGGCGCCGCCCAGGGCGGCGGTGAGCGCGGCGAGGTGCCCGTCGACGGGCCCCAGGGTCAGCAGCCCGGTCCCGGCACCGGCGATCTCGCCCGCCGCGGGGGCGAGCCGGTCGCGGGCGCGCGCCATCGTCTCGCGGTCGCCGAGTTCGACGGCGGCCCGCGCGACGAGGCACCAGGCGGCCTCCTGCATCAGGTCCCGCGGCGGCTCACCCGCGGCCCGCAGCGCCGTCGCCGCCTCGGCCCGCCGCCCCTCGCCCAGCAGGAGGAGGGGCCGTACCCACGGCTCGTACGGCCCCCAGTCGGCGTCGCCGCCGGCGGACGGGGCGAGCCCGCACCGTAGCCGCAGACAGAGCAGCGCCAACGGCAGCAGCCCTCGCTCCAGGCCGGGCATCCCGGCCCCGTCGAGGAGCACGGCGGCAGCCCGGTAGGCGGCCCCGGCCTCGGCGGGCGCATGCGCGTACCGGGGCGGGGTGCCGGTCTCGGCCAGGCGGAGGGCCGCGTACCAGTGGGTGAACACCGCGACCAGCGGCAGTTCGTGGCGTTCGGCGAGCCGGTCCGCCGCGGCGGCGTGCGCGTCGGCGCCGGGGAAGTCCGCCAGCGCGGCGCGGGCCTGGAGCCGGATGAGGTGGCCCAGCACCTCGTACGTCACGAGGCCGTGCCGGGCCGCGAGTTCGACCAGCTCGGCGCCGGTCCCGTCCCGTACCGCGGCCAGACCGGTGCGCTCGAAGGTCTGCATGAACACGCCGTTGAGCGCGAAGGCCAGCAGCGCCGGATCGTCCAGGCCGCGGGCCAGCCGCTCCGCCTCCCGGGCGGCCTGCGGCCCGCGCGCGGAGCGGGTGCCGCGGGACTCGACGGCGACGGTGGCCAGCAGCCGGGCCCGTACCGCGGCGTGCTCGGCGGGCGGCAGCGCGGCGAGGGCGCGTTCGGCCGCGGCCACGACACGCGCCGCCTGCTCCGGGTCGTCGACGCGGGTCCAGACGGCGGGCACGTCGTACGCGCCGATGACCCGGGCGGTCAGCTCCGGGTCGCCCGACTCCTCGGCCGCCTCGACGGCCGCCACCCGGTGCCGCCGGGCGGCCTGCAGCCCGCCGCCCCCGGTGACGGCGAGGCTGCGCAGCAGCCCCACGGTCGACTCCAGCCGCGCCCGCGCCCCGCCGCCGACAGCCCGGTCGTACGCGGCCGCCGCCTCGGTCCACACCCGCCGTGCCTCCTCGCCCTCACCGCCGCCGGCCGCCGCGCCGTCCGGCCCGGCACCGGTCCGCTCGCCGAGCACGCTCCCGCCACGACCGGAACCGCCGCCCTCGTCCGACTCACCACCACCGCCACCGCGGCCGGCACCGGGCGCCGCCGCATCCGCCGTTCCGGCCGGACCACCGCCGTCCCCGCCCGCGGCCCGCCCTTCCAGGTGGTCCGCCTGCGCCAGGATGTCCGCCTCCAGCCGCCGCAGTGCCGGGCCCGGGTCCACGCCCAACTGCTCGCCCAGCATCGTGCGCGCCCGGCGCAGCACGGCGAGCGCGTCGGCCTGGCGGCCCGCGCGGTACAGGGCCCGGGCCAGCAGGCGCCAGGCGTCCTCGCGCCAGGGGTGCTCGGCCACGTGGGCGTCCAGGTCCGCCGCGGTCTCGGCGGCGAGGCCCAGGGACAACCGGGCCTCCGCGTGCAACTCGACCGCGTGCAGCCGCAGTTCCGCGAGACGGGAGCGCTCGGTGCGGGCCCACGGCAGGTTGGCGAACTCCGCGTATGCGGGGCCGCGCCACCAGCCCAGCGCCTGGTCAAGCCGCGCCGCCGCGGCCCCCGGCGGCAGGTCCCTCGCCCCGGCCACCGCGCTCTCGAAGCGCCAGGCGTCGACGGCGTCCGGTTCGGCGCGCAGCGCGTACCCCGGGCCCTGTGTGATCAGCAGCCGCGCGGGCGCACGCGGCGGGCGGTCGGGTTCGAGGGCGCGGCGCAGTGCGGCGACGAAGGTGCGTACCGCGCCCACGGCGTCCGCGGGCGGGTCGGTCCACAGGTCCTCGACCAGCAGGCCGACCGGGACGACGCGGCGCCGGGCGACGATCAGGCGGGCGAGGACGGCCCGGTGCCGCGGCCCCTTCAGCGCGATCGCGCCGCCCTCCGGGCCTCCGGCTCCCTCCCCGTCGCCGTCCCAGGCCGTGACCGGCCCCAGTACGCCGAAAAGGACCCGCACCGCCGACCACCTCTCCCGACGCCGGCCCCGCCCGGGGCCCGCCGGGCGCCACCGTACAGCGCGCTCATCCGCTGCTCATCCGCGCCGCGCACGCTGGGGACAACGATCGGCTACGAAGGGAATCCCCCGATGTCACCCCGCATCCCCGGCTTCGACTACCGGCGTGTCCCCGTCGCCGACGGCGTCGCCCTCAGCGCCGCCGTCGGCGGCAACCCCGACGGCAGCCCCGTCGTGCTGCTGCACGGCTTCCCGCAGACCCACCTCATGTGGCGGCACGTCGCCGCCCGGCTCGCCGCCGACCACACCGTGATCTGCCCCGACCTGCGCGGCTACGGCGCCAGCGACAAGCCGGCGGAGGCGGCCGGCGGGCCCGGCGGCGGCGCGTACGCGAAGCGCACGATGGCCGACGACATCATCGCGCTCGCCCGCGCGCTGGGGTACGAGCGCTTCGCGCTCGCGGGGCACGACCGCGGCGCGCTGGTGGCGTTCCGCGCGGGGCTCGACCACCCCGGCGCGGTCACCCACCTGGCGTGCCTGGACGTACTGCCGACGCTCGACATGTGGGACGTGATGCACGGGGTGTCGGCGGCGGTCGGCTTCCACCTGTACCTCATGGCGCAACCGCCCGGCCTGCCCGAGGAGATGATCGCCGCCGCCCCGGACGCGTTCTTCGGTCACTTCCTCGACATCTGGTCCGGCGGCGCGGACGCGATACCCGACGACGTACGCGCCGCGTACCTGGCGGCGTCCCGCACCGCGGTGCCGTCGATCGTGGCGGACTACCGCGCCTCCGCGGGCATCGACGTCGCGCACGACACCGCCGACCGCGACGCGGGCAACCGGCTGCGCATGCCCGTCGCCGTCCTGCAGCAGGACTGGGGTGCCGCGCTCGGCTTCGACGCCGCCGCGCGGTGGCGCGCCTGGGCCCCCGACCTGCGGCACGCCACCGTGACCTGCGGGCACTTCATGGCCGAGGAGGCGCCGGACGAGGTCGCCGCGGCGCTGCGCGACCTCCTCGCCCGTACGCCCGCGGCTACGACAGCGTGAGCCCGTAGGCCGCCAGGATCTCCTTGACCGGCTGGTAGTACGTCACGCCGCCGCTGGTGCAGTTGCCGCTGCTGCCGACGATGATGCCGACCGCCCGGCCGCCGGAGAACGCCGGTCCGCCGGTGTCGCCGGGCTCCGAGCAGATGGTGGAGCGGAACAGGCCGGAGACGACCCCGCCGGGGAAGTTCACGGTGAGGTTGACCGCCTGCACCGTGCCGCAGCGGTAGCCGCCGACCCGGCCGTAGTGGCACAGCGACATCCCCGGCGACGGGTCGACGGCGCCGGTGATGTCCACCGGCGCACCGCCGCTGCCCTTGACCTCGCCGGGGTACGACACGGAGGTGTTGGTGTAGCGGACCAGGCCGTAGTCGTTGCTGGGAAAGCTCGACCCCGCGGTCACGCCGACACCGACGCGGCCGCTCTCCGTGTCGACGGCCCAACTGCCGCCGCCGTTCGCGCAGTGGCCGGCGATGATGCCGTACGAGGCGCCGCCGCTCACCGCGTTGAAGCCCAGCGTGCAGGCGTACGAGGCCCCGTACAGCGCGTCGCCGCCGCGCACCGCGGTCGCCGCGGCGGGGTGCGCCGAGGCGGACTGCGCCGAGGCGGGCGGGGCGAGCACGGTCAGCAGCGCGCCGAGGACGGCGAGCACGGCGGCGGTGGCGATGGTGCGTAACGGCGAAGCGGTACGGCGTCGGCTCACGGGTCCCTGCCTTCCGGGCGGCGGCGGTCTCGACCGCATTGTGCTCGCGGCACGGGGAACCAGGAAGGGGGCGTGTCGGGAGCGGCCGGGAAGCACCGGGTCTCAGCGGCCCGGCAGCAGGCCGCTCTCCAGGGCGACGACCACCGCGCGCGTCCGGTCGCTGACGTCGAGCTTGGCGAAGATGCGCAGCAGGTGGGTCTTCACGGTGGCCTCGCCGATGAAGAGGCGCTTGCCGATCTCGGCGTTCGACAGCCCCTCGGCCACGCCGGCCAGGACGTCGGACTCGCGCGGCGTGAGCGTCACCGGGGCCGGGCTGCGCATCTTCGCGACCAGGCGCTGGGCCACGCGGGGCGCGAGGACCGTCTCCCCGCGGGAGGCGGCGTGGATGGCGTCGACCAACTGGGGGCGGGTGGCGTCCTTGAGCAGATACCCGGTGGCACCGGCCTCGACCGCGCGCTCGATCTCGTTGTCCGTGTCGTACGTGGTGAGGATCAGCACCCGGGTACGCCCCGCCGCGACGATCGCGGCGGTGGCGCCGACGCCGTCGAGCTGCGGCATCCGCAGGTCGAGCAGGGCGACGTCCGGGTCGAGGCGGGCGACGAGCGCGACGGCCTCGCGGCCGTCGCCGGCCTCGCCGACGACCTCGATGCTGGGCTCGGCGGCGAGCAGCGCCACGAGACCGGCGCGCATCACGGTGTGGTCGTCGGCCAGGACGACGCGAAGCGGCGCGGCGTGCGGGGGTGTCGTCGTCATGTCAGAACTCTCCGTCCGTGGCGCTTCCGATCGCCTGCGTGCCGCCCGCGGCGGTCCCGGCGGCGGGAACGGTGACGAGTATGCGGGTTCCGTCACCGGGCGAGCTGGTCACGGTCAGCTCGCCGCCGAACTCGGCGAGCCGCCGGCGCATCCCGTCCAGCCCGAAGCCCCCGGCCGGCACGGCGCCGTCCGGCCCGGGGCCCTTGCGGCCGTCACCGCCGGCAGAGCCCCGCCCCGCCGCGGCCGGCACGAACCCCTTCCCGTCGTCGGTGATCTCCAGTTCGATGCCCTCCGGGCCCGCCGCCAGCACCACCCCGACCGTCGACGCCTCCGCGTGCTTGCGCACGTTGGCCAGCGACTCCTGCGTACAGCGCAGCAGCGCGATCCGGGCCGGCTGGTCGCAGTCGACGTCCGGCAGTTCGGCCTCGACGACGAGCCCGGTGTCCTCGGCGAAGCGGTCCAGGGTGCGCCGCAGCGTGGAGGCGACGGAACCGGCGGCGACACCGCTGCGCGGGGCGGCACCGACCAGGACGCGCGCCTCGGCGAGGTTCTCGCGGGCGGTGCGTTCGATGGACTGCAACTGCTGCGCGCTCTTGGCGGGCTCGGCGGCCAGCCCGGCGCGCGCCGCCTCGGCGAGTACGACGATCGAGGCGAAGCCCTGCGCGAGGGTGTCGTGGATCTCCCGGGCGATACGCTCCCGCTCCTCGGCGGCGCCCTGCCGCTTCTGCGCCTCCACGAGCCGCTGTTCGGCGTCGGCCAGCCGGCTGCGCAACCGGGCGCGCTCGTCGCGCACCGCCAGCGCCCGGGGCGTCAGCAGCGCGATCACGACGCTGACGGCGTAGACGGCGACGGACGAGAGGGCGTTGGTGGCGAGGCTGTCGACGCCCCAGCCGTCGCGCAGCGAGCCGCCGAGGGTGATCGCGACGGCGCCGAGGCCGCTGCAGACGACGGCGGCGCGCATGCTGTCCACGAAGATCACGAACTGGGACAGCGTCACCGTGTAGAGCACGCCGAACCCGTCGCGGAGCCACGACAGCACACCCAGGACGAGGATCAGCAGGACCAGGTAGCCGTACGCGAGCCGCACCGGGTTCCCGGGGCGGCTGCGCACGACGGCGTAGCCGAGGGCGAGCAGGGCCACGAGCGCGAGCGATCCGTACCGGTCCCCCGCCGGGACGTCTCCCAGGATCGTGACCAGGGTCAGCAGACCGATGATCGCCCAGGAGAAGACGTCCCAGCCGTGGAGCATCCAGATCCAGAGGGGGTCCCCGCGCCGTGGTGGAGGAAGCATGCCGGTCAGGCTACGTTCTCGAACGTACGTGCCGTCGGCTCGGTCGCGGCGGGCCGGCGCGGCGTCCGCCACCAGGCCCGCTCGCCGAGGAGCAGCAGAGTCGCGGGCAGCACCATCAACCGGATCACCACCGCGTCGAGCAGCACGGCGAGCGCCAGGCAGAAGCCCATCTGCTTCATCTCGGTCAGATGCAGCGCGACGAACCCGGCGAACACGGTGACCATCACGACCGCCGCGCTGGTCACGACCTTCGCCGACGCGCCGATGCCCGCGATCACCGCCTCCCGCGCCGGCATCCCGGCGTCCCGGGCCTCCTTGATCCGGCTGACCACGAACACCTGGTAGTCCATCGACAGCCCGAAGAGGATCACGAAGAGGAACAGCGGCACCCGGGAGGCGATCGCGCCCATCGAGTCGAAGTCGAGCAGGCCCTCGGCCCACGTGCCCTGGAAGACGACGACGAGCGCGCCGAGCGCGGCGGCGGCGGAGAGCAGGTTCAGTGCGACGCCGACCAGCCCGATCACCACCGAGCGGAACGCGATCACCGTCATCACGAAGGTGAGCAGCAGCAGGGCCCCGATGACCAGCGGCAGCTTGTCGCGCTCGTCCTCGACGTAGTCGACGCCGCGGGCGACGTCCCCGCTGACGGCGGTCTCGACGCCGGCCAGCCGCCCGGCGGTGGCGGGCAGGTGGTCGTCGCGCAGGTGCCGCAGCGAGTCCTTCGCGGGCCGGGAGTTGGCGAAGTGCGGTACGGAGAGCACGAGCACGCTGGTCCGGCCGTCCGGTGAGGTACGTACCGCGGGCTCGGCGTCCCGGACGAACAGCGGGTCGGCCGCCGCCCGCCGGCCCAGCTCGGCCAGCGCTCGCCGTACCTCGGGGGCGCGCTCCGCCGCGGCCCGGGCGACGACCTCGTGCTGCACCTTCAGCTCGGGGAAGGCGGCGGTCAGCCGGTCGTACGTCTGCATGGCCGGGATGTCGCGGGAGAAGGTGTCCTTGCCGGGGTCCACGAGCTTCATGCCGAGCGCGGGCACGGCGAGCGCGACCATGGCCAGCACGGAGACGACCAGGGTGGCGACGGGACGCCGCTGCGCGGGCCGCAGCAGCGCGGCGAAGATCCTGCCGTGCTCGGGGCGTTGCCGGCGCTGCCGCCGGGCGGTCCCGCGGGCCTCGCGGCGTGCGGCCCTCCGCTCGGTGCGGCGGCCGATCGTCACGAGCAGCGCGGGCAGTGCCGTCAGCGAGCTGACGACGGCGACGGCCACGACGAGGATCGTGCCCGTGGCGAGGGAGGAGAAGATGACGTCGGTGGCGAGGTAGAGGGTGGCGGTGGAGACGATGACGGCGAGGCCGGAGACGACGATGGCGCGCCCCGCCGTCGACGCCGCCAGTTCGACGAGGGCCGCGGACGACAGCGTGCCCTCGGCGCGGGCGCGTTCCTCGCGCTCGCGCTTGAGGTAGAAGAGCGTGTAGTCGACGCCGACGGCGAGGCCGATGAGCAGGATCAGGTTGGTGCCGACGCCCGGGTCGGGCAGCAGGTGGGAGGCCAGCATCGACAGGCCGAGCGCCGCGGCGATCGACGTCAGCGCCAGCAGCAGCGGCACGCCGGCCATGACGACGGACCCGAAGACGACGAGCAGCGTGACGAGCGTGACGGGCAGCGAGATGCGTTCGGAGAGCGCCAGGTCCTCGGCGCGCTGGTCGTTGACGCCCTGGCTGATCGCGGGCGAGCCGGTCTCCTCGACGACGACGCCGGGGTGCGCCGCGGCCGCCTTCCCGGTCTGCTCCAGCAGGGGCCCGACGTTCTTCTTCCCGTCCAGCTCGGCCCCCTTCAGTACGACCGGCACCCGCAGCGCGTCGCCGTTCGCGGAGCGTACGGGCGCGGCGACGGACGCCACTTCGGGCAGCCGCTCCATCCGGTCGGTGATGTCCCGGGCGGCGGCGCGGGCGGCGGCGGGGTCGAGGGACCGGCCGGACTCGGCGCGGATGAGGACGTGTTCGGTGGGCTTGCGCTCCAGGCCGCCCTCGGTCGCCAACTGCTCGGCGCGGCCGGCCTCGCCGACCCGGAAGTCCTCGGTGGTGGCGGGGTTGCCGCCGACGGAGATGCCGGCGCCCAGGCAGAGGACGACGAAGGCGAACCAGCCGACGATCGCGCGCCATGGGTGCCGGGCGCTCCAGCGGGCCGTGCGCACAGGGAGATTTCTCATGCCGGAAATGCTCGCGACCGCGGCCCTGTTCCCGACAGCCGCGACCGGTGGAACCGGGGGTCCACCGGTCGGTGGACCCTGCCGGGCGCTCCGGTGCGTACGGGCCGGGCTGCCGGCTCGTACGCACCGGGCCCCGGGCCCCGTCGCTCAGTCCGCGGGCCGCCCGTCCTGCGGTCCCGGTCCCTCACCCCCGCCGTCACCGTCGCTACGGTCCCGGCCCCCGGCCCGGCCGCCCCGCAGCCGCCTCGCGAGCCCGCGGATCTGCAGCTCGAACTCCCCGTCGTAGTGCTGGTGTCCGGCCCGTACCGCCGTCTCGACCGCCTGTTCGCCCTCTTCGCCGATGAGGATCAGCTCGTCGTGCCGCAGATCGCGCA
Source organism: Streptomyces sp. B5E4 (assembly GCF_039871555.1). Lineage (NCBI taxonomy): Bacteria > Bacillati > Actinomycetota > Actinomycetes > Kitasatosporales > Streptomycetaceae > Streptomyces > Streptomyces sp. B5E4. Next base: position 201,762 of record NZ_JBDPMI010000004.1, read on the forward strand.
TCAGCGCCACGCACAGCACGATCATCACCAGCGTGAACGGCACCGCGACGAGGATCGTGAGGTTCTTCAGGCCGGTCAGCGCGGCGTCCCCGCCGCCCCCGACCAGCAGCATGACGGCGGCGACGGCGCCGGTCAGCACACCCCAGACCACGACCACCACGCGCGTCGGCTCCAGCGTCCCCTTCTGCGACAGCGCACCCATCACGATCGACGCGGCGTCCGCGCCGGAGACGAAGAAGATGCCGACGAGGACCATCACCAGCAGCGTCGTGACGCCGGCGATCGGGTACGCGTTGAGCACCGCGAACAACTGCCCCTCCTGCGTCGACTCCTCGGTGATGCCCGCCCCGCGGGCCTCCTGCTGCATCGCGGTGCCGCCGAGGATGCAGAACCACAGGAGGCTGACGACGCTGGGCACGAGGATCACGCCGCCGACGAACTGCCTGATGGTCCGCCCCCGGCTGATGCGCGCGATGAACATGCCGACGAACGGCGTCCACGAGATCCACCACGCCCAGTAGAAGACCGTCCAGCCCGACAGCCAGCCGGCCACGTCCGAGCCGCCGCTGGCCTCCGTACGCGCCATCATCTGCGGCAGATCGGCGAAGAACGAGCCGATCGAGGTCGGAATGAGGTCGAGGATCAGGATCGTCGGCCCCGCGATGAAGACGAACACGGCGAGCGCCGCGGCGAGCACCATGTTGATGTTCGACAGCCACTGGATGCCCCGCTCGATGCCGGAGACCGCGGAGGCGACGAACGCGGCGGTGAGCACGCCGATGACGAGGATCAGCAGCCCCTCGCCGACCTCCTCCGATGTCCAGCCGACCTCCCTGACGCCGCTGCCGATCTGCAGCGCGCCGAGCCCGAGCGAGGCGGCGGAGCCGAAGAGGGTGGCGAAGATGGCGAGGATGTCGATGACCTTGCCGACGCCGCCGTTGGCGTGCCGCGGGCCGATGAGCGGGGTGAAGACGGCGCTGATGGTCTGCCGGCGGTTGCGGCGGAAGACGCTGTACGCCATGGCGAGGCCGACGGCGGCGTAGATGGACCAGGGGTGCAGCGTCCAGTGGAAGAGGGTGGTCGCCATCGCGACCTCCATCCGCGAGGCGGCACCGGCGCTGGCGGAGACGGTGTCCGGCGGCGGGGTGGCGAAGTGCGCAAGGGGCTCGTTCACGCCGTAGAACATCAGGCCGATGCCCATGCCGGCGCTGAACATCATCGCCACCCACGACACGGTGCGGAACTCCGGCGGCTCGCCCTCCCGGCCCAGGGTGATGCGGCCGTAGCGGCTGAAGGCCAGCCACAGCGCGAAGATCACGAAGCCGGAGGCGGCGAGCACGAAGGCCCATCCGCCGTAGTGCATCGTGTCGTTGAGCAGAGAGGTGGAGACGTCCTTGAGGGAGTCCGTCGCCACCGCGCCCCAGATGACGAACGCCAGCGTCAGCGCGGCGGCGACCCCGAAGACCACCGCGTCGGTACGCGGTGCGCGCCCCGGTGCGCCGCCGCCTTCCGCGGGCGTCTCCACCCGTTCGTCGAGCACGTGCGGTCACCTTCTCCCTACGCTCCGTGTGCAGAACCCACTCACCATAGGGGAGAGCGGCGGGAGCGCCGGGGACCGGCGGCTCAGCGCGCGGCTGCGGCGGCGGCCATGGCGGCGCCGACGATGCCCGCGTTGTTCTGCAACTCGGCGGGGACGACGGCGGCGCGGATGCCGGTGATGTCGTCGAGGAACTTGTCCGCCTTGCGGCTCACGCCGCCGCCGATGACGAACAGCTCGGGCGTGAAGAGCATCTCCAGATGGGCGAGATAGCGCTGCACCCGGTGGGCCCAGTGCTTCCAGCTCAGGTCCTTGTCCTCGCGCTCCTTGGCGGAGGCGCGCTTCTCCGCCTCGTGGCCGTGCAGTTCCAGGTGGCCCAGCTCGGTGTTGGGGACGAGCCGGCCGCCGGTGAAGACGGCGCTGCCGATGCCGGTGCCGAAGGTCAGCACGATGACGGTGCCGGTGCGGCCGCGGGCGGCGCCGAAGGTCAGCTCGGCGATGCCGGCGGCGTCGGCGTCGTTGACGAGGTGGACGGGGCGGCCGAGGCGGTCGCCGAGGAGGGCGGCGGCGTCGACGTCGACCCAGCTCTTGTCGACGTTGGCGGCGGTACGGACGACGCCGTCGGTGACGACTCCGGGGAAGGTGACGCCGACCGGCCCGTCGTGCCCGGCGAAGTGCTCGACGACCGCGGCGACGCCCTCGGCGACGGCGTCGGGGTCCGCGGGATGCGGGGTGAGCACCTTGTGCCGCTCCTCGGCGAGGGTGCCCGTGTCCAGGTCGGCCGGGGCGCCCTTGATGCCCGAGCCGCCGATGTCGACTCCCATGATGTTCATAGCCACAGACGATACGGCGGTGGGGGCCCGGAGCCGGTCAGGACGGTCGGCGGGATCGTACGAACCGGGGCGGGCGGCGGCGCGGGCCGGCCCGTCCGCGTACGACCGGGTGCACTGCGCACGACGGCGGGTGGCCGCGTACACCACCTGTCCGATAACCGGTTTTGCGCGACCGGATGGGTTCTTGACGCGGCCTCAACCGCTCCGCCAGCCTCATGTGCACGACAATCCCCCACCGTTGGGAGCACCCATGCCCCTCCGTCGTACACGTCCCAGGTCGCGGCCGGCCGCCGCGCTCCTCGCCGGCGGGCTGCTGACCGCGCTGCTCGTGCCGGCCGCGGTCGCCGCGGAACCCTCGGCGCAGCAGGCGGCCGGCACCGCAACCGCCGCGCCCGCGGCACGCGTCGCGCCCCAGCAGGCGCCGGACATACCCGTGGCGAACGTCAAGGCGCACCTGTCCCAGTTCCAGTCCATCGCCGCCGCCAACGGCGGCAACCGCGCCCACGGCCGCCCCGGCTACCGGGCCTCGCTCGACTACGTGAAGGGGAAGCTGGACGCCGCCGGATTCACCACCAGGATCCAGCAGTTCAGCGCCGGCGGCGGCACCGGCTACAACCTCATCGCCGACTGGCCGGGCGGCGACGCGAACCAGGTCCTCATGGCCGGCGCGCACCTCGACTCGGTCTCCTCGGGCCCCGGCATCAACGACAACGGCACCGGCTCCGCCGCCGTCCTGGAGACCGCGCTGGCCGTCGCCAGGTCCGGCTTCCAGCCGCGCGAGCACCTGCGCTTCGCCTGGTGGGGCGCGGAGGAACTGGGCCTGGTCGGCTCGCGGTACTACGTCGGCAACCTGCCGGCCGCCGACCGCGCCAAGCTCTCCGGCTACCTGAACTTCGACATGATCGGCTCGCCCAACCCCGGGTACTTCGTCTACGACGACGACCCGCAGATCGAGACGGTCTTCAAGAACTACTACGCCGGCCTCGGCGTCCCCACCGAGATCGAGACCGAGGGCGACGGCCGGTCGGACCACGCGGCGTTCAAGAGCGCGGGCGTGCCGGTCGGCGGGCTGTTCACCGGCGCGAGCCGGACGAAGTCGGCGGCGCAGGCGGCGAAGTGGGGCGGCACGGCCGGCCAGGCCTTCGACCGGTGCTACCACAGCTCCTGCGACACCACGTCGAACGTGAACGACACCGCGCTCAACCGCAACAGCGATGCGCTCGCACACGCGGTATGGACACTGGCCGAGTAACGCCTCCGTACGCTGCCCGCTCCGCTGCGGCGGACACGCTCCCCGGCGGCGGGGCGGGCACCGGCGCGGCGCCACGGCGGGACGGGGGCCGGGACGGAGCGGCGGGGCCGGAGCGTGGCGGCCCGGCCGTCAGGCGGCGGCGGGCGTCAGGCTTCCGTGACGGCTTCCCGGGCGGTGACCCCGGCCGCGGCGTCTTCCGCGCCCTCGGCACCCCCGGCCTCCTCGGCGTCCTCCACGTCCTCGGCCCGCGCCAGCGCACAGATCGGCCGCAGCCCCTCCTGCACCGCGCCGCTGATCTCGCCGAGTTTCTGCTGCTGCTCGGGCGTGAGCACGTCGAAGAGGTGTTTGCGCACCTCCGTCACATGGCCCGGCGCCGCCGCCTCCAGCACGGCGAACCCGGCGTCGGTGAGCTGCGCCACGGACCCGCGGCGGTCGGCGTCGGTGGTACAGCGGGAGACGTACCCCGCCTTCTCCAGCGCCGCCACCGCGTGGGACAGCCGGCTGCGCGAGGAGCGGGCCTGTTCGGCGAGCTGGCTCATCCGCAGGCTGCGCCCGGGGGCCTCGGAGAGGTGCACCAGGATCTCGTAGTACGCCACGGGCATCCCGGAGTCGCGCCGCAACTGGCGGTCCAGATGCGCGTTGAAATCGCGGACGGCGTTCATGAAGAGGCGCCATATCCGCTGTTCGTCATCGGTGAGCCAGCGTACGTCGTTCATGTGTCCAGCATACCTATAGTTGAGTCCTCAACCAGAGCGTGTTACGGTTTGAGTGAAAGTTCAACCACTCGCCCAGTGGTGGGCACCGCTACGGAAGAGGAATATCCCCATGACCACTCACGCCGACCGGATCCCCGCTTACCAGACCGGTACCTGGACCATCGACCCGGTGCACTCCGACGTCTCCTTCGTCGTCCGGCACCTGGGCGTCACGCGGGTCCGCGGCACGTTCGACCACGTCGAGGGCACCATCGTGACCCACGAGGACCCGCTGCAGTCCGAGGTCAACGCGGTCATCCAGACCACCTCGATCAACACGCGCAACGACATGCGCGACGACCACGTACGCACGGCGGACTTCCTGGACGTCGAGACGTACCCCGAGATGACCTTCACCTCGACCGGCATCCGCGAGAAGGACGGCGTCTACCTGATCGACGGCGACCTGGCGCTGCGCGGCGTCACCCGCCCCGTGACCCTGGAGACCGAGGTCGGCGGCTTCGCGCCGGGCATGCAGGAGGGCAGCATGGTCGTCGGGTTCTCCGCGAGCACCGAGATCAGCCGCTCCGACTTCGGCGTCACCGGTGGCGCGGCCGGCGCGGCCGTGAGCGACAAGATCAAGATCACGCTGGACATCGAGGCGGGCCGTTCCTGAGGCCCACGCGCACGACAGCGGGCGGCCGAGGCGCCGCCCGCCGTGCCCACCACGGTGCGGGGCGACCCCGCCGGTGACGTCCGCTCAGTCGCCGGCCAGGGAGTCGCCCCGCACCGTTCCCGTGCCGGGCAGCGCCTCGGCCGGGTCCGAGCCGTGCCGGACGGGGCGGTTGTCGCCGTCCACGAACACGATCCGCGGCAGCAGCGCCTTCGCCTCCGCGTCGGCCACCGTCGCGTAGCTGATGACGATCACGAGGTCGCCGGGGCTGACCAGCCGGGCCGCCGCGCCGTTGATGCCGATGACACCGCTGCCGCGCGGGCCGGCGATGACGTAGGTGGTGAGCCGGGCGCCGTTGTCGATGTCGACCACGTCGACCTGCTCGCCGGCCAGCAGATCCGCGGCCTCCATCAGGTCTTCGTCGACGGTGAGGGACCCGACGTAGTGCAGGTCGGCCTGCGTCACGGTGGCGCGGTGGATCTTGGACTTCAGCATCGTCCGGAACACGTGCGGCCTCGCCTGCGGTCAGGGGGTACGGGAGCGACGCCAGGGTAACCACCGCGCCGCACCGCACCGGTCCCGTGAGCGGCGAACTGTGAGCGACACCACCGCACGGCTCCGTACGGGCGCGGGCATACGGGACGGATGCCCGCCGGGGCTTCGACGGGCCGGAGTGCCGGAAGCCCGGCTCGCGGTCAGGGGCCCCCTCTCGCGCGGGGCGTGGTCTCCGCCAGGTACCTCACCGTCCGGCTGATGTCCGACAGCGACAGGATCCCGACGAGTCTGCCCTCCTCCGTGACCAGGACGCGGTGCTCGGGGCCGGGCTCCATGCGGGGCAGCAGGTCGGCGAGGGAGTCGTCCGGGCCGACGACCACGAGCTCCGGCAGCGGCACCATCACCTCGCCCACGCTCACCGTCCCGCCGTGGTCCGGCCGTACGTGTCCGGCACCGCGCAACGTCACCAGACCGACCGGTTCCCCGCTCTCGCCGAGGACCGGGAACGCCGAGTGCCGGTAGAGCGGGTCGTCCAGCAGATGCGCGACGTCCAGGGCCTCGGGCACCACGACCGGATCCGGCGTCATGGCGTTCCGCACGGGGACACCGGAGAGCACTCCGCGCAACTGCGCCTGCCGGCCCTCGGCGGTGGCGGCCCCGACGAGGAACCAGCCGATCAGGGCCAGCCAGAGTCCGCCGAACGCGCCGCCGCGCAGGAACACCACGAACCCCAGCACGATGAGCACCCAGCCCAGCGCGCGGCCCGCCGCGGTGGCCCCGGCGGTCGCCCGCAACCGGTCTCCCGTACGCCACCACAGCAGCGCGCGCAGCAGCCGCCCGCCGTCCAGCGGTGCGGCCGGCAGGGCGTTGAAGACGGCGAGCAGCAGGTTGATGCCCGCCAGCCACCCCATCACCTGCACCACGAGGTCGGGCGCGGACGCGAGGTGAACAAGCCAGGTGCCCAGCACGAAGAGTCCGCCCAGCAGGAGGCTGACCAGGGGGCCGACACCCGCGATCCGCAGTTCGGCACCCGGGTTCGACGCCTCCGACTTCAACCGGGCCGCTCCGCCCAGCAGCCACAGCACGATGTCGTCCACGGACACGCCGTTGCGCCGGGCGACCACGGCGTGCGCGAGCTCGTGGGCGAGGAGGGAGACGAAGAAGACCACGGCGGCCACCAGGCCCGCAGCCCAGTACAGCACCCGGGGACGGCCCGGATCGGCGTCCGGGAGCTGGCCCTGCGCGAGACCGACCAGGATGATGCCGAAGATCAGGACGACGCTCCAGTGGACCCCGATCCGGATCCCGGCGATGCGCCCCAGCGTGAACGTCGCCCGCACAGCGTTTCTCCTCAGCTCGCATTCGGCGCGGGACGGACCGGCGGAGCCGCCGTACGGCCGCGCTCCTGGCCCCGTCCTCGACGCTTCCAGTGAAGCCCGGTCCGGACCCGGGCACGCTGTCGAAGGGGTGCCACCTGGGCCATTCGGCGTAGCGGAAGGGCCGCGGCGTCCTCGGCGCGCCCGGCGGCCGGCGCCCGGTCCCGGCCGGCCGGCACCCGGCGGGCGACGGTCGCGGGGGCGGCCCCCGCTGGGCGGCCGAAACGCACAAGACGCCCCCGTTACTACCGCGTTCCGGACCGGCCCGCCACTCGCCGGGGCCCGATCCGGTGCTTCGCCCCGGCGCCCCGTGTCGCTGACCCGCCGTGCCTCCCCCTCGTGAGACCAGTTGGTCATGAAATATGACAAATACGCCACGAAGGGGGTGCCCCGGCGTACCGCGCTCTGCCTCGGCCTGCTCGGCGCGTACCAGCTCGCCATCGCCCCGGACGCGCACGCCCCGAAGTCGGGGGCGGCGGCAGCCCGAACGGGGCTGGCGAACGGCAAGCCGCTCGGCGGCCCGTCGCCCCGGCTGCGCCCGACCGCCGGCCGCGCCGGCACCGCGCCGATGACGACGTCCGGCGGCATGGCCCGTATCGCGGGACCGACCCGGCCGGTCGCCGTGCGCGCGACGCCGCACACCACGCTGCGGGAGACCGGCAAGAAGATCGCGCTCACCTTCGACGACGGCCCGCACGCGACGCAGACGCCGGAGATCCTGCGGATCCTGCGGCGCCACGGGGCGCGCGCGACGTTCTTCGTGATCGGCCAGAACATCCCGTGGAACCGCGAGGTGTTGCGCCAGATCGCCGCCGACGGCCACGTGGTCGGCAACCACTCCTACACCCACCCGCAGCTCGACCTGATCAGCACGCCGCGGGTGCGTGAGGAGCTGGAACGGACCTGCGAGCTGGTGGCCAGGGAACTGGGCGCGCCGCCGCGGGTGGCGCGGGCGCCGTACGGGATGTGGCACGGACCGAGCCTGGAGGTCTGCGCACACCTGCAGATGGAGCCCTTCCAGTGGGACATCGACACGCTCGACTGGGACGACCGCGACCAGGCGTTCATCGAGACGACCGTGCTCAGGCGGGCACACGCGGGTGCGATCGTGCTGGCGCACGACGGCGGGGGCAACAGGTGGGCGACGGTGCGGGCGTTGGAGTACTACCTGCCGCGGCTGCTGGATGAGGGATACACGCTGGTGCAGCCGGCATGACCGGCGAAAGCCCACCTCGCCTCCACCCCCGGCATCCCCTGCATCTCCCCGCAACTCCCGCACACCCGCCCAAGGGCAGGCCGCTCACCTGACAGAACCGCCCGCCGACGGACCGCCCGCGGTCCCGCCTTCCGTACGGTGGCGCGGCGGGAGGGCCGGAGATCGGGTGGTTCGGGGGCTGGCCCGTAGAAAGCGCTTGCGGCATCCTGGTGTCCATGGCCGATCCCGCACTCCCGCCCCTCCCCGGCGGCGTCAGCGTCTCCCGGCTCCGCGTCTACGACTGGCAGGCCCCCGACGGCCTCCGCGGCGGCACCCCGCATCTGCACCTCGCCTGCACCGAGGCGTACGTCGTTCTCGGCGGCCGCGGTGCCGTGCAGACCCTGACCGCCTCCGGGTACGCCGAGACCGAGCTGGTCGAGGACGCCGTCGTCTGGTTCACGCCCGGCACCATCCACCGGCTCGTCAACGCCGACGGCCGGCTCGACATCCTCGTCCTGATGCAGAACGCGGGCCTGCCCGAGGCCGGCGACGCCGTCTTCCCCTTCCCCTCCGACGTCCTGCACGACGACGCCGCCTACGCCAGAGCCGCCGCCCTCGACCCGGCGGAGCCGGAGAAGTCCGCACAGGCGCGCCGCGACCTGGCGCTGGCCGGCTTCGCCGAACTGGCCGGGGCCGCACGGGCGGGTGACATGGCACCGCTGGAGGCGTTCCACTCGCGGGCGGTGGACCTGGTACGGCCGCACCTGGACGACTGGCGCGGCCGCTGGGAACGGGGCCCGGCCGCGGCCGCGGCGGCGACGGACGCCCACCTGACCGCACTCCGCACGGACGGCGCCCACCTGCGGACGGCGTCGGTGCAGCGGACGGGGGCGAAGTCGCGCTTCGGGATGTGCGGGCGACTGCAGGCGTGCGACCTGGACGGCGCGGTGACGGTCGGCACGTAGCGGAGGGTCGGCGTCTCACCGCGGGGGGAGGCCGTCACCAGGACGACGACGGCGGCCCCCATGTCGCGTTCCCCGCACACCCGCCCAAGGGTAGGCACCCCCTCCGACAACGCCGCCGCACCACCGCATCCCCCGGTCCACCCGACGCACGCCCACCCGACGCACGCCCATCCAGCGCCCGTCGATCCGCGCCCGCCGATCTCTCGATCCGCCCGTACGGGACCACCCCCGCGGCAACGGCGGGAACCCGGGTGGCGCCCGCCCACCCCGCGAGAAGAATGTCAGATATGCACCGGTTCCTGGCCCTGCTCCTCGCCCTGCTCGCCGCACTCCTCACGGTGTCCCCCGCGCGCGCCCAGGACACCGTCGGCGACGCCGCCGACGCGCTGCGCGAGCGGCCCGTCTACATCCACCCCGAGGTCCGGGGCCAGATGTCCGTCGACCGGGCCAACGCGCTCGCCGCCCGGATCAAGGACGCGGACAGCCCTGTCTTCGTCGCCGTGCTCCCCGCTGACTCGGGCGCCGCCGCCCGCGACGTACTGCCGAACCTCCGCTCCCGTACCGGCATCGCCGGCGTCTACGCCGTCCGCCTCGGCAACGGCTTCGGCGCCGCCGCCGACGCCCGCGTGCTGTCCGCCAGGGCCGTCGACAACCTCCGCCGCGCCGCCGTCGGCGCCCACCCGGGCAACGCCACCGACCAGCTCGTCACCTTCGCCGACGCCGCCGCCGGACAGGCCGGCGGCAGCGCGCCCTCCGGCTGGCGCGACAGCACCGGCATCGGCGGCCCCGGGGCCCTCACGGTCGGCGTCGTGCTCCTGCTGATCGTCGGCGTGGTCCTGTTCGTCCGGCAGTGCGGCAGGCTCCGGGACGCGGAGCGGGCCCGGGTGGAACTGGCGCGGCTGCGCTCCGTCGTCGACGAGGACATCACCGCGTACGGCGAGGAGATGACCCGTATCGCCTTCGACCCCGCCGACCCGGCCGCGGACGACGCGATGCGCGCGGACTACCAGAAGGCGCTCGACGCGTACGAGAAGGCCAAGTCCCGCATGGACGCGGCCGGTGTCCCCGCCGACGTACGCGGGGTGACGAAGGCGCTGGAGGAGGGCCGGTTCGCGCTGACGACCCTGGAGGCGCGCCGTACCGGCGCCCCCCTCCCCGAACGCCGCCCCCCGTGCTTCTTCGACCCCGGCCACGGCCCGTCGACCGCCGACGTGGAGTGGACCCCGCCGGGCGCCGCGCCGCGCACGGTGCCGGCGTGCACGGCGGACGCGAACCTGCTGGCCGCCGGCAAGGAGCCGATGACCCGCAGGGTCGACACCGCACGCGGCCCGCAGCCGTACTGGAACGCCGGCCCGGCGTACGTCCCCTGGGCGGGCGGCTACTTCGGCGGCGGGCTCCTCCCCGCGCTGCTGGTGGGCACGATGCTGGGAACGATGATGTACGCCCCGGGCGGCTGGGCGGCGACGGACGGCATGGGCGAGAGCGGCTACGCGGGCGGGGACCACACCGGCGCCGACTTCGGCCCCGGCGACTTCGACGGCGGCTTCGGCGGGGGCGACTTCGGCGGCGGAGGCGGAGGCTTCGGAGACGGCGGCTTCGGCGGCTTCTGAACACGGCGTGGCAGCGGGACGGCGCGGGCCTGGCGCGGGCGAGCACGGCGGGACGGCCCGTACCGAAAGGAGCAGACGGCTGCCGGCCGTTCTGGCCGAGTCGCGCCCTTCACGACCGGTGCCGCGATCCTCACACTACGTCACAGCACCGACAACCGACCTGGGGGCGGGCGATGGCGGCACGACGGCGACGTAGGGCCGCACGGCGGCGGCGGGTGGCACGGCTCAGGGCCGCCGCATCGGGCGGCGCACTCCTGCTGGCGTTGCTCGTCCTGAACTGGTTCACGCTCTGGCCCTACGCCCTCGGCGTCCTCGCCGCCACCGCCGTCGGGGCAACGGCGGTCCTGCTCTGGCGCACCGACCGCGGCCTCCGGCGCCGCGATCGCCGATGGCGCGCGGACGACCGGATCAGCGCCGGCCGCCGCACCCTCCCCGAGATCGACGCCATGTCCCCCGACGAGTTCGAGGAACACGTCGCACGTCTCCTCCGCCGGGACGGCTGCACCGACGTCCGCCGCGTCGGCCGGTCCGGTGACCACGGCGTCGACGTCACCGCCCGCCTCCCCGACGGCCGCCTCCTCATCACGCAGTGCAAGAGGTACGCACCCAGCCGCCGGATCGCCGAACGCGACATGCGCGACCTGCTCGGCGCCAAGACCCACACCTGCGCCGCCGTCGCCGTCTTCGTCACCACCGCCGACTTCAGCGGGCCTTCCCTGACGTACGCGAAGCAGAACGGCCTGATCGCCGTCCACCGCGACTACCTGGGCACCTGGAACAACGGCGCCACCCTCGAAGCCCTCGGCCGCGTGAACGGCGCCGGCCAGGGCGACCGCCGGCACCGGCTCCGCTGGAAGCACACCTACGGCCCCTGACCCCGGCCGGCCCGTGCCGCTGCCCCCGCTATCGCCCCGCCGGATCCCGCCCCGTCGACTCCCGCCGCTTCCGCGCGCCCGCCGGGGCCGGACCCCGTACCGCACCCGGCGCCTGCCACTCCGCGCCGCGCCGCGCCCGGCGCTTGGCGCGCTCGCTGGAGCCGAGCTGATACGGCACCGACGTCACCATCACGCCGGGCGTGAACAGCAGCCGCGCCTTCAGCCGCAGTGCGCTCTGGTTGTGCAGCAGGTGCTCGTACCAGCGCCCGACGACGTACTCCGGGATGTAGACGCTGATCACCGTGTCCGGCTTCTCCTGGCGCAGCCGCTTGACGTACTCGATCAGCGGCCGGGTGATCTCCCGGTACGGCGACTCGATGACGGTCAGCGGCACGTCCAGCTCGCTGTCCACCCACTGCTGCTGCAGCGTCCGGGTCTCCTCGGCGTCGACCCCGATGGTCAGCGCCTCCAGCTTGTCGGAGCGTACGAGCCTCGCGTACGCCAGCGCGCGCATCGTCGGGCGGTGCAACTGGGAGACGAGCACGATGGAGTGCACGTGCCCGGGGCGCGGCATCGCGTCGTCCGCCTCGCCCTCGGCGACCGCGACCTCCTGCGCGACCCGGTCGTAGTGGCGGCGGATGGCCGCCATCACCAGGTAGAAGAAGAGCATCCCTGCCACTGCGATCCACGCGCCGTGGCTGAACTTGGTGATCAGCACGACCACCAGCACCAGCGCGCAGAACACCGCGCCGAACCCGTTCATCGCCCGGGACCGCACGATGCCGCGGCGCACGTCGGGCCGGTGCTCGGTGGTCAGCGCGCGGTTCCAGTGCCGCACCATGCCGGTCTGGCTGAAGGTGAAGGAGACGAAGACGCCGACGATGTAGAGCTGGATCAGCCGGGTGGAGTCGGCCTTGAAGGCGTAGACGAGGGCGCCGGCGAGCAGGGCGACGAAGAGGATGCCGTTGCTGAACGCCAGCCGGTCGCCGCGGGTGTGCAACTGTCGTGGCAGGAAGCGGTCGTGGGCGAGGATCGAGCCGAGCACGGGGAAGCCGTTGTACGCCGTGTTGGCGGCCAGGAACAGCACGAGCGCCGTGGCCGCCGCCAGGACGACGAACGGCAGCGAGCCGTCGCCGAAGACCGCCGCGCCGACCTGCGCGATCACCGGGTTCTGGATGAAGTCGGAGCCGACCGCCTCGCCGTGCCGCAGCAGGTCCTCCGCGGGCCGCTCGGCCATCCGCACGTCGGTGTGCAGCGCGAGGATGATGATGCCGACGAACATCACGATCGCCAGCAGGCCCATCATCGCCAGCGTCGTCGCGGCGTTGCGGCTCTTGGGCTTGCGGAAGGCGGGCACGCCGTTGCTGATCGCCTCGACACCGGTCAGCGCGGCGCAGCCGGAGGAGAAGGCCCGTAGCAGCAGGAAGATCAGCGCGAAGCCGGCGAGGCCGCCCGCGTGCTCGCTGTGCACTTCCAGGTCGGCGGTGGGGGCGCGCATCGTGTCGCCGAGGACGAGGGCGCGGAAGGCGCCCCAGGCGATCATGATCAGGACGCTGCCGACGAAGACGTAGGTGGGGATCGCGAAGAGCGTCCCCGACTCCTTCACGCCGCGCAGGTTCATGGTGGTCAGCAGGCCGATGACGATCAGCGCGCACAGCACTTTGTTGTCCGCGACGAACCCCCAGGCCGAGCCCAGGTTCTCCACGCCCGCGGAGACCGACACCGCGACGGTGAGCACGTAGTCGACGAGCAGCGCGCTGGCCACCACCTGGCCGGCGCGGCGGCCGAGGTTGGTGGTGGCGACCTCGTAGTCGCCGCCGCCGCTGGGGTAGGCGTGCACCGTCTTGCGGTACGAGGCGACGACGACGACCATCAGCACGACGATGGCCCCGGTGATCCAGGGGCTGTACGTGTACGCGCCGACGCCGGCGATCGACAGGACGATCAGCACCTCGCCCGGGGCGTACGCGACCGAGGACAGCGGGTCGGAGGCGAAGACCGGGAGCGCGACGCGCTTGGGGAGCAGCGTCTCGCCGAGCCGGTCACTGCGAAGCGCGCGGCCGATCAGTATGCGCTTCGGCAGTTCGGTCAGCTTGGGCACGGGCCGATCGTAGGTGATCCGAAATACCGCTCTGGGCAGCGAAGGGCGCTTTGTCCAGGACGACGCCGAGGTTTTGACGCGACCCTAACGCCGGGCGTGCCGCCCGCGCTGCGGACCGCCGTCGCCGCCGTCGGCGGCGGGGGCCGCCGGGTCGCCGTCCTGCTCGTCCGCCGAAGGGGCCGCCGGGGGCGCGTTCCTGGCGCGGCTGCGGGCGCGCAGGTACTCGATGACGATCGGCAGCACCGACAGCAGCACGATGCCGATGAGGATCGCCTCGACGTTCTGGTGCACGAAGTCGATCTGGCCCAGGGCGGCGCCCAGAAGGGTGACGCCGACGCCCCAGAGGATGCCGCCGATGACGTTGAAGATGACGAACAGCCGGTAGTTCATCCGGCTGACCCCGGCGATGATCGGGGTGAAGGTGCGCACGATGGGCACGAAGCGGGCGAGCACCAGCGACTTCGGGCCGTGTTTCTCGAAGAACTCGTGCGCCTTCTGCACGTTCTCCCGTTTGAACAGCCTGGAGTCCGGGCGGTTGAAGAGGGCGGGGCCGACCTTGCGGCCGAAGAGATAGCCGACCTGGTCGCCGGCGATGGCCGCGACCGCGATGAGCACGCACATCAGCCACAGCGGGAAGTCGAGCACGTCCGAGGTGATCAGCAGGCCCGTGGTGAACAGCAGCGAGTCACCCGGCAGGAAGAACCCGATGAGGAGCCCGGACTCGGCGAAGACGATCGTGAGCACGCCGAGCACGCCGAACTTGTCGATCAGGAAGTCGGGATCCAGCCATCCCGGTCCGAGCGCGAGCGTGTTCATGGGTTCGGGACTCCAGACATCTGGGACAGGCGGCAGGGAGAAGAGTGGGCCACCTACGGGGGAGAACGCAAGCCGGGTGCGTGCGGTTCCGGACGCGGCGCGTACGGGTGGGGGGCGGGCGGATGCCGGGGGCGCGGTGGGGCCGGGCGGCGGCCGGCGGGCCTGGCGGGAGGGCGGGGCGCTCGCCGCGGCGCGTGACTAGATCTGCTTGTCCGGCCAGCCGAGCAGGCGGGCGCCCATGGCGGCGGTCTCCAGGGTGTAGCGGTGCAGGGAGTCCGCCACGTCGTAGCCGGTCAGGGTACGTATCCGGTCCAGGCGGTACGACAGCGTCCGCACGCTCACGCCCAGCCGCCGCGCCGCCTCGGCGTTGACGTAGCCGGCGTCGGCGCACGTCTGCAGCGTGGCGAGCAGCGGCTCGGCGCCGCCGCGGGCCTGCGTGAGCGGGCCGAGGACGGTGCGTACCAGATCGGCCATCGCCGCCCGGTCGCGCAGCAGCACGGGGAAGACCAGCAGCTCGGCGGCCTGCAGCACGGGCTGCGTGAGGCCGAGCGCGGCCGCCATGTCGAGCGCCCCGAGCGCCTCCTCGTAGCTGCGGACGACCCCGCCGGGGCCCGCGTGCTCGCGGCCCATGGCGACGCGGGTGGCACCGGCGTACCCGCTGCCCGGTTCCAGGGCCACCTTGGCGAAGGCGTCGAGCAGCGCGCGCTCGCTGCTGCCGGCGACGCAGACGAGCTGGCCCTCCTTGGTGGTCAGCAGCACGTCGCGCTCGACGAAGCGGCCCAGCAGCTCCCGCTCGATGCGCCGCACCAGGGGGTGGACGTCGGCGAAGGGCTCCTCGCCGGCGGCGACCGCGACGGCGTGGGCGCGGGCCAGCCGCAGCCCGAAGCGCTCCGCTCGCTCGGCGAGCCGGCCGAGGTCGCTGCGGCCGTAGAGCAGGTCGTCGACGAACTCGCGGCGCTCGGCCTCCTCCTGCCGGACAGCGAGCCGCTGGGCGCGCTCGTGGCCCTCGCCGAGCGCCGTGACGGCCGCCTCGACCGCGGCCAGCACGGCGTCGCCGCTGCGGGCGCGCTCGGTGGCGCTCGCGGCGCTGGCCACGCCGGGCAGGGTGGCCCAGGTGCGGCGGGTCTCGGCGAGGTGTCCCGCGACCAGTTCGCGCAGGCTGCGGCCCGCCTCGGCGGCCTGCTCGCCCAGCTCGCGCAGCGCGTCCAGTTCGGGGCGGCGCAGCAGCCGGCCGGTGGCGGACACGTCGGCCAGCAGGTCCGCGTAGCCCACGAGGAAGTCGGGGGGTGACCCCGCTACGGGCGTTCGCGCCACCACCGCTCCCGGTTGCCGGATCCTGGAGACGGGACACCGCGGTCGCTGCCGGGTCCCGGAAATGTGGCGCCCAGAGTACGGCACGGGGGTTCGGGCGGGAAAGCGCGGTCCGTACGGGGTGAGGGGGCGGCGGGAGCCCGCTTCCCGCCGCCCCTGCGCGTCGGCCGGTCCGCGTCCCTCGCGGCCGGTCCGTCCCCCACGGCCGGTCCGCCGTCCGCGAGGGTGCGTCCTCGGTGACCCCGCGTCAGCCCGACAGCTCGACCGCCTGCCGGACGGTCGCGGCCAGGTCGCCCACCGCCGGGTCCTCTGTCTCGGCGGCCAGGTCCTCGGCGTGACCGGCGAGTTCGCCGACCGTGGGCGCGCCGGGCAGCGGCAGGGCCCCGGCGCCGGTGGTGCCGCTGCCCTCCTTGCCGTCCGCGTACGGCTCGGGGGTGGTGCCGGCGTCGGAGCCGCCGCGCAGGGCGTCGGCGAAGTAGGCGGCCAGCGCGGTGAGCTGCAGCCGGGGCGGGGCAGCGCCCCACAGCTCGCCGGTCAGAGCGCCCGCGTCGACGGTGCTGGACTCCTCGTGCGGGGCGCGGGTGTCGGGGTCGAGCCAGCGCACGGTGGCCGTCGCGACGCCGCCGGAGGCGCCTTCGGCGAGCCGGACGGCGTAGAGCGCGGTGACGGTGTGGCCGGGGCCGACCTCGCCGCCGTCGACGGCGTCGTTGCGGAAGTCCTCGTCGGCGACCTGGCGGTTGTCGTAGCCGATCAGCCGGTAGTCGGAGACGGCGTCGGGGTCGAAGACGACCTGCGCCTTCGCGTCACGGGCGCGCAGGTCGACGTTGCGCGGCAGGTCCTCGACGAAGACCTCGCGGGCCTCGTCGGTCTCGGAGACGTAGGCGGTGTGGCCGTCGCCCTGGTTGGTCAGCCGCTCCATCAGCGCGTCGCCGTACTCGCTGCCGACGCCGACGCCGAACAGGGTGATGCCGTAGTCCTCCCGGGCCGCGGCGATGCGGTCGAGGATCGTGTCGGCGTCGGTGGCGCCGGTGTTGGCGAGGGCGTCGGAGAGGAGGACCACGCGGTTGGTGGCGCCCTTGCGGTGGCCGTCGACCGCCTCGTCGTAGCCGCGGGCCACGCCGGCCTCGAGATTGGTGCTCTCGGTGGGCTGCAACTCCTCGACGGCGTCGTGGATGCGGTCCTCCGCCCCGCCCACGGCCGTCATCGGCAGCACCGTACGGGCCTCGTCGCTGAACGCCACGAGCGCCAGCGCGTCGTCGTCGCGCAACTCGTCGACCGCCGTGTGCAGGGCCTCCCGTACGAGGCTGAGCCGGCCGGGCTCCGCCATCGAGCCGGAGACGTCCACGACGAAGGTCAGGGCGGCGGGCCGGCGCGCCTGCCTGCCGTACTCGTTGCTCTCCGGACGGGTCGCCAGCCCCACACGCATCAGCGACCAGCCGTCGTCCGCCGCGCGGGCGCCGTCGGTGGTGACGGAGAAACCGTCGTCCTCGGGCGCGGGGTAGTCCTGGCGGAAGCTGTTGATGAACTCCTCGTGGCGCACGGTGTCCGGCTGCGGCAGCGAACCGGCGTCTATGGTGCGGCGGGCGTAGCTGTACGAGGCGGTGTCCACGTCGAGCGCGAAGGTGGAGACCATGTCGGGCTCGGGTACGAACGAGTCCGCCCGTTCCTTGCCCGCGCCCGCGGCCTCAGGGGCGGTGTCGTACGCGCCGTCCGGGGCCACGGAGGGCGCCTCGGGGGCCGGCGGGGGCGCGGCTCCTGAGCCCGCGTCCTCTTGGGCAAGCTGTTCGTTCCTCGTATCCTCCCCGCCTCCGCTGCAGCCCGTCAGCAGCAGCGGCACCGTCACCAGACCTGCCAGTCCCCTGAGCACTACGCGTCTCATCGCGCCCCTCCCTCGTACCGTCCTCATCGGGACTGTGACGAAGGAGGGGGCGATTCGGTGCCGTTATTCCGCCGACTCGTGGATCCCGGCCCGGGGCATCAGTGACACGGCATCAGCTCCTCGCACACACGACGGTTGATGGTGGAGGCGGTGCGGAACACCGGAACCGTCCGGATCCCGATGCCGCAGACATGTCGCACCGTTACCCGCAAAGTACCCCCCGACCGCACGATCTGCCTCCCCAACGCCGGCACCTGTCTCAGCGGGATGTCGGGAAGCCCAGGTCGACGCCGCCGTCCGCGGGGTCGGGCCAGCGGGTCGTGACGACCTTCGCCCGGGTGTAGAAGCGGACGCCGTCCTCGCCGTAGATGTGGTGGTCGCCGAAGAGGGACTCCTTCCAGCCGCCGAAGGAGTGGTAGCCCACGGGCACGGGGATCGGCACGTTCACACCGACCATCCCGGCCGTGGCCTCCAGCTGGAAGCGCCGGGCGGCGCCGCCGTCGCGGGTGAAGATGGCGGTGCCGTTGCCCCACGGCGAGTCGTTGACGAGCCGCACCCCTTCCTCGTACGTCTCCGCCCGAACCACGCACAGCACCGGCCCGAAGATCTCGTCCCGGTACGCGTCGGACTCCACCGGCACCCGGTCCAGCAGGCTGACCCCGATCCAGTGGCCGTCCTCGCGGCCGGGAACGGTGTAGCCCGTGCCGTCCACGACCACCTCGGCGCCCTGCGCCGCGGCCCCGCGCACATAGCCGGCGACCTTGTCGCGGTGCTCACGGGTGATGAGCGGGCCCATCTCCGAGTCGGGGTCGTCGCCGGGGCCGATACGGACCTTGCGGGCCCGCTCGGCGATCTTCGTCACCAGCTCGTCGCCGGTGTCCCCGACCGCGACCACCGCGGAGACCGCCATGCAGCGCTCCCCCGCCGAGCCGTACGCGGCCGAGACCGCGGCGTCCGCGGCCGCGTCCAGATCGGCGTCCGGCAGCACCAGCATGTGGTTCTTCGCGCCGCCGAGCGCCTGGACGCGCTTGCCGTGGGAGGTGCCGGTGGTGAAGACGTACCGGGCGATCGGGGTGGAGCCGACGAAGCTGAGCGCGGCGACGTCGGGGTGCTCCAGCAGCCGGTCGACGGCCTCCTTGTCGCCGTGGACGACGTTGAACACCCCCTCCGGGAGCCCCGCCTCGGCCAGCAGCTCCGCGAGCAGCCCGGCGGCCGACGGGTCCTTCTCGCTGGGCTTCAGCACGAAGGTGTTGCCGCAGGCGATGGCCAGCGGGAACATCCACATCGGCACCATGGCGGGGAAGTTGAACGGCGTGATGCCGGCGACCACGCCGACGGGCTGCCGGATCGAGGCGACGTCGATACGGGTGGAGACCTGCGTGGACAGCTCGCCCTTGAGCAACTGCGGGATGCCGCAGGCGACCTCGACGATCTCCAGCCCGCGGGCCACCTCCCCGAGGGCGTCGGAGTGCACCTTGCCGTGCTCGGCGGTGATCAGCCGGGCGACGTCCTCGCGGCGGGCGGCGAGCAGTTCACGGAAGCGGAACAGCACGGCGGTGCGCCGCGCGAGCGAGGACACGCCCCACTCCGCGAACGCCTCACGGGCGGCGGCGACGGCGGCGTCCACCTCGGCGGCGGAGGCGAACGCGACCTCGGCGGCCTGCGCCCCGGTGGCGGGGTCGTAGACCGGCCCCGACCGTCCCGAGGCGCCCTCGACTGCCTTGCCGCCGATCCAGTGGCCGATGGTCTTCATGGGCAATCCCTTCGTCCAGCAACGGTTTCGGTCTAACCGCCGCCGAGGAGCCGTGTCAATCATGCGTCGATCACGCCGCGTGCGTGTCTCGTCACCAATGTCACGGTTACGTCCGTTCCCCACCACATCTGCTCGACAACCCCTCGGCGAGGGTCGGCCGGGGTGCCCCGGCGGGCACAGGGTCACTGATCACCAGGGGCGCTGCCCCGGCGCCCCGCCGGGAGGTACAGAGATGACGGACAGTCTGTGGTCGTACAAGGAGATCGCGGCACACATCGGCGTGCAGACCGAGACCGTGCGGTCGTACCGGAAGCACGGGATGCTGCCGGCACCCGACGTCGTCGAGCACGGCAAGCCCTACTGGTACCCGGACACGGTGCGCGCCTGGGTCGCCCGGCGACCCAGCAGCCGCACCCGCCGCGGCCGCCGGTGACCCCGCCACCCGCGGCCCGGCCGTGCCCGCATCCCCCCGGGCGTCACCGCCCGCCGATAGGCGTGAGGTCGTCGGACTTGTCCGCCGGCCGCTGCTCCTCCTGACCGGCCGCCCGGGGCCCGCCCTCGCTGAATCCGCTGCGCTCGACGCGCTCGTGGAACCGGCGCAACGGCCCGGGTGCCCACCACGTGGCGGCCCCGGTCAGCTTCAGAACCGCGGGCACCAGCAGCCCGCGCACCACCATCGCGTCCATCAGCACCGCGAGGGCGAGACCGATGCCCAGCATCTTGGTGTTGGTGACCCGCGAGGTGCCTATCGCGAGCATCACCACCGCGAGGATCACCGCGGCGGCGGTGATGAGCCCGCCGGTCCGCCGCAGCCCGAAGACGACGGCCCCGTCCCGGTCCCCCGTGCGGTCGTACTCCTCCTTGATGCGGGAGAGCAGGAAGACGCCGTAGTCCATGGACAGGCCGAAGGCGACGCAGAACATCAGCACCGGCAGCGTCGTCTCGATGTCGCCGGTGGCGGTGAAGTTCAGCACCCCGGACAGGTTGCCGTCCTGGAAGACCCACACGATGGCGCCGAACATCGCGGTGAGGCTCAGCGCGTTGAGCACGACGGCCACGAACGGTATGAGCACGCTGCCGGTGAGCAGGAACAGCAGGATCAGCGTCGCGAGCACGATCATGAGCGCGGCCCAGGGCAGGACGGACCGGATGGAGTCCTTGGCGTCCACCAGATCGGCGGCCGTGCCCGTGACCGACGCCCCGAACGGCGGCCCGATGTCCCTGATGTCGCGCACCAGGTCCTGGCTGGCGGCGTCCACCGCCTCGCCCTCGGCGGTCACCGTCAGATAGCCGGCGCCGCCGTCCATCGCGGGGCCGGCGACCCGTGCCACGCCGTCCAGCGCGGCGATCCGCTCCCGGTACCCGGCCAGCTCCGCGGCGGCCGGGTCGCCCTCCACGTAGATCTCGATCGTCCCGCCCGGAGTGCCCGGGAAGCCGTCCCTGATGTGTTCCTGCACCACGTGCGACTCGGCCGACCGGGGAAGCTGCCGGTCGTCCGCCGTGCCGAACTCCACCTGCAGGAACGGCAGTCCGAGCAGCATCAGCCCCGCGGTCGTGAGCACCGCGAAGACCGGCGCCCGGCGCATCACGAGCTTCGCCAGCCGCGCCCAGCCGCGCCCGCTCTCGGGACCGCCGGGCATCACGCCGCCGCGCCTGGGCAGGATGCGCCAGGAGTTGACCCGCGGGCCGAGCAGCACCAGCGCGGCGGGCAGCACCGTCAGCGCCGCCACCGCGGCCAGCAGCACCACCGCTATCCCCGCGTACGCGAACGAGCGCAGGAAGTACTGCGGGAAGAGCAGCATCGCCGAGAGGGACACCGCGACCGTCAGCGCCGAGAACAGAACCGTGCGGCCGGCGGTCCGCAGCGTCGTGCCCACCGCGCCCAGCGGATCCGCGCCCGCGGCCAGCTCTTCCCGGTAGCGCCGGACGATGAACAGCGCGTAGTCGATGGCGAGTCCGAGGCCGAGGGCCGTGGTCAGGTTCTGCGCGAAGACCGACACGTCCGCGAACTCGGTGATGCCGCGCAGCACCGCGTTCGTCCCCAGGATGGCCACGATGCCCACCGCCAGCGGCAGCAGCGCGGCGACGGCGCTGCCGAAGACCACGATGAGCAGCAGCAGCGTCACCGGCAGGGCGATGATCTCGGCCCGCAGCAGGTCCTCCTGGATGGTGCCCTGCAACTCGTCGTAGACCGCGGTCTGTCCGCCGAGGCGCACCTCGACCGGGCCGTGCTCACCGCGGAAGTCCGGCGCCAGGTCGTCGAAGATCTCGCCGGCGCGGGTCTCGTCCCCCGTGATCCGCGCGGCGATGAGCGCCTCGCCGCCGTCCTCCGACCGCAGTCCCGCGGCCGCGGCCTGCGCCTCCCCCGCGCCTTCCGCTCCCTTCGCCTGCCCGGCGGCCTGGGCAGCCGCCCAGTACGACGTCACCCCTTCGACCGAATCCACCGCCGCCAGCCGGCCGGCCAGCCGCTCCGCCTCGGCGGCGACCGCGGGATCGTCCACCCCGTCCGGCCGCCCGCTGTCCACGAGCAGCAGCAGGTTCGGCCGGGCACCGGGGAACTGCTCGTCCAGCGCGTCCGCGGCATACGCCGACTCGGACGCCGGGTCCTGCCACCCCCCGCCGCTCATCCGGTCCGCCACTCCGCTCCCGGCCACCACGGCCAGCGCCGTGAAGACCAGCGCGAGCAGCAGCGACAGCCTGGGCCGCGCCGTGACGGACCGCGTCCAGCGGCCCGGCCCGGCCGTTCCCCCGCTTGTGCCCTCGGCCATCGGTTCCGCCCCTTCGTTGCACAGCGCAATAGAATGAGACACGAGCCGGAATACGAGTCCGCGCTCGCGTTTCCACAGAATGCGAGCGGGAGCTCGCGTTTGTCAACTCCTACCCGGAGGCTGTGGATAGCCGTGTCGAATCCAGCACCGGCCGCCGGCGGGCACGCCCCCGCCGACCGGCCGCCCCGCCGCAGGCAGGCGCGTGGCGAGCGGCGCGCGCAGCAGTTGCTCGACGCCGCCGAGGCGGTCTTCGCCCGCAGCGGCTACGCCGCCGCGTCCACCAACGCCATCGCCCGCGAGGCCGGCGTCTCCCCCGGCACGCTGTACCAGTTCTTCCCGAACAAGGAGGCGCTGGCCGTCGAGTTGGGCCGCCGCTACAACCACGTGCTCCACGAGACGAACAGCGAGGCGTTCACCCCTGCCAACGCCGCGCTCCCGCTCGACGCGATGCTCGACGCCGCCCTCGACCCGGTGATCGACTTCTGCGCCGCCAATCCCGGCTTCGAGGTGCTGCTGCAGAGCGCGGACGCCCCGGGCCTGGTCGCGGAGGAGCACGAGGCGGTGCACACGACGATCGTGGCCGCCGTCGAGGTCATGCTCACCCTCCGCGCCCCGGAGCTCTCGGGCGCGGAGATCACCCGCACCACCACCATGTCGTTCAGCATCTTCAAGGCGGGCCTGGAGTTGTTCATGACCGCCGGGGACACCGAACGGGAGGCGTACCGCAGGGAGATCAAGCGGGCCCTGTTCGGCTACCTCGCCCCGGTCGTCGGCACCGACGCCATAGACCCGCCGGCCTGACCGCGAGATCAGCGGGACGGGAAAATACCCCTAGGGGGTATACTGTGTAGCGCAGGGAGCAGAACACGGCTGCGCCCACCGTCGACAAGGGAGACTCCCATGAGCGCTCAGACGCCTGTCACCACCGTCTACAAGGTCTCCGGCATGACCTGCGGCCACTGCGAGGGCGCCGTGAGCGCCGAGATCTCCGAGCTCGACGGCGTCTCCTCGGCCAAGGCCGTGGCCGCCACCGGCGAGGTGACCGTCACCTCCGCCGCCCCGCTCGACGAGGAGAAGGTGCGCGCCGCGGTCGACGAGGCCGGATACGAGCTGGTCGGCCCGGCCTGATCCGTACGGCCCGACCGGTGCCGCGCCCGTCCACGCGATACGGGGGGCACCGGCGTGCGGGCGCCGGTTGGCACCGCTTCAGTCGAGTGACTTAGATCACACTGATCGGGGGGTAACCATCGGCGCCGGTCGCGTGTCTATTCGGGTGACGTCGACACCCGGCGGAGTCGGCGTGCACGAGGCCGGGACGGCACGTGCGAGGAGCATTGAGCGGCCCCTCCCGCGGCGGCGTCCCGGCGGCATGAAGGCGCCCGGCCCCTACCGGGGCCGGGAGAGCGAAGCGCCCCGTCGACTGATCCGTGGGGGGATCGCAGACGGGGCGCCTTCGCGTTCTCGTGCGTCGTTGCCGGCGTGCGGGTTGCCGGCAGCTCAGCGCTCTTCGACCGGGATGAAGTCCCGCAACACCTCACCGGTGTAGATCTGCCGGGGACGGCCGATGCGGGAGCCCGGCTCCTTGATCATCTCGTGCCACTGGGCGACCCAGCCCGGCAGTCGCCCGAGCGCGAAGAGCACCGTGAACATCTCGGTCGGGAAGCCCATCGCGCGGTAGATCAGGCCGGTGTAGAAGTCGACGTTCGGGTACAGCTTGCGCTCGACGAAGTAGTCGTCGGCGAGCGCGTGCTCCTCCAGCTTCAGGGCGATGTCCAGCAGTTCGTCGGACTTGCCCAGCGCGGAGAGGACATCGTGCGCCGCCGCCTTGATGATCTTCGCCCGGGGGTCGAAGTTCTTGTAGACGCGGTGCCCGAAGCCCATGAGCTTCACACCGTCTTCCTTGTTCTTCACCTTGCGGATGAAGGTGTCGACGTCGCCGCCCGTGACCTGGATGCCCTCCAGCATCTCCAGCACGCTCTGGTTGGCGCCGCCGTGCAGGGGCCCCCACAGCGCGCTGATGCCCGCCGAGATGGAGGCGAACAGGTTGGCCTGCGAGGAGCCGACCAGCCGCACGGTGGAGGTCGAACAGTTCTGCTCGTGGTCCGCGTGCAGGATCAGCAGCTTGTCGAGCGCGCTGACCACGACGGGGTCCAGATCGTACTCGGCGGCGGGCACCGAGAAGGTCATGCGCAGGAAGTTCTCGACGTACCCGAGGTCGTTGCGCGGGTAGACCACCGGATGGCCGACGGACTTCTTGTACGCGTACGCCGCGATCGTCGGCAGCTTGGCCAGCAGCCGGATCGTCGACAGGTGCCGCTGCTGCTCGTCGAACGGGTTGTGACTGTCCTGGTAGAAGGTCGACAGCGCGCTGACCACGGAGGACAGCATCGCCATCGGGTGTGCGTCCCGCGGGAAGCCGTCGTAGAAGCGCTTGACGTCCTCGTGCAGGAGGGTGTGGCGGGTGATCTCGCCCTTGAACACCGACAGCTCGTCGACGCTGGGCAGCTCACCGTTGATCAGCAGGTAGGCGACTTCCAGGAACGTGCTGCGCTCGGCGAGCTGTTCGATGGGGTAGCCGCGGTAGCGCAGAATCCCCTGCTCGCCGTCCAGATAGGTGATGGCCGACTTGTACGCCGCAGTGTTGCCGTAGCCGCTGTCCAGGGTCACCAGCCCGGTCTGGGAGCGCAGCTTTCCGATGTCGACGCCGGTGTCACCGACGGTGCTGTCGACGATCGGGAAGGTGTACTCGCCGTCGCCGTACCGAAGTACTGCAGATTTGTCGCTCACTCTGTCCTCACCCGACGTATCGTGCCTCTTCTTTGAGGTGTGTTTGAGGTGCCCTGACTACCCTCCAGCTTCCCCCATGCGGAGCTCTTCCGTGCACTCGGGGTCGGCTGCCGGATCAACATACGGCACTCCGTGCCACATACGGACCATCGTGCCCTGTCGGAGCGGGTTAGGGGAGACCCACTCGCCCACGCAGCCGATGATCCAGCGCCGTACAACGCCGGCCTGCGGAAACGGTCCGCACCGCCTGACCCAGGGCCTTACGGGAGCCGACCAGCACGACCAGCTTCTTGGCCCGGGTGACGGCCGTGTACAGCAGGTTCCGCTGGAGCATCATCCAGGCGCCGGTGGTGACGGGGATCACCACCGCCGGGTATTCGCTGCCCTGCGAACGGTGGATGGTGACGGCGTACGCGTGCGTCAGCTCGTCCAGCTCGTCGAAGTCGTACGGCACCTCCTCGTCCTCGTCCGTGAGCACCGTCAGCCGCTGCTCGTCGGCGTCCAGGGCGGTGACGACGCCGACGGTGCCGTTGAAGACCCCGTTGCTGCCCTTCTCGTAGTTGTTCCGAATCTGCGTGACCTTGTCACCGACGCGGAACGTGCGGCCGCCGAAGCGCTTCTCGGCCAGCCCCGGCCGCCCGGGGGTGACGGCCTCCTGGAGCAGCCCGTTGAGCGCGCCCGCGCCCGCGGGGCCGCGGTGCATGGGGGCCAGTACCTGAACGTCGCGGCGCGGGTCGAGCCCGAACTTGGCCGGAACCCGACGGGCGGCCACGTCCACAGTGAGCCGTCCAGCGGCCTCCGTGTCGTCCTCGGCGAAGAGGAAGAAGTCGGCGAGGCCCTGGGTGAGGGGCTGGGCCCCGGAGTTGATCCGGTGCGCGTTCGTCACCACGCCGGACTGCCGGGCCTGGCGGAAGATCCGCGTCAGCCGGATCGCGGGCACCGGACCGCCGTCGGCCAGCAGGTCCCGCAGCACCTCCCCGGCACCGACGGAGGGCAATTGGTCGACATCGCCGACGAACAGCAGGTGCGCTCCCGGCGGCACGGCCTTGGCCAGCTTGTTCGCCAGCAGCAGGTCGAGCATCGAGGCTTCGTCGACGACGACCAGGTCGGCGTCGAGCGGCCGGTCCCTGTCGTACGCGGCGTCGCCGCCCGGCTTGAGCTCCAGCAGCCGGTGGACGGTGGACGCCTCGGCGCCGGTCAGCTCCGCCAGCCGCTTGGCCGCGCGGCCCGTGGGCGCCGCCATCACCACCTTCGCCCCCTTCGCCCGGGCCAGCTCCACGATCGAGCGGACCGTGAACGACTTGCCGCAGCCCGGGCCGCCGGTCAGGACCGCGACCTTCTCCGTCAGCGCCAGCCGGACCGCCTGCTCCTGCTCGGGCGCCAGCTCGGCGCCGGTGCGACCGCCGAGCCAGCTCAGCGCTCGCCCCCAGTCGACGTCCTGGAAGGCGGGCATCCGGTCCCGCTCGGTGCGCAGCAGGCGCAGCAACTGGGCGGCCAGGGAGACCTCCGCGCGGTGGAACGGCACGAGGTAGATCCCCTGCACGTCCTCCTCCCCGGCGGGACCGGGCACCGCCTCCCGGACGACGCCCTCCTCCTTCACCAGTTCGTCCAGACACTCGATGACCAGGCCGGTGTCGACCTGCAGCAGCTTGACCGCGTCGGTGATGAGCCGCTGCTCGGGCAGGAAGCAGTTGCCCTGGTCGGAGGATTGCGACAGCGCGTACTGCAGGCCGGCCTTGACCCGCTCCGGGCTGTCGTGCGGGATGCCGACGGAGCGGGCGATGCGGTCGGCGGTGAGGAAGCCGATGCCCCAGACGTCGGCCGCCAGCCGGTACGGCTCGTTCTTCACCACGGAGATGGAGGCGTCCCCGTACGACTTGTAGATCCGCACGGCGATGGAGGTGGAGACGCCGACGCCCTGGAGGAAGAGCATGACCTCCTTGATGGCCTTCTGCTCCTCCCAGGCCGCGCCGATCAGCTTCGTCCGCTTGGGGCCGAGGCCCGGGACCTCGACGAGCCGGGCGGGATCCTGCTCGATGACGTCGAGGGTGTCGACGCCGAAGTGGTCGACGATGCGCTCGGCGATGCGCGGGCCGATGCCCTTGATCAGCCCGGAGCCGAGGTAGCGGCGGATGCCCTGGACGGTGGCGGGCAGGACCGTCCGGTAGTTCTCCACGGTGAACTGTTTGCCGTATTGCGGGTGGGAGCCCCAGCGGCCCTCCATGCGCAGCGACTCGCCGGGCTGGGCGCCGAGCAGAGCGCCCACGACCGTCAGCAGATCGCCGGCGCCGCGGCCGGTGTCGACGCGGGCGACCGTGTACCCGTTGTCCTCGTTGGCGTAGGTGATCCGCTCGAGGACCCCCTCCACCACCGCCAGTTGCGTCATGGGACAGACGCTATCGCCGGGCTCCGACATCGCGGGCCGGACTGTGGACTACTCGCCGGTTAGGGACAACCCCTGACGAGCGCAGCGAGGGGGCCCGGCCTTTGCGGCCGGGCCCCCTCGCGTGTCCCCCTCCGAAGGCTCCCCCACCCCCCTGGTACTCCCCCCGGGAAGCCTGATGCCCTATACGACCCCGATCGACGGCGAAGGGTTGCACGGCTTCGGCACTTTATCGATCTGTGATCCGACGTGCCGACATCGGTGATCGGTCGTAACGTTTCCGGCATGAAGGACAAACCAATACACAAAGCCGTCCTGGACGACCTCGGTACGGAGCAGTTGCACCAGGTCGCCACCGAGCTGGGCACCGGCAACCGGGGCGCGAAGCGGGTCGTCGGCGAGACGGTCGCCGCCCTCACCGGCTCGCTCGCCGAGGAGGCCGCAACCCCGCACGGGGCACACGAGGTCGAGCAGGCCCTCGACGAGGCACAGGGGGCCGCCCTCGCGGGCACGGCGGCGGCCACGCGCCAGGCGAGGGGCGCGGCCGCCCTGACGGGCGCCGGGACGTTCGCCGGAAACGCCCTCGGCTGCGGGATGCTGGCGACGATCGTCGGCCGGACGAGCATGCCCGTGGCCCGCGCGGTCTCGCAGCGCACGGGCATCCCCATGGCGCAGGTGTCCCGGGCGCTGAAGATCCTCACGCCGGTTGCGATGGCCGCCGTCTCGCGAGCCGCGCAGAACCGCAACGTCCGGGCAGGCGGGCTGTCCGAGATGCTCGCGGAGGAGCAGCAGGCGACCCGCAAGCCGGGCGGGGCGCTCGGCGCGCTGGCGCGGCTGTTCGGCGGCGGGCAGTCCTACGGCGGCGGGCGCCACCGCGCCTGACGGCACGGCCGGGACCGGCCCGTACCCGACGAGCGTCCCGGGGCCCGCCGCCGCCCGGATTCACCGGCACGCCGGCCGGTGGCTCAGCGCACGACCAGCCGCTCGTACCGGTCGACGATCTCCGCCAGCACCTCCGCACCGTCGCGTGCCCACAGCCCCGGGTTGAAGATCTCGACCTCGACGAAGCCCGCGTACCCCGCCTCGTCCACCCGCTCCCGGAACCAGCGCAGGTCGACGCTCCCTTCGCCCAGTTGGCCCCGTCCCAGCAGCACTCCCTCCGGCAGCGGTGTCACCCAGTCCGCCAGTTGGAAGGCCGCGATCCGGCCGGACTCCCCCGCGCGCGTGATCTGCGCCGCGACCGTGTCGTCCCACCACAAGTGGTAGGTGTCCACCACCACGCCCACCCGGTCCGCCGGAAAGCGCTCGGCCAGGTCCAGCGACTGGGCCAGCGTGGAGACCACGCACCGGTCGGCGGCGTACATCGGGTGCAGCGGCTCGATCGCCAGCCGCACGGCGCGCTCCGCCGCGTACGGCGTGAGGGCGCCCAGCGCATCCGCGATGCGCTCCCGTGCGCCGTGCAGATCGCGACTGCCCGCCGGCAGACCGCCGGAGACGAGCACGAGCGTGTCCGTCCCCAGTGTGGCGGCCTCGTCGATGGCGCGGCGGTTGTCGTCGAGGGCGGCAGTCCGCTCCCCAGGGTCGCCGGTGGTGAAGAAGCCGCCGCGGCACAGGCTCGTCACCGTCAGCCCGGCGTCGCGGAACAGCTTGCCCGCGGCCTCCACCCCGAACTCCTGGACGGGTGCGCGCCACAGCCCCACACCGCGCACCCCGGCCGCGGTGCAGCCGTCCGCGAGTTCGGGGAGCGACCACTGCCTGATGGTCTCCTGGTTGAGGCTGAGGCGGGCCGGCCCGCCGGCCGGCTGTCCGGTGCTCACAGGGCGACTCCGTGGACGGCGAGGAAGGAGGTCATGCGCCGCGCCGCGAGCTGCGGGTCGGCGAACAGGCCGAGGGCGTCGGCCTGTTCGTACGCGCGCGCGAGGTGCGGCAGGGAGCGGGCCGACTGCTGCCCGCCGACCATCGTGAAGTGGCTCTGGTGGCCGCCGAGCCAGGCCAGGAACACGACGCCCGTCTTGTAGAAGCGCGTCGGGGCCTGGAAGAGGTGGCGGGCCAGCGGCACGGTCGGGTCCAGGACCTTGCGGAAACCGGCCCCGTCGCCGGTGTCGAGGGTCCGTACCGCCTCGGCGGCCAGCGGCGCGAGCGGGTCGAAGACACCCAGGAGAGCGTGGCTGAAACCGTGCTCGTCACCCTCGATCAGCTCGGGGTAGTGGAAGTCGTCGCCCGTGTAGCAGCGCACCCCGCGGGGCAGCCTGCGGCGCAGGTCCACTTCGCGGGAGGCGTCGAGGAGGGAGACCTTGACGCCGTCGACCTTGTCCGGGTGCTGGGCGATGACGTCGAGGAACGTGTCCGTGGCGGCGTCGAGATCGGAGCTGCCCCAGTAGCCGGCGAGCGCCGGGTCGAACATGTCGCCCAGCCAGTGAAGGATCACCGGCTCGCGCGCCTGGCGCAACAGCGCGCCGTACGTCTCCACGTAGTCCTCGGGACCGCGGGCGCACGCCGCCAGCGCGCGGGAGGCCATGAGCACCGCCTGTGCACCGGCGTCCTCGACGAGGGTGAGCTGCTCCTCGTACGCGGCGCGCACACCGTCGAGGGTGGCGCCCTGGGGCGCGAGCTGGTCGGTGCCCGCACCGCAGGCGACGCGGCCGCCGTAGGCCCTGGCCTCGGCGGCGGAGCGGCGCATCAGCTCGGCGGCGCGGGTCCAGTCCAGGCCCATGCCGCGCTGGGCGGTGTCCATGGCCTCGGCGACGGCGAGGCCGTGGGACCACAGGTGGCGGCGGAAGGCGAGGGTGGCGTCCCAGTCGACCGCGGCGGGGCTGTCCGGGTCGCCGGGGTCGGCGTCCGCGTACGGGTCGGCGACGACGTGCGCGGCGGCGAAGACCGTACGGCAGGAGGGGCGCGGGCCACCGGTCGCGAGCGCCGGTGCGGGCTCCGCGCGCGGTTCGTACTCCTCCAGCACGCCCCCCGGCCTGGGCAGCCTGATCGTGGTCATCGGGCCAGCTCCGGCACCTCGACGCGCCGCCCCTCCGCGGCGGCCTTGAGGCCCAGCTCGGCGAGCTGCACCCCGCGCGCGCCTGCGAGCAGGTCCCAGTGGTACGGCTCGTCGAGCGTCAGGTGCCGCAGGAACAGCTCCCACTGGGCGCGGAAGCCGTTGGGGAACCCGGTGGGTCCGGCGTTGTCGGGCACGTCCTGCCACTGGTCGCGGAAGGTCTCCGAGACCGGCAGGTCCGGGTTCCACACCGGCATCGGCGTGGCCGCCCGGTGCTGTACGCGGCAGCCGCGCAGGCCCGCGACGGCGGAGCCTTCGGTGCCGTCGACCTGGAACTCGACCAGCTCGTCGCGGTGGACGCGGACCGTCCAGGAGGAGTTGATCTGCGCCACGACGGGACCGCCGGGCGCGGCCAGTTCGAAGATGCCGTACGCCGCGTCGTCGGCGGTCGCCTCGTACGCCTCGCCGTGCTCGTCCCAGCGGCGCGGCATGTGCGTGGTGACGTGCGCCTGCACGCTGCGCACCGGGCCGAACAGCTCGTGCAGGATGTACTCCCAGTGCGGGAACATGTCCAGCACCATCCCGCCGCCGTCCTGCGCGCGGTAGTTCCAGGAAGGCCGCTGGGCGGGCTGCCAGTCGCCCTCGAAGACCCAGTAGCCGAACTCGCCGCGGACCGACAGGATGCGGCCGAAGAAGCCGCCGTCGATGAGGCGCTTGAGTTTCAGCAGACCCGGCAGGAACAGCTTGTCCTGCACCACACCGTGTTTGATGCCCGCGTCCTGCGCCATCCGGGCGAGTTCGAGGGCGGCGGAGGCGGAGGTGGCGGTCGGCTTCTCCACGTAGATGTGTTTGCCGGCCGCGACGGCCTTCTTCACCGCTTCCTCGCGGGCGGAGGTGACCTGGGCGTCGAAGTACAGCTCCACGGAGTCGTCCGCGAGTACGGCGTCGAGGTCGGTGGTGTACTCCGGCAGGTCGTGCCGGCGGGCGATGGCCTCCAGCGCGTGCTCCCTGCGACCCACCAGAACCGGTTCGGGCCACAGCACGTCGCCGCCGCCGAGATCCAGCCCGCCTTCCTCGCGAATGGCAAGAATCGAACGGACGAGGTGCTGTCGATACCCCATCCGCCCGGTGACGCCGTTCATGGCGATACGCAGCGTCCTACGTGGCATCTGGTCTCCCATAGTAAGCGCTTTCTGCCCCGGGAGAAAGCTATCCCCGCCCGGCCTGCAGCGCAAGAGCCCGACCGGGTACGGACAAAGGCGTGCACACTCCTGCCACCCTCGCGACGCGGGCGCCGCGACGTGCAAGACTTCCGCTCACAGTTCGGACCGGCGACCGGCGCCGGGCGGGGCCCGCCCGGGCCCCGGGGATTCCGGCCGCGGAGCCGGAACGTCGTACCCAACGGGAGGCAGAGCGATGGCAGTCACCCTCGCGGACGTCGCGGCACGCGCCCGCGTCTCCGCCGCGACCGTCTCCCGGGTGCTCAGCGGCAACTACCCGGTGGCGGAGGCCACCCGCGCGCGCGTGCTGGCCGCCGTGGACGAGCTGGACTACGTCATCAACGGCCCGGCGAGCGCGCTCGCCGCCGCGACCTCCGACCTCGTCGGCGTCCTCGTCAACGACGTCGCCGACCCCTTCTTCGGCATCATGGCCAGTGCCGTGCAGTCCGAGCTGGGCAGCGAGAAGCTGGCCGTCGTCTGCAACACCGGCGGCTCCCCGGAGCGCGAGCTGACCTACCTCACGCTCCTGCTGCGCCAGCGCGCCGCCGCCGTCGTGATCACCGGAAGCGCCGTCGAGACCCCCGAGTACGCCGCGGCCAGCGCGGCCAAGGTGGGCCGGCTCGCCGCCAACGGCACGCAGGTCGTTCTCCTCGGCCGGCCGGCGAGCGCCGCACCCGAGGGCTCCGCGTTCGCCGTCGAGTTCGGCAACCGCGAGGGCGGGCGCCGGCTCACCGAGCACCTGATCTCCCTCGGCCACCGCCGCATCGGCTACGTCGCGGGCCCCGCCGACCGCACCACCACCCGGCACCGCCTCGAAGGCCACCGTGCCGCGCTCGCCGCCCACGACCTCGGCGGCGATGCCGGGGAGCTCGGCCGGCTGACGGTGCACGGCCCGTACTCCCGGACGTCCGGCTACGACGGCGCGCTCGAACTGCTGGACCGCGAGCCGGGGCTGACGGCCATCGTCGGGTCGAACGACGCGGTGGCGCTGGGCATCTGCGCGGCGCTGCGCGAGAAGGGGCTCGACATCCCCGGCGACATCTCCGTGGCGGGCTTCGACGACCTGCCGTTCAGCGCGGACGCGACGCCGGCGCTGACGACGGTGCGGCTGCCGCTGCAGGAGGCCGCGGCGCGGGCGGCGCGGCTGGCGCTGGGGCGGGAGGAGTCGCCGGCCGACGGACGCTACATGGTGCCGGCGGAGCTGGTGGCGCGGGCGTCGACGGCGGCGCCGCGGGCGTAGCGGAAGCCGGCGTTCAGGTCGATCATCCGACCGGACGAGACGGTCTGTGGATAACTCTGCACGGGGCCGACGCATGAGGGTATCTTTGACTCAGTCAAAGAAATGCGCGCGCCAGGAGGTGGGGTTCCGTGACCATCGAGGACATCCGCTCGTTCAACCGCTTCTATACGAATCTGATCGGCGCTCTCGACTACAGTCGCCAGCTCCACACGCCGTACACGCTCACCGAGGCCCGCGTGCTCTACGAGCTGAGCTATGCCCGGCAGGCCGACGCCGCCGACCTGCGCGGGGCGCTCACGCTGGACGCGGGGTATCTCAGCAGGCTGCTCGGCAAGTTCGAGAAGGACGGCCTGATCACCCGCGGGCCGTCGGCGGCCGACGCGCGGCGGCAGCGGGTGGAGCTGACACCGCGCGGGCGGGAGGCGGCGCACCTGCTGGAGGAGCGCTCGCGGGAGCAGGTGGGGACGCTGCTGGCGCAGGTGCCGGTCGAACGGCGCGCCCGGCTGGCCGCCGCGATGGGCACGGTGCGTGAGCTGCTGTCGGAGTCGGTGGTGCCGGGCCCGGTGGAGGAGGCCGAGCTGCGCGAGCCGGGGCCCGGCGAGCTGGGCTGGATCGTCAAGCGCCACGGCGAGCTGTACGCGCAGGAGTACGGGTGGGACGCGGACTTCGAGGCGCTGGTGGCCCGGATCGTCGCGGACCACACCGTACAGCGGGACCCGGCGTACGAGCGCACCTGGATCGCGGACCTGGGCGGCCGGCCGGTCGGCACGGTGATGTGCGTACGGGACGACGCGCCGGACACCGCGCGGCTGCGGCTGCTGCTGGTGGACCCGGAGGTGCGGGGGCACCGGCTGGGGACACGGCTGGTCGACGCGTGCGTCGGCTTCGCCCGCGAGGTGGGTTACCGCGAGATGGTGCTGTGGACGAACTCGGTGCTGGAGTCCGCCCGCCGCCTCTACGAGCGGGCGGGGTTCGAGCTGGTGGCCGAGAAGCCGCACCACAGCTACGGGGCGGATCTGGTGGGCCAGGACTGGCGGCTGACGCTCTGACGGATTCGGCCGGATGGCCGCCCCGGGGCGCGACGGCGGTGACGGCCGGATCGGGCGGATCGGGGCGGGCGTGGGCGTCCGGCTCCGGGCGCCGGCGCAGGCATGCCGCGGTGCTTCCGCCGGGTGGTTGCAGGCCCGGGGGCGGGGCGCGCGGAGGCCGGGTGCGGGCGGGCGGGGCCCGGTGTGCGACCAGGGCGCGGGCGGGGGCTTCGGGGGAGGTGGCGGCGGGGTTGCCAGGTGCGGTGGGGTCTGATCGACTCACGGCATGCGACTCGCCTTCTCCACCCTCGGCCTGCCTCAGCTCCCCGTCGCCGAGGTCGCTCGGCTCGCCCGCGACGGCGGCTACCAGGGCGTGGAGCTGCGGTGCCACCCCGAGGAGCCCGTGCACACCGGGCTCGGGATCGGGGAGCGGGCCGACGTGGTCGAGGAGTTCGCCGCGGCCGGGGTGGAGATCCTGACGCTGGCGAGCTACGCGGGCGTCGCCGCGGCCGGGGACGACGAGCCGGTGGTCACCGAGATGCGCGAGTTGCTGGCGCTCGCCCGGGACTTGGGTGCCGCCCACGTCCGGGTCTTCCCGCGCGGAGGCGATCAGCCTGACGTGGAGGCGGACCCCACCGCCGCCCGCCGGCTCGCCGCCGTGGCCCCGTATGCCGCGGACCTCGGCGTGCGCGTGCTGCTGGAGACCCACGACTCGCACCGCACCGGCGCAGACGTCGCCCGCATCCTGGACCTCGTCGGGCACAAGAGCACCGGCGCGCTGTGGGACGTGATGCTCACCTGGCTCGGCGGCGAGGAGCCGCAGGAGTCGTTCGCGGCGCTCTCCCCATACCTCGGCTATGTGCAGGTCAAGGACGCGGCGTCGCGGGAGGATCTGGCGCCGCTGGCGCTGGGCGAGGGAACGGTGCCGCTGGCGGAGTGCCTGGCGGTGCTCACGGAGGCGGGCTGGGACGGCTGGCTGTGCTGGGAGTACGAGAAGCGCTGGTTCCCCGAGGCCCGGGAGCTCGCCCCGCTGCTGGCCGGAGGCCGCGAGCATCTGCTGCGGCTGCTGGCCGACGTGGCCTGAATACGCGCCACCCCGCGGCGTAGGCCCGGCACCGCCGGGGGCCCGCAACCGCATGTGACCGTGCAACTCCGCACCTCAGCACGGCTCTTCGGGCTGAGGCCCCGATCGCCGTATGTCACAGGTCGGTTGTGAAACCAAGGGGCCGACTGGCCCAATCCTTGCGCCGCTGCCTACGCTGAGGCGCGACTTGCACATGCACACGGGGAAACGGGGGTTCGAACCGTCATGAAGCTCTGCGCACCGGCGAGTGCCGTGGCACTGGCCGCGGCGGTCACGCTGCTGACGGCGTGCGGGTCGTCGGACGACAAGCCCGACCGGATCACGGGCGCCAAGGAATCGACGACGGACACGGAGGACTCTGCGTCCGCCTCGCCGTCCCCGGCCGCGGACAACGGCGCCGACGCGCCGGAGTTCGACTTTCCCGACGACGTCACGGTCGAGGTGGAGAGCGAGCCGACGGGCGACGCCACCGAGGACGCGATCCTGCGCGACCACGGCTACGCCGTGCAGTCGATACGCCTCGGCTACGCGAAGCAGGACCCGCGCCTGGACGTCCTGGAGCGGTACCTCGGCGGCGACGCCCTGCTGGGCTGGCGCGCGGGCATCGACGAGTTCGTCGCGGACGGCAAGACGGTCTCCGGCACCGTGCGGTACTACGACCGCGAAGTCGCCTCGCAGAAGGGCGACGTGGCGTCCGTCGTGTACTGCGAGGATCAGACGGACTCGTACGCGAAGATCGCCGACTCCGGCAAGGTGCTGAAGACCGAGCCGAGCGCCGACGACTTCATCCGGCACGTCTCGACGATGCGCAAGACGGCGGACGGCCGCTGGCAGATGGTCCACGAGTCCGACGAACAGGGAGCAGCGCAGTGCGGAACCTCCTGAGCACCAGGCGTACGGCGGCGGTGTCCATAGCCGGCGCGGCCCTCGCCCTCGCGGCGGCCGGACCCGCGACCGCGGGCGACGGGACGGGCCAGGGCGGCTCCGACCAGATCGGCTCCCGGGTGGATTTCAGCCACAGCAGCCCGGGCTCCGGCGAGACCTCGCCCATGACGCCGATCGGCGGCAGCTGGTCGCCGCCGTCGTGCTGGTACGAGCCGCGCTACACACCGGACCAGATGGACGACTACGTCCACGAGACCTACAACGCCGAGCACAACGCCACCTCGGCGATCTCCGAACTCGTCACCGACGACAGCACCTTCGACCTCCGCAAGGACAAGGAAGGGCTCTGGTGGGAGCTGTCCTACCCGAAGGAGGGTGGAGTGACGGCCGAGGAGTGCCCGGCGACGAAGTCCTTCATGTTCATCGGGCCCGAGGAGCCCGCGGAGCCGAACACCGACGTGATCGACCCGGAGACCCTGGCGGCGCTCGCGTACAACGAGACCGAGCTGCCCGCCCCGCCGGTGGACCTGAAGCCCAACGCCGACCGCCAGGTGGTGAACCTGGAGACCCTCGCCGTGCTCGACCCGGCCGAGTTGCAGCGCGTCTGGGTCACCGCCTTCATCGACCCGCCGGGCATGGAGCGGATCGCCGCCACCACCGTCGCCACCCCGCAGCGGCTGCGGCTGGAGGCCGGCACGGAGTACGCGGATCCGAACGTCTGCGAGTACGACCTCGTGCGCAGGGGCGGCGGGTTCGCCGTGGACACCGAGGACGCCGGCTGCAACATCACGTACCGCAAGTCCTCCGGCGAGGGGACGTACGAGCTGGAAGCCTCGCTCACCTGGAACGTCAGCTGGAACCCGACCGAGAGCCCGGACGGGACGCCCGTGCACGAGGACTTCCCCGACGGCCAGTCCACGACCGAGATCCCGGTGACCGTCAAGGAGATCCAGACGGTGGTGCGCTGAGCGGCTGAGCCGGAGCCGGCGGCCGTCGCCCGCGGCGGCGCGCCGGCCCCGTGTCACATCCGCCGCCCCGGCGGGCTCATATCTCCGAGTCTCGACGAGGGGATGACGTGAGCGATGGAGGAGACCAAGCGGCTGGCCGAGCGGTTCGAGCAGCACCGGCATCGGTTGCGTGCCGTGGCCTACCGGATGCTGGGATCGGCGGCCGAGGCCGAGGACGCGGTTCAGGACGCCTGGCTGCGGCTCTGGCGTTCCGGCGGGGAGGGGATCGGCAATCTCGGCGGCTGGCTGACCACCGTCGTGGCCAGGGAGTGCCTGCACATCCTCCGTTCCCGGCGGCGGGATGAGCCGCGCGCGACCGGGCCGGCCGTGCCCCCGGACGGCGCGCTCGACCCCGAGCAGGAAGCGCTGCTGGCCGACTCGGTGGGGCTGGCCCTGCTCGTGGTGCTCGACCGGCTCGGTCCGGCCGAGCGGCTGGCGTTCGTGCTGCACGACATGTTCGCGCTGCCGTACGACGAGATCGCGCGCATCCTGGGCCGCACGCCGGCCGCGGCACGGCAACTGGCCAGCCGGGCACGGCGACGGGTGAACGACGCCGAAGCGCCGTCGCCCGAACCGGACCTGGCACGGCAGCGCAAGGTGGTCGACGCCTTCTACGCGGCTTCACGGGCCGGTGACTTCGACGCCCTGGTCCGGATTCTCGACCCCGACGTCGTGCTGACCACCGGCTTCGGGGACGACGGCCGGCGTGTCGTCGTCCGCGGCGCGGCGGCCGTGGCCGGGCAGGCCCGCGGCCCGTACGGCGGCCGGCTGCACCCGGTGGTGGTCGACGGCGCGGTCGGCGCGTTGATCACCATCGAGGGCCGGCCGTTCGCGGTGCTCGTCTTCACCGTCGCGGGCGACCGGATCGCCGCCATCGACGGGATCCGCGACCCCGAGCTGGTCCGCCGCTTCGCCGCCGTCGCCGGAATTTTCAGGCCGCCCGTCACATCGCCGGTGCGCGAGGGCTCATAGGGCGACAGGTTTCCCGACCACGAGGGAGGACACCGTGGGTTCACGGATCCCCGACGCCAACGCGCACCTGCCCGAGATCCAGGAACTGGCCGGCACGATGACGAAGGCACTCGGCAACGGCTCGGTGCCGGCGGCCACCGTCAGCCTGGTGTATCTGCGCGCCGGCCAGATCGTCGGCAGCACCTACCAGGTGCTGCGGCACTCGGTCGACCTGCGTATGGCGGGCGAGTCCGAGGACAGGATCGCCGCCGTGGCGACCTGGCGGGACGCGCCGTGCTTCACCGGCGCCGAGCGGGCCGCGCTGGCACTGACCGACGCCGTCTTCCGCCCCGCCGCGCACGGCGGGGAGCGCGTGCCGGACGACCTGTACGCCGAGGTCGCGAAGCACTACGACGGCAAGGCGATGGCCACGCTGATGCTGCTGCTCGCTGCGGCCGGCTTCTGGATGAACGTGGCGCTCGTCAACCGGCCGGCACCCGCGCCGGCCTGACGTCGTCCCGCGGCGGGCGGGGGCCGCCCCGGCGGTCCCCGCCCCCGCTCCCGTGCGTGCGCTCACCACGCCGCCCGCCGCCCAGCGACGTCACGGCCACCCCGCCGACCAGCAGCAGCGCCGCCGCCCAGCGCAGCCCCGTGATCTCCTCGCCGAGGAACAGCGCCGCCGAGGACATCCCCGCGACCGGCACCAGCAGCGAGAACGGCGCCACCGTCGAGGCGTCGTACGTACGCAGCAGGTACCCCCACGCCCCGAAGCCGAAGATCGTGGCGACCCACGCGATGAAGACGACCGCGCCGACACCCGCCCAGTCCAGCGACTGCAGTGCCTCCCAGTCCCGCTCCGGCCCTTCGAAGAGCAGCGACAGCGCGAGCAGCGGCAGTACGGGCACGCAGGAGACCCACACCATGAAGCGCAGCCCGTCCGGCGGGGCCGCCTTGCGCATGACGACGTTCGCGACACCCCAGCTGAACGCGGCCGCGAGCACGATCGCGAACGCCCCCAGGGGCCCCGAGCCCCCCTCGTCCACGGCGGCCAGTGCGACCCCGCAGAGCGCCACCCCCATGCCCGCCAGCCGCACCCGGCCCGGCCGCTCCCCCAGTACCACGGCGGCTATGCACACGGTGAACACCGCCTGGATCTGCAGTACCAACGACGACAGCCCGGCCGGCATCCCCCGCTCCATACCGATGAACAGCAGCCCGAACTTCGCCACCCCCAGCGCGAGCCCGACCGCCAGGATCCATTTGAACGCCACTTGCGGCCGGCCGATGAGGAACACCGCGGGCAGCGCCGCCACCAGGAAGCGCAGCGCGGTGAACAGCAGCGGTGGGAAGTGGTCGAGGCCCACGTCGATGACGACGAAGTTCAGGCCCCAGAGAAAGGCGACGAAGACGGCGAGTGCGATGTGCAGCGGGCGCATGCACCCAGGATCGGGCCGGACGACCGTGAAGCACCAGCATGTATTACTTCATGATTGGATGTAGGAACGCTGAACTCTGGGAGTGGCCATGCTCGATCTGTCCCGGCTCCGCGCGCTGCACGCCGTCGCCGTCCACGGCTCCGTGGGCTCCGCCGCGGCGGCCCTCGGCTACACCCCGTCCGCCGTCTCCCAGCAGATCGCCAAGCTGGAGCGCGAGACCCGCACGCCGCTGCTGGAGCGCCGCGGCCGGGGGGTGACGCTCACCGACGCCGCCCAGCACCTCGCGGCCACGGCGGAGCAGTTGCTCGCGATCGTCGAGGAGGCCGAGACCTCGTTGGAGGAGCGCCGCGGCCGGCCCATGGGGCGGCTGACGGTGGCCTGCTTCGCGACCGCCGCCCGCGGGCTGCTGCCCGCGACGCTGGCCGCGCTCTCCGCGGAACACCCCGCGCTCGACACCCGCATGCTGGAGGCGGACCCGCACCTCTCCCCCGGCCTGGTCACCCGTGGTGTGGCCGATCTCGCCGTCGCCCACGACTGGGACACCGCCCCGCTGCCCACCCCCGAGGGGATGGAGCTGGCGCCCATCGGCGACGACCTGTGCGACATCTGCGTCCCGGCCGACCACCCCTTCGCCCGGCGCACCGCGCTCGTCCGCGCGGATCTCGTGGGCGAGCGCTGGATCTGCCAGCCGCCGGGCTCGACGTGCCACGACTGGCTCGTACGCACCCTGCGCACCTCGGGCCACGAGCCGGATCTCGCCTACCAGGTCGCCGAGTACGCCTCGCAGCTCGCGCTGGTGGGGGCCGGTCTGGGCATCGCGCTGGTGCCGCGGCTGGGCCGTGGTCCGCTGCCGGCGGGGGTCGTCGCGGTGCCGCTGGAGCCGGTGCCGGTGCGGCGGGTGTACGCGCTGTGGCGTACGGGCGCCGCGCGCCGGCCGGCGATCCGGGAGGCGGTGCGGCTGCTGCAGCGGGAGTGGAAGGAACGGGTCGGCGGCTGAGGCGCGGGGACGCCGGTCCCGTACGCCCGCCCTGCCCGGTCGGTCACGTCCCGGGCGCACGGCCGCGCCCGCGGGCGGTGACACCCGCGGGCGCGGCTTCGTGCGGCTCAGCGGACCCGGCTCACGGCCGGAGCGACTGCTCCCGCAGCTCCTTCTTCGTCACCTTGTCCAGCCCGCTGTCGTACGCGGCCAGCGGCTTCGCCTTCGCGGTGCCGGCCTCGACACCGGCCCAGTCGAGGATCCGCTCGGTGGCGTGGGCGCGCTGCTCGTCCGGGAGCTGACTGACCCGGGCACCGTGGTTCGCACCGGGCGCGGTGTAGACGTACGAGTCATGCGCGCCCTTACCGAGGCGGAACGGCTCGGCGCCCCACGGGTCGTTCTCGCCGTAGACGAAGAGCATCTGGTCGGCGTTCTTGCGCACCCACTTGTCGACGTCGTTCATCACCGACGGCTTGAAGCGCATGTCGATGTCGCGCGGCACGAAGTTCCGCGGCGGCAGGTAGCCGTAGCGGCTCAGGTCCTTCACGTGCGGCAGCCGGATGGTGGGCGCGCCCAGCTCGGTGCCCGCCTGGTAGTAGTACGGCGTGTACGGCGCGAGCCCCTGGTCGGTGTAGAAGGACCAGCCGGCGATGGCGTCGACGTAGTCGTACAGCTCCTGGTCGGAGACGGTGGCGGCGTCCGGCACGTCGGCGCAGTCGGCGGCCGAGCTGTACTGCCAGAAGCCCCACACGAGGTCGAGGACGGTCGCCTCGAACGCCTTGTCCAGGCTGCCGATTGTGGTGAAGGTCGCGCCCGACCCCGCGGCCCACGCCGCGTACTTCTCCGACAGCGCGTCCCGCCGGACCAGCGCCTCGCGCTGCACGGCGTTGAGCGCGTCCCGGCACTCCTTCGTCCCGACCCGCTCGAAGAACCGGTCGTAGGCCGCGTCCTCGTCGTTCACCACGTCGTTCGGCGCGACGTAGGCGACGATGCCGTCCATGTCACGCGGGTAGAAGCGCTCGTAGTACGTGGCGGTCATGCCGCCCTTGCTGCCGCCGGTGGCCAGCCAGTTCTCGTCGTAGATGTCATTCAGCGCGCCGAAGATGCGGTGCTGGTCGCTGGCGGCCTGCCAGATGTCGAGCTTCTTCCAG
Organism: Streptomyces sp. B5E4; assembly: GCF_039871555.1. Classification (NCBI taxonomy): domain Bacteria; kingdom Bacillati; phylum Actinomycetota; class Actinomycetes; order Kitasatosporales; family Streptomycetaceae; genus Streptomyces; species Streptomyces sp. B5E4. The sequence continues at coordinate 243,030 of NZ_JBDPMI010000004.1, forward strand.
TCCGCGGGGTCGGGCCGGGACGGGGTGAAGAACCGGTACTCCATCGAGACCTGGTTGCCGTCCACGATCTGCGTGGGCTCGCTGCGGGACGGCGTCGTGGACACGTTGTAGCCGCCGGTGGAGAAGACCGTGGGCCGGTCGGTGTCCTTGTGCAGCACGGTGATCCGCTGCTGGAAGGTCCGGCCCTGCGGCTTCCGGTGGTCGACGGGCTGTGTGTAGTTCAAAACGAAGTAGCGGTAGCCGTCGACCGGCTTCTCCTCGATCAGGCTCATGCCCTTGATCGAGAGGAGCCGGTCCTTGATGTCGGCCTCGTCCGCGGTGGCGGCACCGACCGGCGAACTGCCCAGCCCCACCGTGCCGGTGAGCACGGCCAGACTCAGCAGCCATCCGAGCTTCCTGCGCATCTTCCCTCCCCGGGTTCACAAATGACCCTCGGAACCTAGCCGCGTTGGCCACGCCGGAGAAGAACGCCGAGCCCCCTGTGGAAAACTTTCCACACATTGCGCTGCATCGATTACTCTGAGTAGCGGAATGTGATGTCGGGGGCAGGAAGGCAGGGCCGAGCGATGGTGCAGAACAGCCCGGGGGGATTCCGCGAGCTGCGTCGGCGGTTTCGCCGGCTGCGGCGCCGGCTCCCTCGTCCATGGGGCCGGCGCCATCGGCTACGGCTACGCCGCCGCGGGTTCCACCGAGCCCGCGTAGGTCCGCCACAGTTCCGCGTACCGGCCGCCGTGGGCGAGCAGTTCCTCGTGCGTCCCGTCCTCGGCGACGCGGCCGTGGTCGAGGACCACGACGCGGTCGGCGCGGGCCGCCGTCGTCAGCCGGTGGGCGACGACGAGGGTCGTGCGGCGGCCCGCGAGACGGTCCGTGGCGCTGTTGACCGCGGCCTCGGTGGCGAGGTCGAGCGCGGCGGTGGCCTCGTCGAGGAGCAGGATGTCGGGGTCGACCAGCTCGGCGCGGGCCAGGGCGATGAGCTGGCGCTGGCCCGCGGAGAGGTTGCGGCCCCGCTCGGCGACGTCGTGGAGGTAGCCGCCGGGCAGCGAGGCGATCATGTCGTGGGCGCCGACGGCCCGCGCGGCGGCCTCGACCCGGGCGTCGGAGGCGTCGGGGCGCCCGTAGGCGATGGCGTCGCGCACGGTGCCGGAGAAGAGGTAGGACTCCTGCGGGACGACGCCGAGGCGGTGGCGGTAGCCGGTGAGGTCGAGCTCGCGCAGGTCGGTGCCGTCGACGCGGACCGCGCCGCGGGTCGGGTCGTAGAACCGGGCGGCGAGCTTGACCAGCGTGGACTTGCCGGCGCCGGTCTCGCCGACGAACGCGACGGTCTGCCCGGCCGGGATCGTCAGATCGAGCCCGGTCAGCGCCGCCTCCGCGGCGCCCTCGGCCTGCCCTTCGTACGCGAAGTGCACGTCGTCGAAGGCGATCTCACCGCTCAGTCGCCCGACCGGCCGCGGCTTCGCGGGCAGCGGCGTGGACGGCTTCTCGTGCAGGAGTTCCCGGATGCGGCCGAGCGCGACGGCCGCCTGCTGGTAGCCGTCGAAGACCTGGGAGAGCTGCTGCACGGGGGCGAAGAACAGATCGATGTACAGCAGGTACGCGACGAGCGCGCCCGCGGTGAGCGTCCCCGCGGCCACCCGGTCGGAACCGACCCACAGCACGCCGACGGTGGCGAAGGAGGCGAGGAGCTGCACGAACGGGAAGTAGACGGAGATGAGCCACTGGCCGCGTACCCGGGCCCGGCGGTAGCCGTCGCTGCGCTCGGCGAACCGGGCGGCGCCGCCGTCCTCGCGGCGGAAAGCCTGCACGATGCGCAGCCCGGCGACCGACTCCTGCAGGTCGCCGTTGACGACGCTGACGCGCTCGCGCGCCAGCTCGTACGCCTTGACGCTCTGCCGCCGGAAGAAGAACGTGCCGACGATCAGCGGCGGCAGGGTGGTGAAGACGATCACGGCGAGCTGGAGGTCGATGACCAGCAGCGCGACCAGGATGCCGAAGAAGGTGAGCAGCGAGACGACCGCGGTGACCAGTCCGGTCTGCAGGAACGTGGACAGGGCGTCCACGTCCGTGGTCATCCGGGTCATGATCTTGCCGGTCAGATGGCGCTCGTAGTAGTCGAGCCCGAGCCGCTGGAGCTGGGCGAAGATCTTGACGCGCAGGGCGTAGAGCACGCGCTCGCCGGTGCGGCCGGTGAGCCGGGTGGCACCGATCTGGGCGGCCCACTGGCCGAGCACGACGGCGAGCGCGAGACCCGAGGCCGTCCACACGGCGCCGAGGGAGAGCTGCTGGACGCCGTCGTCGATGCCGTGCCGGATGAGGACGGGCAGCAGCAGGCCGGCGACCGCGTCACCGGCGACGAAGAGCAGGGCGACGGCGAGCGGCGCGCCGAAGCCGCGCAGCAGCCGGCGCAGGCCGTACGAGACCTCCGGGGCCTCGGCCTGGTCCTCGTTCACATCGGGGGCGTCGGTGGCGGGCGGCAGGGCGGCGACCTTGGCCAGCAGCTCGGGGCTCCCGGGCGAGCCGGCGAGCATGCCCGCGAAGCCGGAGGGGTCGCCGGCGGAGGCAGTGGAGTTGCCGCCTCCCTCGGCGCTCTTCTCCCCGGTCTCCTTGCGCACCCACAGGTCGGGGGTGACCCCGTCGACGCTGGCGTGGGTGTCGGCGGCGACCTGTCCCGCGGGGTCGCGCTCGCGGTCCGCCAGCTCGTCCGGGTCGGTCAGCAGCCGGCGGTAGAGCGGGCAGCGGGCCTGCAGTTCCTCGTGGGTGCCGACGTCGACCAGCCTGCCGCCGTCGAGGACGGCGATGCGGTCGGCGAGCGCCAGGGTGGACTGGCGGTGCGCGATGAGCAGAGTGGTGCGGCCGGCCATGACGCTTCGGAGCGCCTCGTGGATCTCGTGCTCGACGCGGGCGTCGACCGCGGAGGTGGCGTCGTCCAGGAGCAGCAGCCGGGGGTCGGTGAGGATCGCGCGGGCCAGCGCGATGCGCTGGCGCTGGCCGCCGGAGAGGGTCATGCCCTGCTCGCCGACGACGGTGTCGTAACCCGCCGGGAGGCCGGCGCCCGGGCCGCCGTCCCCGGCGTCCTCGTCGTCGCCGGGAGCGGCTCCGTTGCCCATCGCGGTGATGAAGCCGTCGGCCTGCGCGGCGCGGGCGGCGGCGCGGATCTCCTCGTCGGTGGCGTCGGGCTTGCCGTAGGCGATGTTGTCACGGATGGACTCGGAGAACAGGAAGCTGTTCTCGGGCACGAGCCCGATGGCCGCCCGCAGGGAGGGCAGCGTGAGGTCGCGTACGTCGTGGCCGCCGATGCGGACGGCACCGCCGTCCGGTGCGACGTCGTAGTAGCGGGGTATCAGCATCGACAGCGTCGACTTGCCGCTGCCGGAGGCACCGACGACGGCCATCGTCTCGCCGGGCTCGACGCGCAGCGTCAGCCGGTCGAGCACCGGATGCCCGGGGTCGTAGCCGAAGGACACGGCGTCGAACTCGACGTCGGCGGGGGCGTCGGCCGGCAGTTCACGGGCGCCGGGCCGGTCGGACAGCTCCGGCTCGGTGTCGATCAGCTCGTAGACCCGCTCCACGCCCGCGCGGGCCTGCTGCCCGACGGTGAGCATCATCGCGAGCATCCGGACCGGGCCGACGAGCTGCGCGAGATAGGTGGAGAAGGCGACGAAGGTGCCGAGGGTGATCTGCCCGCGGGTGGCCATCCAGCCGCCGAGCGCGAGCATGCCGACCTGGCCGAGGGAGGGGACGGCCTGCAGGGCGGGGGTGTAGCGGGCGTTCATGCGGACGGTGCGCAGCCGGGCCGCGTAGAGCTTGCGGCTGATGGCGCGGAGCTTGCCGGTCTCCTGCCGCTCCTGGCCGAAGCCCTTGACGACGCGGACGCCGCCGACGGCGCCGTCCACGACGGAGGCGACGGTGCCGGCCTGCTGCTGGGCGTACCAGGTGGCGGGGAAGAGGCGGGTGCGGCTGCGGTTGGCTATCCACCACAGGGCGGGGGCGACGCCGAGGGCGACGAGGGTGAGCGTCGGGGACAGCACGATCATGACGACCAGGGAGACCGCGAACAGCAGCACGTTGCCGATCATCATCGGGATCATGAAGAGCAGGCCCTGGACGAGCTGCAAGTCGGTGGTGCCGCGGCCGACGACCTGGCCGGTGGACAGCTCGTCCTGGCGGCGGCCGTCGAGCCGGACGATCGCGTCGTACATCTCGGTGCGCAGGTCGTGCTGCACGTCGAGGGCGAGCCGGCCGCCGTAGTAGCGCCGGACATAGGTGAGGCCGTAGACCGCGAGGGCGGCGAGGACCATGAGGGCGGCCAGGGGCGCGAGCGCCCGGTCGCCGGAGACGATCACGTCGTCGATGATCAGCTTGGGGATGAGCGGGACGAGGGCCATGATGCCCATCCCGGCGAGGGAGGCGCCGAGGGAGAGCAGGACGTTGCGGCGATAGCGCAGACAGTGCCGGACGAGCCGCCGCGCCCAGCCCTCGGGTGGGCTTGGCGAAGGTGTCCGCTCGGCCGGGGTCTCGTCCGATGGGGTCCGTGCCGCAGGGATCTTCCCCGATGGTTCCGCCACCGGCCGCCTCCGCCTCAGTGTCGATGGTCCTGGTCCAGGATCCACAACCTACGGGCGCCGGATTTTGTTTCTCGGGTGCGTACGGAATGTTGCCCGCGGCCGGCCGCGGGCGCGCGGGCGCAGGTCAGGCCACTGCCTGCAACTGGGGCGGGCTGCTGCCGGTGAGCACCTCGACGAGTACCAGCAACCGGGTGAGGGGCTGTTCGACCCCGTGTTCCTCCGCCGGGGCCGCGGCTCTGCCGCCCTCGGAGAAGCGGGCCCAGACGGCCTTGCCGTAGGGGCCCGGCTCGCTCCAGCCCCAGCTGTCACTGAGGGACTCCACGATCTGCATCCCGCGGCCGGACTCCGCGAAGGGGTCGGCGACGCACACCCGCGGGACCCCGGTCCCGGGGTCGAAGACCGCGCACACCACTTCCGAGCCGCGGCGCAGCAGGCTGAGGACGACGGGGTGGGGGGCCTGGCTCCAGGACGGTTCGCAGAGACCGTGCCGCAGCGCATTGGCCACCAGCTCGGAGGCGACCGAGGCGACGTCGTCGACCAGGTCCTCCAACTGCCAGCCGCGGAGCGTCGCCCGGGCGACGTTACGGGCGATGGATATCGACCGGGGGTCGTCCTCGAGCGTGCACGCTGCGAACTCGGAGGCGGTCACCCACCCTTCAGCCGGTGCGGACATCTCCAACTCCCCAGTCTCACGTGCACGTTGATGAAACAGGTTGCGATGCCATAGTGATCGATGTGCACTTGCCGCTGCAAGTACGGATGCAATTTCATTCGCAAGAACAGGTGCACGTACATTGGAGTCGCGATCACAGAAGGAGACAGGATGGAGCAGGTCATGAACGGTGTACCGGCGGATCAACTGGCCGGAATCACCTGGCGGAAGAGCCGCTTCAGCAACCCGAACGGCGAGTGCGTGGAGGTCGCCGGGCTCCCCGGAGGGGACATCGCGATGCGCAACTCACGTGATCCGGGCGGACCGGCCCTCATCTACACACAGGCGGAGATCACCGCCTTCCTCCTCGGCGCGAAGGACGGCCAGTTCGACGATCTGATCGTCAACAGCGCGGCGCGGGGCCCCGGTTGAACCCCGTAGTAGCTGTACACCAAACCCTCCACAGTGAGAGACTGAGCGGTCGAATCACCACACCGCGGGACAGGGGCAGGCCAGATGTCAGCGTCACCGGAGCAGACGTCATCGGTACGCAGGGCACTCTCTCAGCAGCATGGAGGACCCACGGTCCTTCGCATCCTGCTGGGCACACACCTGCGTCGGCTCCGGGAGGCCGCCGGCGTCTCCCGTGAGGCGGCCGGTGATGCGATCCGGGCGTCGCACGCCAAGATCAGCCGTCTGGAGCTCGGCCGCGTGGGGTACAAGGAGCGCGACGTCTCCGACCTCCTCAGCCTCTACGGCGTCACGGACGAGCAGGAGCGCTCCGAGTTCCTGGCCCTCGCCCGCCGCGCCAGCTCCCCGGGCTGGTGGCAGAAGTACGGCGACGTGCTGCCGGGCTGGTTCGAGACGCTGCTCGGCCTCGAAGAGGCCGCGGGGCTGATCCGTAACTACCAGGTCCAGTTCGTTCCCGGGCTGCTGCAGACCGCGGACTACGCCCGCGCCGTCACGCTGCTGGCCAATGCCGGCGCACCCGAGCAGGAGATCCAGCGCAAGGTCGACGTGCGGCTGCGCCGCCAGCAGGTGCTGGACCGGCCGGACGCGCCGAAGCTGTGGGTCGTCGTGGACGAGGCCGCGCTGCGCCGTCCCCTCGGCGGGTCGGATGTCATGCGGGGCCAGGTCAGGCACCTGCTGGAGATGGGCACCCGGAAGAACATCACCATCCAGATCGCGCCCTTCGACATCGGCGGCCTCGCGGCGGCCGGCGGGCCGATACACATCATGCGCTTCACCGAGCCCGACCTGCCCGACGTCGTCTATCTGGAGCAGCTCACCAGCGCGCTCTACCTGGACAAGCCGGACGAGGTGGAGAACTACAAGCTGGTCATGGACCGGCTCTGCGCCACTGCCGAAACGCATGCGGGGAGCATGCGGATACTGGAGCGGCTGGCCGACGAGTTCTGACGGACTCCCGGCGCTTACGGCACGCCCGGCAGGGTTGCGCACACAGCATTCAGAGGATCAGGCGCGGCGGCGCCTGATCCGTCGTGCTCTAGTCCGCCGCGCTCCCGTCCCCGTCCCGCTCACCGGCGATCTGCCGTGCCATCAGCGTCGTCAGCTCGTACGCCGTGTGCGACGCCGCCACCGACGTCATCTCCGCGTGGTCGTACGCCGGCGCCACCTCCACCAGGTCCGCGGAGACCAGCCGGCAGCCCGCCAGCCCGCGCAGGATCTCCAGCAGCTCACGCGAGGTGAGCCCGCCGGCCTCCGGGGTGCCGGTGCCCGGGGCGTGCGCCGGGTCCAGGACGTCGATGTCGACGGACACGTACAGCGGCCGGTCCCCGATCCGCTGCCGGAGCTGGTCGGTGACCTCGTCCACGCCGCGGCGCATCACGTCCGCCGAGGTGACGATGCCGAAGCCCATCTTCTCGTCGTCGTCCAGGTCCTTGCGCCCGTAGAGCGGGCCGCGGATGCCGACGTGCGAGAGCGCCGCGGTGTCGACCACGCCCTCCTCCACCGCGCGCCGGAACGGCGTGCCGTGGGTGTACGCGGCGCCGAAGTAGGTGTCCCAGGTGTCCAGGTGCGCGTCGAAGTGCAGCAGTGCGACCGGCCCGTGCCGGCGGGCGACCGCACGCAGCAGCGGCAGCGCGATGGTGTGGTCGCCGCCGAGGGTCATCAGCCGGGCGCCGGTGGCCAGCAGCTCGTCGGCCGCGCCCTCGACGGTGGCCACCGCCTCGCCGATGTCGAACGGGTTGACGGCGATGTCCCCCGCGTCCGCGACCTGGGCCAGCGCGAAGGGCGCGGCGTCCTGCGCCGGGTTGTACGGGCGCAGCAGCCGGGACGCCTCGCGGATCGCGTTGCCGCCGAAGCGGGCGCCGGGACGGTAGGAGACGCCGCTGTCGAAGGGGACGCCGACGACGGCGACGTCCGTACGCCCCACCTCGTCCAGGCGGGGCAGCCGGGCGAAGGTGGCGGGGCCCGCGTAGCGCGGGACGCGGGAGGAGTCGACGGGGCCGCGGGGGGTGCCGGTGCTGCTCATGTCTTCGACGATAAGCGCAGGGCAGCGCGGTGGCCGCTGTACAGAGTGGACACTTGCGCCCCCGTACATGTGTCCGGGTGACAATGACACCATGGCCCTCATGTCCCTGCCTGACGCACCCAGCCGCCCCGCCCTCGTCGACCACCTCGTACGCACCCGGATCGCGGGCGACGTCGCCACGCCCCGCGAGGGAAACCTGCGCCACTACCGCGAGCTGAGCCAGGGCAACCTGCGCTTCTGGCTCGGTCTCGACCTCGGCGACCGCTGGTCCGACGAGCGCGACGTGCTGGCCGTCATGGCCGAGCGCGTCGGCGTCGTCGCCGACCCCGCGCACACCCACGGCCAGGACCGGATCGACCCCGAGCTGACCGTGGACGGCCTGGACCGGATGGCGGCCGAGCTGCGCAAGGCCGCCGAGGGCGGGCACCGGGTGCTTGTGGCGACCGGCCACCCCGGCGGGCTGCTGGAGGTGCACAGCAGGACGGCGGCGGCGCTGCGCGCGGCGGGCTGCGACATCGTCACGGTGCCGCCCGGGCTGCGGACCGGCGAGGGCGACGACGGCACGTACGGCAACGTCCAGCAGTTCTGCGACGTGGCCGTGCTGGAGCGGGGCGCGACGCTGTGGCACACGCACGCGCCGCAGCCCGTGCGGCAGATCCTCGACGCGCTGGAGCGGGCCGGCGAGCCGCTGCCCGACCTGGTGGTCGCCGACCACGGCTGGGCGGGCGGCGCGGCGCAGCGCGGCGTGCACGCGGTGGGGTACGCGGACTGCAACGACCCGGCGCTGTTCCTCGGCGAGGCGGAGGGCACCCTCGCGGTGGCGGTGCCGCTGGACGACCACGTCGCGGATCCGGGGGCGTACCCGCTGATGACGGCGTACCTGCTGGCGGCGGCGGGGCTGGAGCCGCAGTAGCGGGCCGGGCCCGGATATGTGGCGGCTGCGTAGGGGCGAGGGGGGCCCGGTCCCGTACGGCCGTCAGGTCCGCGGGACGCGGATCACGCCCTCCTGGATCACCGACGCCGCCAGCCGCCCGTCGCGGGTGAAGATCCGCCCCGTGCTCAGCCCGCGCCCGCCCTGCGACGTCGGCGACTCCTGGTCGTACAGCAGCCACTCGTCCGCGCGGAACGGCCGGTGGAACCACATCGCGTGGTCCAGGCTCGCGCCCACGACGTCGCCGACGGCCCAGCCGCCGCGGCCGTGCGCGAGCAGCACGGAGTCGAGCAGGGTCATGTCCGAGACGTACGTCATCAGGCAGACGTGCAGCAGCGGGGTGTCGATGGCACCGGCGAGCTTGCCGTTGGTACGGAACCACACCTGCGAGCGCGGCTCCCGCGGCACCCCGGCCTCGCCGCCCCACGGCGGCGGCTCGACGTACCGCAGGTCGACCGCGGCGCGTGCCTCCAGCAGCCGGCGCGCGAGGGCGGGGTCGCGGAAGTTGACGGCGTAGCGCGGCAGCGCCTCCTCGGCGGTGGGCAGCGTCTCGGGGTCGGGCGCCGGCGGCATGGGCACCTGGTGCTCCAGGCCCTCCTCGTGGAGCTGGAACGACGCGGACAGGTGGAAGATCGGCTGGCCGTGCTGGACGGCGACGACGCGGCGGGTGGCGAAGGAGCGGCCGTCGCGGATGCGGTCGACGGTGTAGACGAGGGGCGCGCCGGGGTCGCCGGGGCGCAGGAAGTAGGCGTGCAGCGAGTGCGGCGGCCGGTCGGCGGGCACGGTGCGGCCGGCGGCGACCAGCGCCTGCGCGGCGACCTGCCCGCCGAAGACCCGCGGAACGACGGCGGCGCGGGAGTGGCCGCGGTAGATGTCCTGTTCGATCTGCTCCAGGTCCAGCAGGTCGACCAGTTCGGTGAGGGCGGCGTCGTCCATGGGGCGAGTCTCGCAGAGCCCGCGGCCCTACAGGCCCATCGACTTGGCGACGATGGAGCGCATGACCTCGCTGGTGCCGCCGTAGATGCGGGTGACGCGGGTGTCGGCGTAGAGGCGGGCGATGGGGTACTCGTGCATGTAGCCGTAGCCGCCGTGCAGTTGCAGGCACTTGTCGATGACGACGGCGGCGCGCTCGGTGCAGAAGAGCTTGACGGCGGCGGCGTCGGCGACGCTCAGGTCGCCGGCGTCGTGCGCGTCCAGCGCGCGGTCGACGTACGCCTCCATGGCGTCGACCTCGGCCTTGCAGTCGGCGAGGACGAACTTGGTGTTCTGGAACTCCGCCACCGTCCGGCCGAAGACCGTGCGCTCCTTGACGTACTCCACCGCGAACCGCACGGCCGCGGCCGCCTGGGCGTACGCGCCGACGGCGATGCCGAGGCGCTCCTGCGGGAGGTTGTGGGTCAGGTACGTGAACGCCTTGCCCTCCTCGCCGAGCAGGTCGGCGACGGGCACCTTGACATCGGTGAAGCTCAGCTCGGCGGTGTCGGAGGACTTCAGCCCCAGCTTGTCGAGCTTGCGCCCCACGGCGTAGCCGGCGGAGGAGGTGTCGACGACGAGGATGGAGATGCCGCCGCGGCGGTCCTCGGGGGTCGGCGGGGCGGTGCGGGCGCAGACCAGGACGCGGTCGGCCTGGACGCCGCCGGTGATGAAGGTCTTGGCGCCGTTGAGCACGTAGTGCGTGCCGTCGGCGGAGAGCTTCGCGGTGGTCTTCATGCCCGCGAGGTCGGAGCCGGTGCCGGGCTCGGTCATGGCGATGGCGGTCATCATGTCGCCGGAGACGAAGGCGGGCAGCCAGCGGCGCTTCTGCTCCTCGCTGCCGTACTTGAGCAGGTACGGCAGGCAGAGGGCGGTGTGGACGGAGGAGCCGCCGAAGGAGACGCCGGCGCGGGCGCACTCCTCGCTGATGACGGCGTTGAACTTGAAGCTGTGCTCCCCGGCCCCGCCGTACTCCTCGGGCACCTCGATGCCGAAGACCCCGAGCTCTCCGAGCTTCTTGTACAGCTCGCGGGGGACGGCGCCGGCTTCCATCCAGTCGGGGTAGTACGGCACGACCTCGGCGGCGATGAAGTCCCGGATGGTCTCGCGGAACGCCTCGTGGTCCTCGTTGAACACCGTCCGCCGCATGGTCCTCGCCTCCCGGCCAGCTCCGACTAAGCGCTTGCTCAGCACCTCGCCGTCGAAGTTACCTGCGGGTCACCACGGCTGTCCAGGCCGCGCCCGTGCGGCGGCGGTCACAGCTCCGGCTGCGGGGCCGCCGCGAAGGCGCCCCGGGCCAGCCGGTGGAGGAGCGCGGCGGTGGCGGCGCGGTCCGGGAGGGTGCCGCGGGCGCCGAGGTGGGGGGTGGAGTTGAGGAGGCCGAAGACCGCGTGGACCGCGGTACGGGCCGCGCCCTCGGTCAGGGCCGGGTAGACCTCCCGTACGACGTCGACCCACAGCTCGACGTACTGCCGCTGCAACTGGCGCACCAGCTTGCGGTCCTCGTCACGCAGCCGGTCCAGCTCGCGGTCGTGCAGGGTGATCAGCGGGCGGTCGTCCAGCGCGAAGTCGATGTGCCCGCTGATCAGCGCGTCCAGCGGCGCGTCCGGGCCCGCCCCGCGCACCGCCGCCCGCGCGCGGCCGGCCTCCAGCAGCCGCTCGCTGATGCCGACCAGCAGCTCCGCGAGCATGGCGTCCTTGCCCGCGAAGTGCCGGTACAGACCCGGGCCGCTGATGCCGACCGCCGCGCCTATCTCGTCCACGCCGACCCCATGGAAGCCGCGGTCCGCGAAGAGGCGCGCGGCCTCCTTCAGGATCTGCTCGCGCCGGGTGGGGGCGGGGGCCTCGGTGCTCATGCGGTCCATTGTAGACAGCCCGGTTAGTGAGCGTTAACCTTGGGCACACGGCGTTAACGACAGCTAACCTGCTTGTCGGCTCGTACGGCCGTACGGGCTCATCTAGGGAAGGGCGCGCCCCCGTGGACCACGCACCCGTGCTGACGACCGCCGCGGACCCCGCCGGCCCGGCCGGCGACGCCTGGCGGACCAACGAGGCGGCGCACCGCGCGCTCGCCGACGAGCTGTACGACAAGCTCGCCGCCGCCCGCGCCGGCGGCGGCGAGAAGGCCCGCGCCCGGCACACCGCCCGCGGCAAGCTGCTCCCCCGCGACCGCGTCGACGGCCTGCTCGACCCCGGTTCGCCGTTCCTGGAGCTGGCCCCGCTCGCCGCCGAGGGGATGTACGGCGGCGCCGCGCCGGCCGCCGGCGTCATCGCCGGCATCGGCCGGGTCAGCGGCCGGGCCTGCGTCGTCATCGCCAACGACGCCACCGTCAAGGGCGGCACGTACTACCCGATGACGGTCAAGAAGCACCTGCGCGCCCAGGAGATCGCCCTGGAGAACCGGCTGCCCTGCGTCTACCTCGTGGACTCCGGCGGCGCCTTCCTGCCCATGCAGGACGAGGTCTTCCCCGACCGCGAGCACTTCGGCCGGATCTTCTACAACCAGGCCCGCATGTCCGGCGCCGGCATCCCGCAGATCGCCGCCGTCCTCGGCTCCTGCACCGCGGGCGGCGCATACGTCCCGGCGATGAGCGACGAGGCCGTCATCGTCCGCGACCAGGGCACGATCTTCCTCGGCGGCCCGCCCCTGGTGAAGGCCGCCACCGGCGAGGTCGTCACCGCCGAGGAACTGGGCGGCGGCGAGGTGCACGCGCGCACCTCCGGCGTCACCGACCACCTCGCCGAGGACGACCCGCACGCGCTGCGCATCGTCCGCGGCATCGTCGACACCCTCCCCGAACCCGGCCCGCCCCCCTGGTCCGTACGCGCCGCGCAGGAGCCCAAGCACGACCCCGCCGGCCTCTACGGCGTCGTGCCGGTCGACTCGCGGACGCCGTACGACGTGCGCGAGGTCATCGCGCGGGTGGTCGACGGCTCGCGCTTCCAGGAGTTCAAGGCCGAGTACGGCACGACGCTCGTCACCGGCTTCGCCCGCATCCACGGCCACGCCGTCGGCATCGTCGCCAACAACGGCATCCTCTTCTCCGAGTCCGCCCAGAAGGGCGCCCACTTCATCGAGCTGTGCGACCAGCGCGGCATCCCGCTGCTCTTCCTGCAGAATATCTCGGGCTTCATGGTCGGCCGCAGCTACGAGGCCGGCGGCATCGCCAAGCACGGTGCCAAGATGGTGACCGCCGTGGCCTGCACCCGGGTGCCGAAGCTGACCGTCGTCATCGGCGGCTCGTACGGGGCCGGGAACTACTCGATGTGCGGCCGGGCCTACTCCCCCCGCTTCCTGTGGATGTGGCCCAACGCGAAGATCGCCGTCATGGGTGGCGAGCAGGCCGCGTCCGTCCTCGCGACCGTCAAGCGCGACCAGTTGGAGGCGCGCGGCGAGGAGTGGTCGGCGGAGGAGGAGACGGAGTTCAAGGCGCCCGTCCGCGAGCAGTACGAGACGCAGGGCAACGCCTACTACGCGACGGCCCGCCTGTGGGACGACGGCGTCATCGACCCGCTGGACACCCGCCGGGTGCTCGGGCTCGCGCTGACCGCCTGCGCCCACGCGCCGCTGCCCGCCAGGGACGGCGCGGCGCAGGGCTTCGGCGTCTTCCGGATGTGAGGGGGAGGGTGGCGATGTTCGAGACGGTTCTGCTGGCCAACCGGGGTGAGATCGCGGTACGGGTCATCCGTACGCTGCGGGCGCTCGGCATCCGCTCCGCGGCGGTGTTCACCGACGCGGACGCGGACGCGCGGCATGTGCGCGAGGCGGACACGGCGGTGCGGATCGAGAGCTATCTGTCGGCCGGCGAGCTGCTGCGCGCGGCACGCGAGGCAGGCGCGGAGGCGGTGCACCCGGGGTACGGGTTCCTCGCCGAGAACGCGGAGTTCGCGCGTGCGTGCGTGGCGGCCGGGCTGGTCTTCGTCGGCCCGCCGGCGGACGCGATCGAGCTGATGGGCGACAAGATCCGCGCCAAGGAGACGGTACGGGCGGCGGGCGTGCCGGTGGTGCCGGGCTCGACGGGCAGCGGCCTGTCGGACGGGGAACTGGCGGCGGCGGCGCGGAAGATCGGCCTGCCCGTGCTGCTGAAGCCCTCGGCGGGCGGCGGCGGCAAGGGCATGCGGCTCGTACGGGACGAGGGCGCGCTGGCCGACGAGATCGCGGGGGCGCGGCGCGAGGCGCGGGGCTCGTTCGGCGACGACACGCTCCTGGTGGAGCGGTGGATCGACCGGCCGCGGCACATCGAGATCCAGGTGCTGGCGGACGGCCACGGCAACGTGGTCCACCTCGCGGAGCGGGAGTGCTCACTGCAGCGCCGGCACCAGAAGATCGTCGAGGAGGCGCCGTCGCCGCTGCTGGACGAGGCGACGCGGGCGGCGATGGGCGCGGCGGCGGTGGAGGCGGCGCGGTCGTGCGGGTACGCGGGCGCGGGGACGGTGGAGTTCATCGTGCCGGGCGGCGGCGGAGGGCCGGTCGCGTACTACTTCATGGAGATGAACACGCGGCTGCAGGTCGAGCATCCGGTCACGGAGCTGGTGACGGGTCTCGACCTGGTGGAGTGGCAGCTCCGGGTGGCCGCGGGTGAGCAACTGACGTTCACCTCCGCGGATGTGCCGCTGAAGGGGCACGCGGTGGAGGCGCGGATCTACGCGGAGACGGCGCGGGTCGCGGAGGACGGCGAGCGCGTCGACTTCCTGCCGTCGGCGGGCCGGGTCCGGCTGCTGCGCGAGCCGTCGGGGCCGGGCGTGCGGGTCGACTCGGGGCTCCTTAAGGGCACGGAGGTCGGCACGGCGTACGACCCGATGCTGGCGAAGGTCGTCGCGTGGGGCCCGGACCGGGCCGCGGCGCTGCGGCGGCTGCGGGCGGCGCTGGCGGACACGGTGGTGCTGGGCCTGGACACGAACACGGGCTTCCTGCGGCGGCTGCTGGCGCACCCGGCGGTGGCGTCGGGCGACCTGGACACGGGCCTGGTGGACCGCACCGGAGCAGGCCTGGCGCCGGCCCCGGTGCCGCCGGAGGCGTACACGGCGGCGGCCCTGCTGGCGCAGTCGGCGCTGGAGTCGGCGTCCCGCCGCCCGGCGGGCCCGGACGGCTGGGCGGACCCGTTCGCGGACCCCTCGGGCTGGCGCCCGGGCGGCCCGCCGGCGTGGACGACGCGGTGGTTCCGCGGGGCGGGCCGGGATCCGGTGGAGGTACGCATCCGGGGTCTGACGCCGGCGGCGGAGGTCTGCACGGGGGACGACGCGGCGCCGGTACGAGCCGGCCTCCGGCAGAGCGAAAGCGGCTCCGTCACCTTCGAACTCGACGGCGTCACCCACCGGTTCAGCTTCGCCGCCTCCCCCGGCGGGATCTGGCTCGGCCGCGACGGCGACGTCTGGCATCTCCACGACCACGACCCCGTCGACGCCGCCCTCCGCGGCGGTGCCCTCGTCGCCGGGGCCGACGCGCTCACCGCGCCCATGCCCGGGACCGTGACCGTCGTCAAGGCCGCCGTGGGCGACCGGGTCGCCGCCGGGCAGAGTCTGCTCGTCGTCGAGGCGATGAAGATGGAGCACGTCATCGCCGCCCCGCACGCCGGCACCGTCACCGAGCTGGATGTCGTCGCCGGCGGGACCGTGGCCATGGATCAGGTCCTCGCCCTCGTGGTACCGGACGACGTGCCGGGCGGCGTACCGGACGATGGATCGGGCGATGGATCGGACGGCGAACAGGAGGATCTGCGATGACCCCCCGGCCCCTCCCCATGCGCGTGCCCGCCGCCGGGCTGCCCGCCCGGGTCCGTATTCACGAAGTCGGCCCCCGCGACGGCCTGCAGAACGAGAAGGCCACCGTCCCCACCGACGTCAAGGCCGCGTTCGTGCACCGCCTCGCCGCCGCCGGTCTCACCACCGTCGAGGCGACCAGCTTCGTGCACCCCAAGTGGGTCCCCCAGCTCGCCGACGCCGAGGATCTGTACCCCCGCCTCGCCGGCCTGACCGCCGCGGGCGGCGTCGACCTCCCCGTCCTCGTCCCCAACATCCGCGGGCTGGAGCGCGCCACCGCCCTCGGTGCCCGCCGCGTCGCCGTCTTCGCCAGCGCCACCGAGACCTTCGCCCGCCGCAACCTCAACCGCACCGTCGACGAGTCGCTCGCGATGTTCGCCCCGGTCGTCGCCCGGGCCAAGGCGGACGGTCTGCACGTCCGCGGCTATCTCTCGATGTGCTTCGGCGATCCCTGGGAGGGCCCCGTCCCCCTCGATCAGGTGGTACGCACCGCCCGCGCGCTGGCCGGCATGGGCTGCGACGAGCTGAGCCTCGGCGACACCATCGGCGTCGCCACCCCCGGCCATGTCTCGGCGCTGCTCGACGCACTCACGGCGGACGGCATCCCCGTCGACCGCCTCGGCGTCCACTTTCACGACACGTACGGCCAGGCCCTGGCCAACACCCTCGCCGCGCTGCAGCACGGCGTCACCACCGTGGACGCCTCCGCAGGCGGCCTCGGCGGCTGCCCGTTCGCCGGGAGCGCGACCGGCAACCTCGCCACCGAAGACCTCGTGTGGATGCTGCAGGGGCTCGGCGTCGAGACCGGCGTCGACCTCGACGCGCTCGTCGCCACCAGCGTCTGGATGGCCGGCCGCCTCGGCCGCCCGAGCCCGTCCCGCACCGTGACCGCCCTCTCCCACAAGGAGTGACCCGATGACGCCCAGCCTCGACCACCGCCTCTCCCCCGAGCTGGAGCAGCTCCGCCGCACCGTCGAGGAGTTCGCGCACGACGTGGTGGCGCCGAAGATCGGCGACTATTACGAGCGGCACGAGTTCCCGTACGACATCGTGCGCGAGATGGGCCGCATGGGCCTCTTCGGGCTGCCGTTCCCCGAGGAGTACGGCGGCATGGGCGGCGACTATCTGGCGCTCGGCGTCGTGCTGGAGGAGCTGGCGCGCGTCGACTCCTCGGTGGCCATCACGCTGGAGGCGGCCTGCTCGCTGGGCGCGATGCCCGTCTACCACTTCGGTACGGAGGAGCAGAAGCGCACCTGGCTGCCGAAGCTGTGCTCCGGCGAGATGCTGGGCGCGTTCGGGCTGACGGAGCCGGAGTGCGGCTCGGACGCGGGCGGTACGCGGACCACGGCGCGTCTGGACGAGGCGACCGGCGAGTGGGTGATCAACGGGACGAAGTGCTTCATCACCAACTCCGGCACGGACATCACCGGCCTGGTCACCGTCACCGCCGTCACCGGCAGGAGCGAGTCGGGCAAGCCGGAGATCTCGGCGATCATCGTGCCGTCCGGCACCCCCGGCTTCACGGTCGCCGCCCCGTACTCGAAGGTCGGCTGGAACGCCTCCGACACCCGCGAGCTGTCCTTCTCCGACGTCCGCGTCCCGGCCGCGAACCTGCTGGGCGAACGCGGGCGCGGCTACGCCCAGTTCCTGCGGATCCTGGACGAGGGCCGCATCGCCATCGCCGCGCTGGCCACCGGTCTGGCGCAGGGCTGCGTGGACGAGTCGCTGGCGTACGCGGAGCAGCGCCACGCCTTCGGCCGGCCCATCGGCGCCAACCAGGCCATCCAGTTCAAGCTGGCCGACATGGAGCTGCGCGCCCACACCGCCCGGCTCTCGTGGCGGGACGCGGCGTCGCGGCTGGTGCACGGCGAGCCGTTCAAGAAGGCGGCGGCGCTGGCGAAGCTGCACACCTCGACGGTGGCGGTGGACAACGCGCGGGAGGCGACCCAGATCCACGGCGGGTACGGGTTCATGAACGAGTACCCGGTGGCCCGGATGTGGCGGGACTCCAAGATCCTGGAGATCGGCGAGGGCACCAGCGAGGTGCAGCGCATGCTGATCGCCCGCGAGCTGGGCCTGCCGCCCACGGCCTGACGGCGGGACGGCACCCGGGGCTCACGGCCAGAGCCGCGCCTTGTGGACGTAGCGGAAGCCGGACCGCCACTGCAGCTCGACGTACGCCATCGACGTGTCCTTCGGGTTCCCGTACGCGTCGAAGCCGAGGGGCCCGCTGAGGCCCTGGACCTCCTTCGTGGTGCCGGGCTGCAGCAGCATCCGGCGTACCGCGCCCGCGTCCACGGGGTCGTCGCCGTCCGGCCCCGTGGCGAACTCCACGGCCTTGACCCGACGCTGCCCGCGCCGGGCATCGCCGCCGCGGCCGGCGGCGACCGGCGGCCCGAACTCGCCCCGCTGCCCGGGAGCTGCGCTCCCACCTCGCCCGCCGCTACGGCTGCACCCCCGGCGTGATCCCGGCCGGTACGTATCCGGGCCTGCACTCCGGGGACGTGGCGACGTGCTTCGCCGAGACCGTCCTCGTGGTCCGGGCGGAGCTGGCGGACGGGACGGCGTACGCGCTGACCCGGCTGCTGCTCGGCGCCCTCGGCGAGCTGCCCGGGGTGCACCCGTCGCTGGCCGGGTTCCACCCCGCGACGGCGTGGCGCACCGTCCCGGCGCCGCTGCATCCGGGCGCGGCGCGGGCGTACCGGGACGCGGGGTTCATGGCCTGATTCCGGCACCTGTGCGCGGGAGTTAGGTTAGGTTAGCCTAATCTACGTTGCCGGCCCTTCCGTACGCGGGACGCGGCCGCGACCCCGCACCCGCCCGGAAGGTGAGCCCGACGTGACCACGGAACCGACCACGCAGACGGCGGAGCCCGCTGCGGCCGCCGCCGAGCCGTTCCGCTTCTTCCGCCTCGACGTCGCCCGCACCCGGCGGCTCAGCCCCACCCTCCTGCGCATCACCTTCGGCGACGACGGCGCCGGCGGTCCCGGCAGCCTCGACGGCTTCACCTCCGGCGGCCGGGACCAGAGCCTGTCGCTGTTCCTGCCCCAACCCGGCCAGACGGAGCCGGTGATGCCCACGGGTCCGGACTGGTTCGACGAGTACCGCGCGCTCGACCCCGGCGTACGGGCCGTGCTGCGCTCGTACACGGTGCGCGCGCAGCGCCCCGGCGAGATCGACATCGACTTCGTGCTGCACACCGACCCCGCGGGCCCCGCCGCGCAGTGGGCGAGCGAGGCCGAGCCCGGCGACTGGATCATCGCGCTCGGCCCGGCCGTGCCGGACAACACCGGCGTGCGCTTCCGGCTGCCCGCGGGTGCGGATCACGTCATCGTGGCCGCCGACGAGACCGCGCTGCCGGCCGCCGCGGCGATCCTGGAGTCCCTGCCCGCCGGGCTTCCGGTGCGGGCCTGGATACGGGTGCCGCACGCCGACGACGCGCTCCCGTTGCACACCGCCGCGGACGCCGAGATCACCTGGCTGACCGGCCCCGCCACCGGCGTGGTCGACGCGCTGCGCGCCGCCGGCCTGCCCGCGGGGACGCCGTACGCCTGGCTCGCGGGCGAGGCGGGGATGGTGCGCGAGCTGCGCCGCCAGCTCGTCCGGGAGCGGAAGTTCGACCGCCGGGCGGTCGCCTTCACCGGCTACTGGCGCCGCGGCGCCTCCGAGGACCAGTTCCGCTACGAGGCCGAGGAAGCAGACGCGGCGGGATGAGCCGGCGACGCGTGGCCGAAACGACGGGGGCCGCAGCCCTGGGACGGATTACTTAGGTTAGGCTTGCCTAAGTTTCTTGCCCCCGTCGTGAGGACAGCACCCATGAGGTCCCACCTGCTCAACGACCGCACCGCCGGCGCCTACCGTCGTACGGTCACCGCAGGCGTCGAGCACATCGCGGCCCGACTGGCCCATGCAGACCGCCCGTTCACGGGCATCACACCCCCCGCCCTCGCCCCGGTCGTCGACGCCGTCGACCTCGACCTCCCCCTCGGTGACGCCGGCGCCGCGCTGGCCGAGCTGGACCGGCTCTACCTGCGCGACGCCGTCTACTTCCACCACCCGCGCTACCTCGCCCACCTCAACTGCCCCGTCGTCATCCCCGCCGTGCTCGGCGAGGCGGTGCTCTCCGCCGTCAACTCCTCCCTGGACACCTGGGACCAGTCCGCCGGCGCCACCCTCATCGAGCGCCGCCTCGTCGACTGGACCGCCGCCCGCATCGGCCTCGGTCCGGCCGCGGACGGCGTGTTCACCTCCGGCGGCACCCAGTCCAACGTGCACGCCCTGCTGCTCGCCCGCGAGGAGGCGTGCGACGGCGTGCGCAAACAGCGGGGCGCCGGGCTGCGCACCGCCGAGATCCTCCCCCGGCTGCGCATCCTCGCCTCCGAGCACGGCCACTTCAGCGTCCGCAAGTCCGCCGCGCTGCTCGGCCTCGGCGAGGAGGCCGTCGTCGAGGTGCCGTGCGACGCGGAGCGCCGGATGCGGCCCGCCGCGCTGGCCGCGGCGCTCGCGGAGCTCCAGCACGACGGCCTCGTCCCCATGGCCGTCGTCGCCACCGCGGGTACCACCGACTTCGGCAGCGTCGACCCGCTGGCGCAGCTCGCCGGGCTGTGCGCCGGGTACGGCGTGTGGCTGCACGTGGACGCGGCGTACGGCTGCGGGCTGCTGGTCTCGGGCCGCCGCCGGCACCTGCTCGCCGGCATCGAGCGCGCCGACTCGGTGACCGTCGACTTCCACAAGTCCTTCTTCCAGCCGGTCAGTTCCTCGGCCGTGCTGGTACGGGACCGGGCGACCCTGCGGCACGCGACGTACCACGCGGACTACCTCAACCCCGAGCGCATGGCCGCCGAGCAGATCCCCAACCAGGTCGACAAGTCACTCCAGACCACCCGCAGGTTCGACGCGCTCAAGCTGTGGCTGACGCTGCGTGTCATGGGCGCCGACGGCGTGGGCGCGCTCTTCGACGAGGTCTGCGACCTCGCCGGGGCCGGGTGGCGGCTGCTGGACGCGGACCCCCGCTTCGAGGTCGTGGTCCGGCCGCAGTTGTCGACGCTGGTCTTCCGCTACGTCCCTGGAGGCCCGGCCGGCACCGACCCCGCTCTCGTCGACGCCGCCAACCTGCACGCCCGAGAACGGCTGGCCGCCTCCGGTGCCGCGATGGTCGCGGGCACCAAGGTCGACGGCCGGCACCACCTGAAGTTCACGCTGCTCAACCCCGAGACCACGACCGAGGACCTGGCCGCCGTCCTCGACCTCATAGCCGCGCACGCCGCCGACCACACCGGAGAATCCCTTGTCCCCGACGTCCCCGCCGCCTCCGCGGCCCCCGAAGTCCCCGCAGTCTCCGCCCTCCCCGCCCGCTGAGGACCGCGTCCACGACTTCGTCGCCGTCGGCCTCGGCCCGTTCAACCTGGGCCTGGCCTGTCTGACCGCGCCGGTCGACGGCCTCGACGGCGTCTTCCTGGAGCGCAAGCCCGACTTCGACTGGCACTCCGGGATGTTCATCGAAGGCAGCACGCTCCAGACGCCGTTCATGTCGGACCTCGTCACGCTGGCCGACCCCACGTCCCCGTACTCCTTCCTGAACTACCTGAAGGAGACCGGGCGGCTGTACTCCTTCTACATCCGCGAGAGCTTCTATCCCCTGCGCGAGGAGTTCAACGACTACTGCCGCTGGGCCGCCGCCAAACTCCCGGGCGTCCGCTTCGGCGAGGAGGTCACCGCCGTCGTACGGGACGCGGCGGACGGCACGTACGTCGTCCGCACCCCGCGCGGCACCTACCGCGGACGCCGCCTCGTCCTGGGCACCGGCACCCCGCCGTACGTGCCCGAGCCGTGCCGCGGCCTCGGCGGCGACGTCCTCCACAACAGCCGCTATCTGGAGCACCGCGAGCGGCTGCGCGCCAAGGAGTCGGTCACGATCGTCGGCAGCGGGCAGAGCGCCGCCGAGATCTACTACGACCTGCTCCAGGACCTCGGCCCCGACGGCTACCACCTCACCTGGGTGACCCGCTCGCCGCGGTTCTTCCCGCTGGAGTACACCAAGCTGACGCTGGAGATGACCTCCCCCGAGTACGTCGACTACTTCCACGCGCTGCCCCCGCCCGTCCGCGACCGGCTGAACCCCGCGCAGAAGAGCCTCTACAAGGGCATCAACACCGAGCTGATCGACGCCATCTTCGACCTGCTGTACGTCAAGTCCCGCCGCGGCCCCGTGCCGACCCGGCTGCTCACCAACACCGCCCTCGTCACCGCCGGGTACGCGGACGGCACGTACACCCTGGGGCTGCGCCACGAGGAGCAGGGCCGCGACTTCGAACTGGCCACCCAGGGCCTGGTGCTGGCCACCGGCTACCGCTATGCCGAGCCGCCCTTCCTCGCCGGCATCGCCGACCGGCTCGCGCGCGACGAGCAGGGGCGCTTCGCCGTCGCCCGCAACTACACCGTCGACCACGCGGGCCGCGAGGTCTTCGTCCAGAACGCCGAGCTGCACACCCACGGCTTCGCCGCCCCCGACCTCGGCATGGCCGCGTACCGCAACTCCTGCATCATCCGGGAGATGACCGGCCGCGAGGTCTACCCCGTCGAGAAGTCCATCGCCTTCCAGGAGTTCGGAGCGCCGGTCTGATGGAACTCACCCTGCGCCCCCTGGACCCGGTCCTGGACGCGCCGCTGCTGCACACCTGGGTCACCCACCCCAAGGCCGCGTTCTGGCTGATGCAGGGGTGCACGCCGGAGGAGGTCGAGAAGGAGTACGCACGGATCGCCGCCGATCCGCACCACGACGCCTTCCTGGGCCTCGCCGACGGCACCCCCGCCTTCCTCGCCGAGCGCTACGACCCGGCGCACCGCGAGCTGACCGGCGTCTACGCCGCCGAGGACGGCGACGTCGGGATGCACTTCCTCACCGCACCGGCGGACACCCCCGTGCACGGCTTCACCCGGGCGGTGATCACGGCGGTGATGGAGTGGCTGTTCGCGGACCCGGCGGTGCGCCGGGTCGTGGTCGAGCCCGACGCGCGCAACACCGCGGTGCACGCGCTCAACGAGGCCGTGGGCTTCCGCGTCGCGCGCCGCGTACGGATACCGGGCGCCCCGGGGAAGCCGGGCAAGGAAGCGCTGCTGAGCTTCTGCACCCGCGAGCAGTTCGCCGCCAAGCAGGCGGCCGAACCCTTCGACGCCACCGGGCACCTCACCCCCGGCCGCTGGGCGGAGGCCACCCGCCGGCTGCTGGCCAAGGCCATCGGGGAGTTCGCCCACGAGCGGCTGCTGACGCCGGAGCCGCGGGGGGTCGGCTCGTACGCGCTCCGGGCGGGGGACGCCGAATACCGCTTCGAGGCCCGGCGCTACGCGCTGGACCACTGGCGCGTCGACCCGCGCACCGTGTCCCGCCACGCCCCCGGCGACCCGCCGGAGGGCTCGGGGCTCGACGCGCTGCGGTTCTTCGCCGAACTCCGGGGACCGCTGGGGCTGAGCGCCGAGGTGCTGCCGGTGTACCTGGAGGAGATCACGTCCACGCTGGCGAGCACCGCGTACAAGCTCACCGGGCCCGAGGACGCCGACCTGGCGGCCGCGGACTTCCAGCGGATCGAGGCGGGGATGACGGAGGGCCACCCCTGCTTCGTCGCCAACAACGGGCGCCTCGGCCTGGGCGCGGCGGACTACCGCGCGTATGCCCCGGAGACGGGCGCCCGCACCCGCCTCGTCTGGCTCGCCGCCCACCGCGACCGGGCGACCTTCACCTGCGCCGCCGACCTCGACTACGACACGCTGCTGCGCGCGGAGCTGGGGCCGGCCGTGCTCGACGGCTTCGCGGCCCGGCTGCGGGCCCTGGGCCTGGACCCGGACGACTACCTGCTGATGCCCGCGCACCCCTGGCAGTGGGAGCACAAGCTCTCCGTCACCTTCGCGGGCGAGGTCGCCACGCGCCGGCTCGTGTACCTCGGCGAGAGCGCGGACACGTACCAGCCGCAGCAGTCGATACGGACCTTCTTCAACACCTCCACGCCGCGGCGGCACTACGTCAAGACCGCGATGTCCGTGCTCAACATGGGCTTCATGCGCGGGCTGTCGGCCGCGTACATGGAGGCCACCCCGGCGATCAACGACTGGGTCGCGGGGCTGGTCGACCAGGACGAGGTGCTGCGCGGCACGGGCCTGGAGATCCTGCGCGAACTGGCCGCCGTCGGCTACCGCCACGAGGCGTACGAGGCCGCCACCGCCCCCGGCTCGCCGTACCGCAAGATGCTCGCCGCGCTGTGGCGCGAGAGCCCGGTGCCGGGGCTCGCCGAGGGCGAGCGGCCGGCCACGATGGCGGCGCTGCTGCACACCGACCGCGCGGGCCGGCCGCTGGCGGCGGCGCTGATCGAGGGCTCGGGGCTGGCGCCCGAGGTGTGGCTGCGGCGGTATCTCGACGCGTATCTGACGCCGCTGCTGCACGCCTTCTACGCGTACGGGCTGGCGTTCATGCCGCACGGCGAGAACGTCATCCTCGTGCTGGACGAGACGGGGGCGGTGCGGCGCGCGCTGTTCAAGGACATCGCGGAGGAGGTCGTGGTCATGGACCCGGACCTGCCGCTGCCGCCGGCGGCGGAGCGCATCCGCGCCGAGGTCCCCGACGACATGCAACTGCTGTCGGTCTTCACGGACGTCTTCGACTGCTTCTTCCGCTTCCTGGCACCGCTGCTGGACGAGGCGGGGGTGCTGGCCGAGGAGGACTTCTGGCGGACGGTCGCGGCGTGCGCGCGGGACTACCGGGCGGCGGTGCCGGACCTCGCGGACCGGTTCGAGCGGCATGACCTGTTCGCGCCGGAGTTCGCGCTGTCGTGCCTCAACAGGCTCCAGTTGCGGGACAACCGGCAGATGGTCGACCTGACGGACCCGTCGGCGGCGCTGCAGTTGGTGGGCACGCTGCGCAACCCGCTGGCCCCGTACGCGGAGAGGTAGCAGCCGGGGGACGTGCCCCGCCCCACGTCCCCCTCATGCCCCCGCCACGCCCCTACGTGTCCCCCTTCGCGTGTCCCCCTCGCACCCGCCCCAGGGTAGGCCGCCCCACCGACAGAACCCGCGCCCCGGCGGACCCTCAGCCGGCCCCTCGGCACGACTCCTCCGTCAACCGCCTCAGTCGACCGCCCCTCAGCCGACCCCGCCGAACCGACCGCCCCTTCACCCCCGCAGCCGCGCGTTGAGCCGCGCCGCCTGCCGCGTCAGGTGGTCACGTTCCGGTATGTTCGGCGCCGCAGCGGCCGCCTGGGCGTACAGCCGGGCCGCCGTCTCCACGTCGCCGTCCCGCTCGTGCAGGTACGCCGCCACCGCCGCGTACCGCGGCAGCGACGGGTCGAGTTCCGCCAGCGCCGCCAGCCCCGCCCGCGCCCCGTCGGCCTCGCCCACCGCAACCGCCCGGTTGAGCCGGGCCACCGGGCTGCCGGTGAGACGTACCAGCTCGTCGTACCACTCCACGATCTGCACCCAGTCCGTCTCCGCCGCCTTCGGGGCGTCGGCGTGCAGCGCGGCGATCGCCGCCTGCGCCTGGAACTCGCCCAGCCGGTCCCGGGCCAGCGCGGCCTGGAGGATCCCGACGCCCTCGGCGATCAGCCCGGTGTCCCACAGCCCGCGGTCCTGCTCGGCGAGCGGTACGAGCCTGCCGTCCGGGCCGGTCCGCGCCGCCCGCCGCGCGTGGTGGAGCAGCATGAGCGCCAGCAGCCCCGCGGCCTCCTCGTGGCGGGTCATGGCCGCCACTTGCCGGGTGAGCCGGATCGCCTCGGCGGAGAGGTCGACATCGCCGGAGTAGCCCTCGTTGAAGACCAGGTACAGCACGCGCAGCACGGTGCCGACGTCGCCGGGCCGGTCGAACCGGACGCCGGAGACGGTCCGCTTGGCCCTGCTGATCCGCTGGGCCATGGTCGTCTCCGGCACCAGATAGGCGCGCGCGATCTGCCGCGTGGTCAGGCCGCCGACCGCGCGCAGCGTGAGCGCGACGGCCGAGGCCGGGGTCAGGGACGGGTGCGCGCACAGGAAGTAGAGCTGGAGCGTGTCGTCCACCGACCCGCCCCCGTCCGGCACGGGTTCGGCCTCGACCCGTTCCTCGCGCCGCCGCCGGGAGCTTTCGGCCCGTACGGTGTCGAGGAACTTGCGCCACGCCACCGTGATCAGCCACCCCTTGGGGTCCCGCGGCGCGTCGTCGTCCGGCCGGCCGCGTACGGCCTCGACCAGGGCGTCCTGCACGGCGTCCTCGGCCGCCGCGAAGTCTGCTCCGCGGCGGACGAGGACCCCGATGACCTCCGGCACCAGCTCCCGCAGCAGCGACTCGTTCACTCGGCGGCCGGGGCCTGCACACCGTAGGCCGGACGGATCTCCAGCCACTCGTGGATCGGCTTGCCGCCCGCGCCGGGCGCGGCGGACAGCTCGGCGGCCAGCTCCAGCGCGCGGTCGTAGGTCTCGACGTCGATCACCATCCAGCCGGCGATCAGGTCCTTGGTCTCGGCGAACGGTCCGTCGGTGACCGGGGGCCGGCCCTCGCCGTCGTAGCGGACGAAGGTGCCCTCGGGGGCGAGCGCCTGCTCGCCGACGAACTCGCCGGTCGCCTCCAGCCGGGCGGCGAAGTCACGCATGTACTGGATGTGGGCCGTGACCTCCTCCGGCTCCCACTGGTCCATCGGCACGTCGTTGACCGCCTCGGGCGCGCCCCGGTAGTGCTTGAGCAGCAGGTACTTGGCCATGATCTTCTCCTTGCTGAGGTACGGCCCATTGTGGGCCGCGTTCACCCCGGGGACGGAGCCGCGCGCCGGTTCTCGACATCCCCCGCGATAAAATCCCGGCCGAGGGCTCAGCGCAGCGCTTCCGCGCCCCGGGCGGCAGCCCGCAGGAAGAAGGGCACGGTCAGCAGCGAGGCCACCGCGAAGAAGCCGAACGCCGCCCGCGGCCCGGCGAGTTCCGCGAGCAGCCCGACCAGCCCGGCGCCCAGCGGCATCGCGCCCCAGGCGAACATCCGGTTCGCGGAGCTGAACCGGCCGAGCATCGCGTCCGGCACCGCCCGCTGGATGACCGTGCGGCTGTTGACCGTCCACAGCGTGCCGCCGAGCCCGCCGAGGAACGCCGCCGCGGCGACGGCGCGCGCGTCGGCGGTGAGCGCCGGGACGGCGGCCATCGCGGCGGTGCCGAAGAGGTCGGCGAGCATCACCCGGCGGCGGCCCAGCATCCGGTTGAGCCGGGTCACGGTGACGGCGCCGAGGAGCCCGCCGATGCCGAGCGCGCTGAGCAGGACGCCGTACGCGCCGGGGGGCAGGCCCATGTCCCGGGTCGCGTACAGCGGGATGAGCGCGAGCCAGGCGCCCCAGGTGCCGGAGAGGACGGTGAGGATGAGGGAGAGGGAGCGCAGCAGGCGGTGCCGCCAGAGGTAGCGGAGCCCTTCGGCGATCTGCCCGTTGACGGTGGTCGCACGCATCTCCTCCCCGCCACCGTTCTCGTACGCCGCGACACCGGCCCGGAACCGCCCGACGAGCAGCAGCAGCACGAGCGCCGCCGCGGCGTACGCGGCCCAGGTCGCGCCCAGCGCCCACCCCGCACCCAGCGCGATGAGCAGCCCGCCGACGAACGGCCCGGCGAACTCGCTGAACACCGTCTCCGCCCCGGCCATCCACGCGTTCGCCTTGTCCCGCCCGGCGGGCGGGACGGCGGCGGGGACGAGGGCGGTGGCCGCCGTGGAGGCGACGACATCGGCTATGCCGAGGGCCGCGCCGGCGGCGGCCAGCAGCGCGAGGGACAGATCACCGCTCGCCGCGGCGGCGAGCAGCGGCACCATCGCGAGCAGCCGCAGCACGTTGACGATCCACAGCAGCCGGCGGCGGTCGACGCGGTCGACGAGCACGCCGGCATGCAGGGCGACGAGCAGCCAGGGCAGGGAGATCGCCAGCGCCACCCCGGTGACCTGCGCGGGAGAGCCGCCGGCGCGGACGGCGAGCAGCGGCAGGGCCATCTTCACGACGCCGTCGGCGAGGTTCGTGACGGCGGTGAACGCGACGAGCACGGCGGTGTTGCGGCGCCCGGCGTCGCGCCCGCCCCGTAGCCGGTCGTCCTCCAGAACCCCGGATGCACCCATGACGCCCCCCTCTAACCGCCTAAGCCGTTTACCGGTGAGGCGAAGTTACCACCAAACGCGATAGCCGGTAAAGTGGACCGCATGCGCGCGCCTCCCCGGGCCGCCGAGCTGGTGGCCGACTTCGCCAACACCCTCGACATCCATGCCGGTACGGACACGCTGAGCACCCCGGACGAACTGGCCGGCTGGCTGACGGCCCACGACCTGCCCGTCGCCGGCACCCCCGGCCCCGCCCTGCACGCGGCGGCCGTCGCCCTCCGCGCCGGCATCCGCGAGCACCTGGGCACCCACGTCGGCGACACCCCCGACCCCGCCGTCACGGCAGCGGCCGACGCGGCCCTCACCCGCTTCCCGCTCCACCTCACCGCCGACGGCACCCCCGTCCCCGCCCCCGGCCTCACGGACACCGAGCGCGCGCTCACGGAGCTGGCCCTCGCCTGGAGCACGCTGACGATCACCGGCGACGCCGCCCGCCTCAAGCGCTGCGCGGAGCACACCTGCCACGAGGTGTTCTGGGACACGTCGAAGAACCGCAGCAAGCGCTGGTGCTCGATGCAGGGCTGCGGCAACCGCGCCAAGGCCCGCACCTACGCCGCCCGCCGCGCCGCCCCCTCCGCCTGAACCGCCCTCCCCCATGCCTCCGGGGATCCGGGGCGTGACGTTTCCCGGCCGGGGTGCGCTGTCCCTGGTGGGGCCGGGACGGCCGGCCCGCGAATCCAGGGAAGGGACGCAGATGCGACCCAGACACGCCGCGTTAGCACTCGCCCTCGTCGTCGCCACGAGCCTGGCGCTGGGAGGAAGCGCCACGGCCGACGAGACGACGGGGGAGGGCCGGATCGTCGCGCTGGACTACACGGAGGAGCCCCAGCTGCTGGTCGCGCTGGACCCGACGACCGGAACCGTCACCGACACCCGGGCCCTACCCCGGAACGCGGGGAGCGGCGCCCTCTCCCCCGACGGCTCTCAACTGATCTACATCCAGCTCCGGGACGAGTGCATACCCCAGCACGAGGGCTGCAGGTACGTCAGGGACCTCTGGATAGCGGACGCCGACGGCGGCAACGCGCGCGTGCTGGTCGAGGGGACGACGGAGACGCCCGACGAGGCGGTCTGGGCGCCGGACGGCAAGCACGTCCTCTTCCGTACCGAGAGGCTGGAGTGGATCGCCCCGGACGGCACGGGCCGCGAGGTGCTCGACAACACACGCGGCCACGACGCCTCGTTCTCCCCCGACGGCAAGAGCCTCGCCTTCATGCGGACCACCTGCTGGTACGAAGGAGACTACAAGGAGTGCGGCCGGGACCCCTACGTGATGCATCTGGCGTCACGCGAGGTCCGCGCTCTGACCACCGACCACCGGGGCGGCGAGTCCACACCGGCCGACTGGTCCGCCGACAGCCAGCGCATCGTCTACTCCACGGGCTACGGCCTGCGGTCCGTCGACGTGACCACCGGAGCCTCCCTCAGCCTGCCGCTCCCGGTCTACGCCTTCACCCCGGTCTTCTCCCCCGACGGCAGCCGCATCGCCTTCGCCGGCCTGGACGACGCCACCTACACGAAGAAGGTTTACGTCACGGACGCCGCCCCTGGCGCCGACGTCACCGTGCTCAACGACAGGCTCATGAACCTCAAGGACTGGCTCCCGGAGTAACAGCCTCCCGGCACGGCAGCCGCACAACGCAGTCAGGCCCGGTACTCCGCATCGGAGTACCGGGCCTGACCTGCGCTTTCGTGAGGGTGAGTGACGGGACTTGAACCCGCGGCCACCTGGACCACAACCAGGTGCTCTACCATCTGAGCTACACCCACCGTGAGCTGATGCTTCCGCACCGGCCGACTAGAAGTGTACAGGGTCGCAGACGGTGCTCGCTTCCGGCTTTCCCGCCCCGGAGGGCTTGGCTACGAGCCGTCCGCCGCCAGGGTGTGCCGGGCCGCGATGCCCTTGGCGGTCTCCGAATCCGGGCCCGGTGGGGGGACGAAGACCGCCTCGCGGTAGTAGCGGAGTTCGGCGATGCTCTCCCGGATGTCCGCGAGGGCGCGGTGGTTGCCCGCCTTCTCGGGGCTGTTGAAGTAGGCCCGCGGGTACCAGCGGCGGGCCAGCTCCTTGACCGAGGAGACGTCCACGATGCGGTAGTGCAGGTGGCCCTCCAGGTTCGGCATGTCCCGGCTGAGGAAGCCGCGGTCGGTGCTGACGGAGTTGCCGCAGAGCGGGGCGCGGCCCGGCTCGGGGACGAACTCGCGTACGTAGGCCAGCACCTGGCGCTCCGCGTCCGCCAGCGTCGTGCCGCCGGCCAGCTCGTCGAGCAGGCCGGAGGCCGTGTGCATGGCGCGTACGACGTCGGGCATGGAGGCGAGGGCCGCGGCCGGGGGCCGGATGACGATGTCGACGCCGTCACCGAGCACGTTCAGCTCCGAGTCGGTGACGAGCGCGGCCACCTCGACGAGCGCGTCGTCGGTCAGCGAGAGGCCCGTCATCTCGCAGTCGATCCAGACCATCCGATCGTTCATGGCCCTCACCCTACGTGCCGGTCCCGCTGTCCCGGCACGGTCGCGCGCCGCACGAGGGCGCCCCGGTGCCGCGGCGGGTGCGGCTCGGGGTGGCCGGGCGCGTACGCGTCGGACTGCGGCTTCTCGGCGGCGTCCAGGCCGCCTCCCGCGCCGCCCGCGACCCCCGCGGGCGCGCTGCCGCCGGGTGGCTGCGGGCGCCGCGGCGCCGGCACCGTGGGGGGTTCCGGCGGCGGTACGGCCTGGGGGTTACGGGCCCGGTAGGCGGCCCGGTACGCGGCCGGGGAGGAGCCGAGCTGGCGGCGGAAGTGCCCGCGCAGCGCGACCGGCGAGCGGAAGCCGCAGCGCCCTGCCACTTCGTCCACGGAGAAGTCCGACGTCTCCAGCAGCCGCTGCGCCTGAAGCACCCGCTGGGTGATCAGCCACTGCAGCGGTGCGCTGCCGGTGAGCGAGCGGAACCGCCGGTCGAACGTGCGTCGGCTCATGTACGCGCGGGCCGCCAGAGTCTCCACGTCGAACTGCTCGTGCAGGTTCTCCAGCGCCCAGGCCACGACCTCCGCCAGCGGGTCTCCGCCGATCTCCTCGGGTAAAGACCTGTCGAGGTAGCGCTCCTGGCCGCTGCCGCGCCGCGCGGGCACCACCAGCCTCCGGGAGAGTGCGGCGGCGGCCTCGGCGCCGTGGTCCTGGCGCACCAGGTGCAGGCACAGGTCGATGCCGGCGGCCGTGCTCGCCGAGGTCAGGATGTCGCCGTCGTCGACGAACAGCTCGCGCGGGTCCATGTGGACCGACGGGTAGCGCTTGGCGAGCGTCGGCGCGTACATCCAGTGCGTGGTCGCCGGGCGGCCGTCGAGCAGCCCGGCCGCGGCGAGCGCGAACGCGCCGGTGCAGAGCCCGACGATGCGGGCGCCGTCCTCGTGCGCCCGGCGCAGCGCGTCGAGCGCCGCGGCGGGCGGCGGCTGGGTGATGGAGCGCCACGCGGGCACGACGACGGTGCCGGCTCTGGCCAGCGCTTCCAGCCCGTACGGAGCCGAGAGCTCCAGGCCGCCGGTGGTCCGCAGCGGGCCGTCCTCACCGGCGCAGACCAGCAGCCGGTACCGGGGGGTGCCGGCGTCCTGGCGGTCGACTCCGAAGACGGAGAGGGGGATGGAGTTCTCGAAGACGGGGCCACCGCTGAACAGCAGCACGGCGACTACCTCGCGGCGCCGCCGGGGCGGGCGTGGTGCCTCGCCTCGCACCGCGGCTGCCGCCGCCTCGGGTGGGCGTGGCCCGCCGGACCGGATCGTTGCGCCCGCTCCGGTGGAGTCCTGGCTCATGACGCTAAGCCCCCTCGCTTCTCTCTTCCTCCGCGTCCTGCACCTACACCCCCGGGACGATCTCGGTCTCTCGGCCAAGATCAAATCTACTGCGTGCCGTCCGGCGGACCGGACAGGTTCAGCCCCGCACCTATAACGACAGGTAAACCGTGTCTTGTGTGACACGCGTGGCAGGTTCGGCCCTACCTCTATGTCGACAAGGAAACCTGGCGTGAAGCTTTCGATCGCGAACGGTTCCACTGGTTCACGCAACAGGGAAGGCCACCCCCCTCCGGTTCTCCGACGTGCAGGGCTCGTGCGCCCCGACTGCGCCCCCAGCCCCCCGAGCCCGGAACGTTCCAGCCTTAAGTCTCGCAACTCCGGTGCGCAGAAGGGAAGTTGGCCGAAAAGATCGGGTCACAGGAGGTTGTCCCCTCAACCACGGGCGTACGGGCGCACTCAGCCGCGAAAACGCCGGTGACCGCCCCGGCCCCGCCGTGTCCTGCGGTGCGACCCCGGCGCAACTGCCACGTTCGTCTTCGCGGCGGCGACGACGGCCCCGGGGGGCGCGGCGACAGCGCACGGGAGCGTGGGGGGCGGCACGAAGGGCGGTCGCGTGATCCCTGAGCGCCGCCGCCATGCGCCCCCCGACCGCGCCCGGGACCGATCGCCGGGCGCCGCGCCGCCCCGTCGGCGTTGCGCGGGACGCCGCACTGGGGCATGCTCCTGTGAACCGTTCGCCGGGGCCGCCTGGCATACCGCCGCCCGCCCCTGGGCAAGGGAGGTAGTGTCGCCGTACCCTTGTTGTACGGGATTGGGAAGATGATTCCCGGACACAGCAAGCCCGGATACAACAAGCCGCGCCCCTCCAGCCACGAGGATTCCCTTCGCCGAGACACCGATGGCCGGTCACGAATTCCCCGAACCCGCGGACCGCAAGCCGGTCGCCGATCCCACGGCGGACCTGGAAGCGGCGGCCGAGTCGCGCCAAGGCTGCGATCCCGCTTTCAAGCACGGCGTCGTCTGCGGCTTCGACGGCTCCACGTCCAGTGAACGCGCCCTGGCCTACGCGGTCGGGATGGCGCGGCGGCTGGGCTGCGGCCTGATCATCGTGCACGTCGCCAACCGGCTGCCCACCACCGTCTGGGCCGGCTGCGAGCCGCCCGTCTTCGTGGACGTGCCGGACCACCGCACCGAAGTGCTCGGGCTGGAACTCGCCTGCGCCGACTATCTGTCGGACGTGCCCTGGATCCTCGTCGAGCGTGGTGGCGACATCTGTCACGAACTGGAGGAAGTCGGCCGGGAGTACGAGGCCGACGCCATCGTGGTCGGCTCCACGCAGGGCATCGTGGGCCGCATCTTCGGCTCGGTCGCGGGCCGCCTCGCCCGCCGGGCGCAGCGGCCCGTCGTCGTCGTCCCGTAGCCGCCCCCGCGCGCGTTTGCGCCGGTCGCGCCGGGCATGCGCGCGGTCACGCACCCCCCGGAGAAATCTACTCGCGGGTAGATGTGGGTTGTGAATTTGTGAGGGGCATATAGGGGACACGACGACGCGCTGCCGACCGGGAGGTGACGGTCCCCGGTACGGCAGCGGCACCGCCGGCGTATTGGGCGACGCCGGCACAGGGGAGGCGGCCCTCTGCGCGACGTGGTGGCACGCGCAGAGGGCCGCTCTTTCGCCTCCCGCCGGGGGGCGACGATCCCTCGCTGTGCCGCCCCGGGCCCGCGGCCGGGGTCTCAGCGGTCGCGGCGGTGGGCCGCCGGTGATCCGCCCGTGCGCCGCCCGGCGTTGAGGACCAGGCGGGCCAGCCGGCTGATGAACTCGGTCTGCAGGGTGGTCTGGTCGCGTACGGGGATCCAGCGGGGCCCGAAGTCCGCGGCGTAGCTGCGGCGCCAGCGGGTGAGCAGCGTCTCGGCCGCCGGGCCGAGGGGATGGCCGTCGGTCGCGCGGGCGAGCATCGCCGCGGCCCGCAGCGGCAGTCGCTGGGCGGCCATCCGCAGCGCGAGGGCACCGCCGGCGGTCGCCGCGGGCGGCGGGCTGCCCGGCGAGGGCGGCGCGGACCACTGCGCGGCGTTGGTGAAGCAGGCTTCGGTCAGCCACGCCGCGGCGTCCAGCAGCGGCCCGGGGGCGGCACCGAGTCCGGTACGGGCCTCGTCCAGCAGCCCCGCCAACCGGTCGGCCTGCGCGCGCAGCTGTCCCACCGCCTGCCCGACGACCAGCGCGGGCGCCTCGGCGGGCCGGAGGTCGGCGATGGCCTCGACGGCCCAGACGGGCGTCTCGACGACGGCGGTGACCGTGCCGTACCGCAGCGGGTGGAACCAGGTCGACCGGCTCAGCCAGTCGCGGTGGACGACGTTGGCGTCGAGCCCCGCCCCCGCGGCCATGAGGAACACACCCGGGCCCGCGCCGGGCATGTGCAGCGTGTCCACCGGGGCCGCGGCCAGCGGCACGGCGAGGCCGGCGGCGGCGTCCGCGAGCGCGGCGGGGGCGCCCGGCAGGTCGTGGGTGAGCTGCGCCCAGGCGCCGCCGACGTCGTTGGCGTGCAGGGAGAACTGCACCGCCGGGCGCAGCTCGTCCAGCACGGTCAGCAGCGCCCGGGTCTCCGGCAGCGGCGCGGCCCGCCGGCCGGGCGGCGGCAGCCACTCGGGCTGCTGGTCGGCGGCGGGCCGGTAGAAG
This sequence comes from Streptomyces sp. B5E4, assembly GCF_039871555.1. Classification (NCBI taxonomy): domain Bacteria; kingdom Bacillati; phylum Actinomycetota; class Actinomycetes; order Kitasatosporales; family Streptomycetaceae; genus Streptomyces; species Streptomyces sp. B5E4. The sequence goes on from NZ_JBDPMI010000004.1 coordinate 276,963, forward strand.
TGGCGGAGCTGGCGCTCCAGGGTGCCGGGGTGGCGGGTCCAGGGCTCGGTGTGGCGGGCGCCGTCCGGGTCCAGGCAGAGCAGGAAGTGCCAGGCGGCGTCGCGCTCCTGCCGGCGGTCACGCACCTCGGGCCCGGCGCGGCCGGTACGTCCGCCGCGTACGGCGCGGTAGGCCAGGTCGGCGACGGCGGCGCCCCCGGCCGGCTCGTTCGGATGCGCGCCGCTGACCACCAGGACGTTCCTGGAGCCGTGGCCGACGGAGAGCAGCCACAGTGGCTCCCCCGCGCGGGATTCGCCGACCTGCCGCAGCCGGCAGCGGGACGGATGGCGCCGTGCCAGGTCGCGGGCGGTCCGGGTGAGGTCGTCCACGGTGGGGTAACGGTGCCGCGCCAACGCGGGGACGCCGACCGGCATCACTCGCCGCTGGGGTTGCTGTCGCCTGTCGTCTCCTTCTTCTTGAGACGACGGATCCTGATCTCCTGCATCGCGCCTCCCTCCCACCTGGTCAACTCTGTGTGCTTGAAACGACTCACTCAGTAGTGCACATTGGGCCGCGTCGGTGCAAGGCTTCCTGGCGCATCATCCTGGAGTGGGGTATGGCGGTGGGACGGTGGGCACGGCCACGGGTCAAACCGGAGCACCGCGGCTATCGCACCGTGGCGGGGAACGTCCGTATCGGCAGCGTGATCCACGGCGTCGGCGCGGAGATCGAGGACCCGCGGGGCTGGGTCTGGACGCTGGTCGAAGCCGCCGACGGCACCCGCAGCGCGCAGGACATCGTCACCGCGGTGCGCACCCGGCACGAGGAGATCGAACCCGGCGACGTCACCGCGGCGTTGGAGCGGCTGGCCGCGGCGGGCTTCCTCGAGGACGCGGCCGCGCCGCTGCCCGCGCAGTTCTCGCCCCGGGAGGCCGAGCGCTACAGCCGGGGCGTCACGCTGCTGCGCTGGATGGATCTCGGCGCGCGCGCCAGCGCGTGGGAGGCGCAACTGCGGCTGAAGGAGGCCCGGGTGCTCGTCCTGGGCGTCGGGGGTACGGGGGGAGCCGCCGCCTGGCACCTGGCCGCCTCGGGCGTCGGCCATCTGCACCTGGTCGACGACGACCGGGTGGAACTGTCGAATCTCAACCGGCAGATGCTCTACGCGGAGGCGGACGTGGGACGGCGGAAGGCCGAGGCGGCCGTGCAGCGACTCGCCGGCCTCAACCCCGACGTCCGCGTCACCGGCGAGGTACGCCGGATCGCCACCACCGGGCAGCTCGCCGCGCTCCTCGACTCCTCGCCCCGGTACGACGTGTTCGTGCTGGGCGCCGACGGGCCGCCGCAGATACGCCGCTGGGCGAACCGGGCCTGCCTGGCCGCCGGACTGCCGTGGGTCGACGGCGGCTACAGCGGGCCGCTGGTCACGGCGGGCATCCACCGGCCCGGCACCGGCGGGTGCTGGGAGTGCCTGCACGACCAGGCGCGGGAACAGGCCGACCTCGGCCTGCCCCCCGGGGCGGACGAGCCCGACACCTCCGCCCACCTGCCGTGGAACCCGGCCAACGCCGTCACCGCGGGCTTATCCGGCGCGCTCGTCGCGTACGGTGCCCTGGCCCTGCTGACCGGCGTCCCGCCGCTCGACCCCGGCATCCGCTTCGGGATCAACCTGATGGTGCCCGGCGACGAGGTGACCGTCCGGCTGCCCCGCCGCCCGGACTGCCCCGCCTGCGGCAGCCCCCGGTGAGCCACCACGGCGGCCCGCCCCGCGGCCGGCCGCCGAAGTCCGGCGCCTACTCCACCGTCACGGACTTCGCCAGGTTGCGCGGCTTGTCGATGTCGCGGCCCAGCTCCAGCGCCGTGTGGTAGGCGAAGAGCTGGAGCGGGATGCCCATGAGGATGGGGTCGAGCTCCGGTTCGCTGCGCGGTACCACGATCGTGTGGTCCGCCTTCTCCTGCCGGCGGTGCGCGACCGCGAGGATGCGGCCCTCGCGGGCCTTGATCTCCTCCAGCGCCGCGCGGTTCTTCTCCAGCAGCTCGTCGTCCGGCACGATCGCCACCGTCGGCACCTCCGGCTCGATCAGCGCCAGCGGGCCGTGCTTCAGCTCGGAGGCCGGGTACGCCTCGGCGTGGATGTAGCTGACCTCCTTCAGCTTCAGCGCCGCCTCCCTGGCCACCGGGTAGCCGCGGACCCGGCCGATGAACATCATCGACCTGGCGTGCGCGTACTCCTTCGCCAGCGCCCGGATCTCGTCCTCGCCGCTCAGCATCTCGGCGATCTGCTCCGGCAGCCGCCGCAGCCCCTCGATGACGCGGCGGCCGTCGGCGACCGACAGGTCCCGGATGCGGCCGAGGTGGAGCGCGAGCAGGCCGAAGGCGACGACGGTGTTGGTGAAGCACTTGGTGGACACCACGCAGACCTCGGGGCCCGCGTGCACGTAGATGCCGCCGTCCGTCTCCCGGGCGATGGCCGAGCCGACGACGTTGACGACGCCGAGCACCCGCGCGCCCTTGCGCTTCAGCTCCTGCACGGCGGCCAGCACGTCGTACGTCTCGCCGGACTGGGAGACGGCGACGTAGAGGGTGTCGGGGTCGACGACGGGGTTGCGGTAGCGGAACTCGCTGGCCGGCTCGGCGTCCGCGGGCACCCGCGCCAGCTCCTCGACGAGCTGCGCGCCGATCATGCCCGCGTGGTACGAGGTGCCGCAGCCGAGGATCTTCACGCGCCGCACCGCGCGCGCCTCGCGCGCGCCCAGGTTGAGGCCGCCGAGGTGGACGGTGGAGAACCGCTCCTCGATGCGCCCGCGCAGCACGCGGTCGACGGCGTCCGCCTGCTCGCAGATCTCCTTGTGCATGTACGTGTCGTGGCCCGCCATGTCGTACGACTCGGGCGACCACTCCACCGTCTCCGGCGAGGACGACGTGCGCGAGCCCTCGGTGGTGTACGTGCGGTAGTCGTCGGCCTTGATGGTGGCCATCTCGCCGTCGTCGAGGGTGACGACCTGGCGGGTGTGCGAGACCAGCGCGGCGACGTCGGAGGCGACGAACATCTCCCGCTCGCCGATGCCGAGCACGACGGGCGAGCCGTTGCGGGCGACGACGATGCGGTCGGGGTGGTCGGCGTGCAGCACGGCGATGCCGTACGTGCCCTCCACCAGCCGCAGCGTCTCACGGACGGCCTCTTCCAGGGTGGCGGCGGCGGAGCGGCCGATGAGGTGGCCCAGCACCTCGGTGTCGGTCTCGGAGATCAGCTCGACGCCGTCGGCGGCGAGCTTGGCGCGCAGGTCGGCGGCGTTGTCGATGATCCCGTTGTGGACGACGGCGACCTTGCCGGCCTCGTCCAGGTGCGGGTGGGCGTTGGTGTCACTGGGGGCGCCGTGGGTGGCCCAGCGGGTGTGCGCGATGCCCGTCGCGCCGGCGAAGCGCTTGGGCAGCCGGGCCTCCAGGTCCCGTACCCGGCCCTTGGCCTTGACCGTCTTCAGCACGCCGGAACGGGCGGCGATGGCCACGCCGGCGGAGTCGTAGCCCCGGTACTCCAGCCGCTGGAGCCCTTCGAGCAGCAGCGGCGCCGCGTCGCGCTTGCCGATGTAACCAACGATTCCGCACATATCGTTCGCTTCCTGTCGGGAGGGAGTGAGGGGTGAGGGTGGGGCGGCTAGCCGTAGACGATGCGGCGCAGTTGACGCCGGGTCAGCTCGGGCGGCGCGACCGCGCGGCGCGCCAGCTCGCCGGCGATCCGGTCGAAGATCTCGTCGTTCACCAGGCCGCCCGCCTGCAGTTCGCGGTGGCGCCGCCGGACGAACGCGGGCGTCGTCTCGTCGAAGTAGGCCAGGACGTCCTGCACGACCCGCGCGGCTTCGCCGCGGCTGAGCGGCGCACTGCGTATCAGGTGGTCGATGAGGTCGTCGTGCACTCCTTGATAGTGCTCGATGATCTTCGCTTTCGCAACAAATCTGCCCGGAATCGGGCAGGAATCCCTCCTTTCCTGCGACAGAGTGGTCTACACCCTTGACCGGTGCGGGCACCGGCGGTACGCCTGGGAATGTCCATGTCACGCGCACGATCCGCAGCCCCGAAGGGACCACTGTGAGAGGTCACCGCCTGAGGACTCCCCCGCACCGGCCCCCGCGCTCCCTCGCGCGTCTGGGGGTCGCGCTGCTGCTCACCGTCGCCGCGGGCGTCGGCGCCGGCGGCGCGGCGGCGCCCGGCGCGGCGGACGGGGGGCGGCGGGCCGCCGCGCCGGCCGCGCCGGACTCCGTCATCCCCGCCCCCGCCGCCGTCGCGCCCGGCGGCAGCCCGTACGAGATCACCGCCGATACCGCCATCCGGGTGCCCGCCGGCAGCTCGGCCGCCGCCGCGTCCGCCCGGGACGCGGGCGAGTACCTGGCCGGCGTGCTGCGCCCCTCGACCGGCTTCGAGCTGCCCGTCGGCAGCAAGTCCGGCGAGGTCGAGCTCCGGCTGAGCGACACGCTCAAGAAGACCGTCGGCACCGAGGGCTACGAGCTGACCTCCGGCACCGACGGCGTGCTGATCTCCGCCGCGGCCCCCGCCGGGCTCTTCCACGGCGTCCAGACCCTGCGCCAGTTGCTGCCGCCGACCGTGGAGGCCGGCACCCCGCAGGACGGGCCGTGGCTGGTGGCCGGCGGCCGGATCACCGACGAGCCCCGGTTCGCGTACCGCAGCGCGATGCTCGACGTGGCGCGGCACTTCTTCACCGTCGAGCAGGTCAAGCGGTACATCGACCAGCTCGCGCTCTACAAGTACAACACCCTGCACCTGCACCTCACGGACGACCAGGGCTGGCGGCTGGCGATCGACTCGTGGCCGAACCTGGCCGAGTACGGCGGCAGCACGCAGGTCGGCGGCGGGCCCGGCGGCTACTACACCAAGGACCAGTACCGCGAGCTGGTCGCGTACGCCGCGAGCCGGCACATGACCGTCGTGCCCGAGGTCGACATGCCCGGCCACACCAACGCCGCCCTGGCCTCCTACGCCGAGCTGAACTGCGACGGCGTCGCCCCGCCGCTCTACACGGGCACGAGCGTCGGCTTCAGCTCGCTGTGCGTGCCGAAGGAGGTCACGTACGACTTCGTGGACGACGTCGTCCGCGAGCTGGCCGAGCTGACGCCCGGCACGTACCTCCACATCGGCGGCGACGAGGCCCACTCCACCCCGCACGAGCAGTACGTCACCTTCATGGACCGCGCCCAGGAGATCGCCGGCAAGTACGGCAAGACCGTGATCGGCTGGCACCAGATCACCGGCGCGAACCCGGTCGACGGCGCCGTCGCCCAGTACTGGGGCCTCAACGGGCAGGAGCAGGAGGTCATCGACGCCGCGAAGGCGGGCACGCCGCTGGTGCTGTCGCCGGCCAACAGGACGTATCTGGACATGAAGTACCACGCGCAGACACCGCTCGGGCTGAGCTGGGCCGGGTACGTCGAGGTCCGGCAGTCCTACGACTGGGACCCCGGCACGTACATGGGCGGCGGCGTGCCCGAGAGCGCGATCCTCGGCGTCGAGGCGCCGCTGTGGTCCGAGACGATCTCCACCAGCGACCAGATCGAGTTCATGGCCTTCCCGCGCGCCGCGGGCGCCGCCGAGCTGGGCTGGTCCCCCGCCGCGAAGCTCGGCTGGGAGGGCTACCGGGACCGGCTGGTGGCGCAGGGCCCGCGGTGGGAGGCCATGGGCATCGACTTCTACCGCTCGGCGCAGGTGCCCTGGGAGTGATCCCGGCCGAGGAGGCACGGGCCCGCCTCCCCCCTGCGGCTGCCGGTCCGCGGCGCCGCCGCGGAGCCCGCGGAGGGGAGGCGGTGGGGGGACGGCCCGCACCGCTCGGCACGGCTGGAGACCACCGCCTCCGCGCCGTCCCGAGGAACGCTACGCACGCTAGTGGCCCCGACTCGGGCGAAACAGGCAACACGGGCACCGGGCGCGAGCCTTAAGACTCTCTTGAGGAACGCATCGGAAGCACTTAATCCGCGCGCCGCACGGGACGGAAGGACCCCGCCCCGGCGGCGCGCGGACTCATCCTCAGGTGCCGCCGAGCCTCACCTCCCGCGGCGTGCCGTTGCTGCCGCTCCAGCCGGCGTTGAAGCCGAAGGAGACGGAACCGCCGTCCGGCACCGCGCCGTTGTACGGCGCGTTGCGGCAGGTCACCGTGGTGCCGGACTGGGTGCAGACGGCGTTCCAGGCGTTCTGGAGGCGCTGGCCGTCGGGGAAGTCCCACTCCGCGGTCCAGCCGTCGAGGGCGGCGCCGTCGCAGGAGAGGGTGACGGAGCCGGTGAAGCCGCCGGGCCACTGGTGGGGCACCGCGTACGCCGCGGTGCACTCCTCGCCCGGACCCGGCCCGGAGCCGCCGCCGGTGCCGAGGTCGTCGGCGTAGCCGGCGATCCAGGCGAGCGGGGCGTTCCAGTTGATCGTGACCTCGTTGGTCGAGTACGACTCGATGTCGTCGATGTAGCACATCGCCGGCGGGCAGCCGGCCAGCTCCCGCTGTGCCACCGGGTCCTCCAACTGCGAGTCCGGGCCGCCGGCCAGCGCACCCGCGGGCGGGTTCGGCAGGCTCGGGTCGAGCTGGTTCGCCCAGAACCTGTGGTGCTGGTTCTTCGAGTCGCGCTCGCCGTGCCCGGTGACGTACGACTGGTTCAGCGGGTTGCGGCCCAGCAGGTAGTCGAGGCCCGTGAGCACGGCGTCGCGGTAGCCGGCCTCGCCGGTCAGGCCGTGGGCGGTGGCCAGGACGACCATGTTGTTGAGCACCTGGCTGTTGGAGCCCCAGACGTAGCGCCCGCCCGCGGGGGCGTACGGGACGCCGTAGGCGGCGTTCGCGGCGTCGGCCGCGTAGCCGTCGGCGGCGTCGGTGACCATGCCCCGTACGACGGCGCGCTGCGCGTCCGTCAGCCCGCTGTCGACGGTGGCCAGGTCCAGCGCGCCGAGCCCCGCGGTGGCGCCCCACGACATGCCGCCGTCGGGGAAGACCGCCGCGGCGTCGCCGTGCAGGGGCGAGCGAAGCACGTCCTGGAGATACGCGTCCTCGCCGGTGGACAGGTACAGCTCGGCGGCGGCCCAGTAGAACTCGTCGCTCACGTCCCCGTCGCTGTACGCGCCGCCGCCGGTGCCGTCGTTCGGGTCGGCGAGCATGTCGGGGTGCGCCTTGGCGGCGGCGTACGCGGTACGGGCCGCGGCCAGGCAGCGGTCGGCGAAGTCCGCGTCGAAGTCCCCGTACAGCCGCCCGCACTGGGCGCCGGTGGCGGCCAGGTTGAGCGTCGCGGCCGTGGACGGCGGGTGCAGCTCGCGCGGCTGCGGGTCCTCGTGCGGCAGCGTCGGCAGGCCGGTCCACTGCGCGTCGTGCAGCTTGTGGTGCGCCATGCCGGCCAGGTCCTCGCCCGCGGGCACCTGCATGGCGAGCAGGAACTCCAGTTGCCAGCGCGCCTCGTCGAGCACGTCGGGCACGCCGTTGCCGCGTTCGGGCACGGCGAGCTTGCCGTCGCCGAGCGGCTCGCCGTCGGCGCCCTCGGTGGTCAGCGTGCGCTCGTACGCGGCCATCACCTGCGCGGCGGCGATGCCGCCGTTGACGACGTACTTGCCGTGGTCGCCCGCGTCGTACCAGCCGCCCGCGGCGTCCAGCGTGTAGTCGCAGACCCCCGGCTGGCACGGGACGTCGTCGTCGCCCCGGTTGGGCGCGACGCCCACGTGCCCGGCGGGCCGGGCGTACTCCTCGCCGACCAGTCCGGCGTCGATCTCGATGCCGCTGCGGTTGTGGTAGAAGTACGCGAGCGCGTCGGTGCGCAGGGTGCCGTAGATGTCGTCGCCGATGGTGAACGGCTCGCTGGTCTCGCCGTCGATCGTGACGGTGTAGCCCTCGCCGGCCTCGGTGAAGTCGCCGAAGGCGAAGGTGTGCACGTTCTCCAGCGAGGTCGGGTCCGTACCCGCGGGCACGGTGGTCCCGCTCGCCTTCTCGGTGCCGTCGGCGGCGTTCAGCGTCCAGGCGAGCGGCTGGGCGGCCTCGGTGACGAAGGTGCCGTTCTTCGGCCCCTCGGTGAGGTAGCCGACCTGGTTGACGCGCACGGGCGAGCCGGTGTCCGGGTCGTACGGGGGCTGTTCCGCCCCGCCGCGCAGCGAGACGTCGTCGATGCAGAAGGTGTACGCCGCGTCGCTGCCGCCGATCTGGAAGGCGAGCTGGGCGGCGTCGTCCGCGGCGGTGGCGGTGAAGACGTGCTCGAAGGTCTGGGCGGTGTCCGTCACCTGGTCCGCGGAGGAGAAGAACTGGCCCCACGGCTCCACGGCCTGCTGCACGTTGGTGCGGATCGTCACGGGTGCGGTGGCGGTCGCGGTGTAGCGCAGGGCGTAGGTCTCGCCGGCGGCGAGCGGCAGGTCGTTCTGGCCGACGATGGCGTCCCACGGGTTGACGGTGCCGGCGGGCACGTCGGCGCAGAGCCGCCCGTCGACCACGGTGGCGGGGTTGCCCGGCGACCACCACCAGGGCGCGGTGCCGGCGTCGAAGCCGCCGTTGAGGATCAGCTCGGGGCCCTCGTCGGCCGCGACGGCACCGGGCGCGGCAAGCGCTCCGGCGACCAGCACGGCGGCGAGGGCACGGGGTATGTGCCGTCTCACGGAAGACGTCCTTTCGGATGGGGGGTGGGAAGCGGGGCGCGGCCGCACCCCTCGTCGTCACGGCCGCGCCCCCGGGCGGGTTCGACCCGCCATCGCGCCGCGGCCGGTGCGTACGGGCCGGATGTCCGGCGCCGTACGCACCGGCCGCGCGCCGGCTGTCAGGGCTCCGTGCCCCACACCGGCGAGCCGGCGACGTACGCGACGACTCGGGGCGCGTCGATGTACGTGCCGGTGGCGGCGCGGCTGTAGTCGTCCGACTCGTCGAAGGCGGACCAGTCGGTCTTGTTCAGCCGCAACTGGATGTCCCCGGTGGAGGCACCGGCGGCGAGGCTGCCGGCACCCGCGGTGAAGCCGACCTCCAGGTAGTGCGTGGCGCCTGCCCTGCCGCCGCCGGCCGCGACCACGCGGTGCGTGACGTTGGCGGCGCCGAGCTGGGCGTAGTCGCACCAGGTGCTGTACGTGGCCGCGCCGGACTCGCCGCTGAACCAGTACCGCAGGGTCAGCGTCGACAGGCTCAGCGCGCCGCCGCCGGTGTTCACGATCCGCAGGCCGGGCCTGATCTGGTTGTCGGTGGGTGCCTGGTCGTTGTTGCGGTACTCGACCTTCACCGCCCCGGTGCCGGTGCCCGTCCCGGTCGTCGCCGTCACCGCCGCGGACGGCTGCGAGGCGTTGCCCGCCGCGTCCCGGGCGGTGACCGTGTAGGAGTACGCGGTGGCGGCGGAGAGCCCGGTGTCGGTGTAGGACGTGGCCGTCGCGCTGCCCACCGGCGTGCCGTCGCGGTACACGTCGTACGCCGTCACCCGCACGTTGTCCGTCGAGGCGGTCCAGGCCAGCGCGACGCTGCTCGCCGTGGTGCCGGTGGCCCGCAGCCCGCCCGGCACGGTCGGCGGCTCGGTGTCGTCTCCGGGGCCGCCGGGGGTCTCGCCGCCGAGCAGTTCGCCGTAGGCGGCGAGGGCGAGTGCCAGGGCGGCCTGGGCCCAGAAGCGGTGGTACGTGAACACCGGCGCGGCGCCGCCGTCGAGGTACGTCTGCACCTTCTCCCAGTCCGGGTCCTCGCGGTACCAGGGGCGCAGGCCGAGGAAGGTGACGCCGGGTTCGATGGTGTCGCCGTACGGGGAGGTGCCGGACCAGCCGGCGGGCACGTACACCTCGCCGTCGAAGCGGTTGTAGTCGCGGCGGGTCTCGGGGACGGCGATGCCCTTGTCGTCGGTATGCGCGGCCATCGCGTCGAGCAGCGCCTTGGCCAGCGCCGCGGCGTCGGTGTCCGCCGCCCTGGCGGCGTAGTAGACCAGCGTCATGACCAGCGCCGCGCCGACGCCGACGTCGTCGGCGTAGTCCACGACCTCCACGTGCAGGCCGGCGTTGGCACCCGGGTTCGCGGCGTTCCAGGTGTCGGGGGCGCCGGTCCAGCGCAGGGTGGACGGGAAGCGGTAGCTGCCGTCGGCGCCGACGGTGGTCTCGGCGGAGGCCCAGGCGACCCACTTGGCGAGGATCGCCCCGGCGTTGGCGTTGCCGGTGGCGTGGTAGTACTGCGCGACGCGCTCCATGCCCCAGACCTGGAAGCCGAACCAGTTGTTGCTGGGCGGGTCGTGGTAGACGGGCTGCCAGTCGTAGGGCATGCCGTAGAAGGTCGGGGTGCCGGCGGGCGGGCTGCCGTACCGGCCTTCCCAGCTATTGGTGCAGCCGCCGGCGAGGGCGCCCTCGGTGGACTGCAGCCAGCGCAGGAACTCCAGTTGCCGGGTCAGACTCGTCGACCAGTCGCTCTTCGCGGTGGGCGACTTGGGGGTCAGCTCGGGCACGGTGGACAGCGCCCAGGCGGCGAAGGGGTTCTGGTAGCCCTGGTGGGAGGCGCCGTCGCCGATACGCCACGCCCAGCCGCCGCCGCTGCCGGTGGAGCCGCCCCAGGCGTAGTACCAGGACAGCAGGTAGTGCTGGGAGCTGCGGCCGGTGCCCGCGGGGCAGCCCGTGGGGCTGTCGCAGTCGCCGATCCGCTTGAAGTACTTGTCGAACATGGCGTAGCGCAGGTAGTCGCCCATCTTCGCGGCGCGCGCGACGGACGCCGCCACCTGACTCTCGTTGCCCTGCGCCCTGGCCCAGGTCAGGGCCCAGTACGCGGCCTGTACGGCGCGGGCGTCGGCGTCGGGCGCGTTGGTGTACTTCCACTGGCGCGCGTAGGAGGCGTCGCCGACGAAGAGGTCGAGGTAGCCGTTGGGGCCGCCGAACTCGAAGAGGTCGGTGGTGGGCTGCGGGATCGTCTCCCAGACCGACTCCTGGGAGCCGCGCTGGTAGCTGTTGATGAACGACGCGCCGGGCCCGGGGCCGTTCTGGCCGCCGGTGCCGGGGGTGTTGCCGTAGCCGTAGACGTTGTCGAGGTCCATGAGCCAGTGCATCCCGTAGACGTCCATCGTCCCGTACGCGGACGCCAGTTCGGCGGCGATGGGGTCCTGGCCGACGGGTACGGCGGGGTCGAGCTGGGAGGGGTAGGACGAGACCTCGGGGTGCTCGGGCGCATAGGTGGCGGGCGAGCCCGGGTTGTACGAGCCGCTGCTGGCCTGGTCGACGTGGGGCGGGATGATGGAGCGCTCGGCGGTCTCCCAGGCACCGTTGAACGGGCCCCAGTCGCCGGTGACCCTGCCGTACGCGGCCTCCAGCCAGATCCAGAAGCTGAACGCCTCCGAGGTGGTCTGGTGGCCGTGGTCGGGCGCCTCGACGATCAGCGTCTCGACGCAGTGGTAGGGGATGCCGTCGGGGCTGAAGTACCCGTTGGCCGGATCCTTGATCTTCTCGTACTGGGCGAGGAAGGCGTCGGTGTACGGGGTGGCGGCGACGGCCTTCGTACCATCGCCCGCCGGCGCCTGGGCGGCGTGGGCGGTGGCGCCGGCCAGGGCCTGCCCGGCGCCGAGGGCGACGAGCGCGCCGCCGGCGGCGGTGGTGAACGATCTTCGCGACAGCCGTGCGGCCTCGTCGGGAGTGCGGGGTGCGTGCACGAATCCTCCTGGAACTGGAAGGTGTTCGGGCGTGCGGGCTTGCGGGCGGACGGCGTGGGGGGACAGCCGGGCCGGGCGCACGGGGCCTGTGCGCGCCCGGCCCGGCTGAGCAGAGCGGACGGGGTGGGCCTGGCGTGGTACGCCCCCGTCCTCGCCTCGCGACAGGAAGTGCAAGTCTTGAAGTGTGGGAGCGCTCCCAATCTCCCGAAGGGTTATGCACCTGTCAACCCTCCGGACAGAAGTCGCCCCGGGACCACGGCAGTTGCACGGTACGGGCCGGAAGGCCGGCCCGTACCCACGGACGCGGGGGGGGGCCCGCCGGGGCCCCCCGCCCGCGGGGCGGCCCCGGCCGGGCCCGCCCCGCGTCGTTCCGGCCCGGCGAGAGGGCCGCCGGTCTCACCCCGAGGCGCGCACCACCAGCTCCGTCGGCAGCACCACGTGCCGCCCCTGCGTGCCGTCCTTCGCGTCGATCCCGTCCAGCAGCACCCGCACCATCGCCCGCCCCATCTCCTCGGTGGGCTGCCGGACGCTGGTGAGCGGCGGATCGGTGTGCCGGGCCACCGGCGAGTCCTCGAAGCCGACGACCGCGACCTCGTCCGGCACCGTACGGCCCGCCGCGCGCAGCACCTGCAGCGCGCCCGCCGCCATCACGTCGGAGGCGGCGAAGACCGCGTCCAGCGCGGGCCGCCGCTCCAGCAGCTCCTGCATCGCGCGCCGGCCGCCCTCTTCGGTGAAGTCCCCGACCGCGACCAGTCCGGCGTCCTCCTCCCGGCCCGCCGCCTTCAGAGCCTGACGGTAGCCCTCCAGCCGGCAGCTCGCGACGTACATGTCGGAGGGGCCGGTGATCGTCGCGATCGCCGAACGCCCGCGGCCGATCAGATGCTCCACGGCCGCCCGTGCGCCGCCGGTGTTGTCCGAGTCGACGTACGGCACGGCCTCGCTCGCCGCCCGCCGGCCGTTGAGCACCGCCGGGAGCCCCATGGCCGCCAGCATCTCCGGCAGCGGGTCGCCCTCGTGCACGGAGACCAGCAGCACGCCGTCGACCCGGTCCGCGCTCAGATACGCCGCCAGCCGCTCCCGCTCCCGGGGCGAGCGGATGAGCGTCAGCAGGAGCTGCTTGTCCGTCTCCGCGAGCTCCGCACTCACCCCGCGGACGATGTCCGAGAAGTACGGCTCGGAGAACAACCGCGTCTCCGGCTCCGGGATCACCAGCGCGACCGCGTCCGCGCTGCCGGCCGCGAGCGCCCGCGCCGCGCGGTTGGGCACGTAGCCCAGCTCCGCGACCGCGCGCTCGACGGCCGTCCGCGCCTGCTCGCTGACCTGGTCCGATCCATTGATCACCCGGGACACCGTCCCCCTGCCCACCCCGGCTCGCGCGGCGACCTGCTCAAGCGTCGGTCTTCCACCGCGCCCGCCGCGCGCCACCGGCGTACGCCGATCCCTGACCGCCATTCCACCCTCCCGCGTTATGGCTGTCTGCTGACTGTCCGATTCTCGCCCCCGGCCCCGGTCCGCGGCCCGCGCCGAAGCTAACAGCCGCGTAACGGGAGCCGGTCGAGATGTCCGGTCCCTTGACACCCCCTCGCCGAAAGGCCACCCTTCAACCAATCACTTCTGGGAGCGCTCCCACTCTACTCGACCCATAGAGAACCCGCACGAAAGCCCGCCCGAGCCGCCACTCCCGATCTCCCCTCGTACACCTCCGGCAGGAGCGGCACGCGTCAGGGCGCTAGGAGGATGCAGTGCGCAGTTACCGCACGACCCGACGGGCCGTGGGCCTTTTGGCCGCAGCCGCTCTGGGCACCGGGTTGCTCAGCGCGTGCGCGAGCGATGACGACGACGGCTCGAAGACCGACTCCGGGGACGGGGGGAGCGGGAAGACCACCATCACGATGGGCCTCTTCGGCACCTTCGGCTTCGAGGAGGCCGGGCTCTACGACGAGTACGAGAAGCTCAACCCGGACATCACGATCAAGCAGGACGTCATCGAGCGGAACGAGAACTACTACCCCGCGCTCCTCAACCACCTGACCAGCAACAGCGGTCTGGCCGACGTCCAGGCCATCGAGGTGGCCAACATCGCCGAGGTCGTCGACACCCAGGCCGACCGGTTCGTGGACCTCGGCACGGTCGAGGGCGCCTCCGAGGACGCCTTCCTGGACTGGAAGTGGCAGCAGGCCACCACCGGCGACGGCAAGACCATCGGGCTCGGCACCGACGTCGGCCCCATGGCCGTCTGCTACCGCAAGGACCACTTCGAGGCCGCCGGCCTGCCCACCGACCGCGACGAGGTCGCGAAGCTGTGGGAGGGCGACTGGGAGAAGTTCCTCGACGCGGGCCGGGACTTCAAGGAGAACGGCCCCGAGGGCGTCGCCTGGGTCGACTCCGCCGACGCCGTGTACGACGGCGCCATCGCCTCCAGCGAGGGCAAGTACTACGACGAGTCCGGCGAGGTCATCTACAAGGACAGCCCGGACGTCGAGGCCGCCTGGGGCATCGCCTCCACCGCCGCCGAGGAGAAGCTCACCGGCAACCTGGAGCAGTTCACCAAGCAGTGGGACCAGGCGATGAGCAACGGCGACTTCGCCACCATCTCCTGCCCGGCGTGGATGCTCGGCTACATCCAGGAGAAGGGCGGCGACAAGGCCGAGGGCAAGTGGGACGTGGCCCGGTCCCCCAAGCCCGGCAACTGGGGCGGCTCGTTCCTCGGCGTCCCCGAGTCCGGCGAGAACAAGGACGAGGCCGCCAAGCTCGTCGCCTGGCTGACCGCCCCCGAGCAGCAGGCCAAGCTCTTCGCCGAGCGCGGCAACTTCCCCAGCGCCCCGCCCGCGTACGACATGGAGGCGGTCAAGACCGCCACCAACCCGTACTTCGGCGACGCCCCGATCGGGGAGCTGTTCTCCGCCTCCGCCCAGGAGATCCCGGTGCAGACGATCGGCCCGAAGGACCAGGTCATCGACGACAACATCGGCAACGGCCTGCAGTTGATCGAGCAGGGCAAGCAGGACCCCGACGGCGCCTGGGACGAAGCCGTCAAGGCCGTGGACAACGCACTGGACCAGTGAGAACACGGCCATGACGCAGACTGGTACGGCCGTGGACGCGCCCCCCTCCACCGAGGGGGGCGCGGCCCCGAAACGGCCCGCGACCGACGACCGGCGGCAGAAGTGGCGCAGCCGCCGCTACCGGTGGGACGCCAAGCTCAGCCCGTACGCCTTCATCTCGCCGTTCTTCCTCTTCTTCGCCGCCTTCGGCCTCTTCCCGCTGCTCTACACCGCGTGGGCCTCGCTGCACCGGGTGGAGCTGACCGCGCCCACCGACATGGAGTGGGCCGGACTGCACAACTACACGCGGCTGTTCGAGGACCACTTCTTCTGGAACTCGCTGTGGGTCACCTTCACCCTCGCGGTGCTCTCCACGGTCCCGCAGCTGCTGATGGCGATGGGCCTCGCGCACCTGCTCAACTACAAGATGCGCGCCGCCTCCTTCTTCCGGGTCGCGATGCTCGCGCCGTACGCCACCAGCGTGGCGGCGGCGACGCTGGTGTTCGCGATGCTCTACGGCCGCGACTACGGGCTCATCAACTGGTTCTTCGGCCTGTTCGGCGTGGACGAGATCGACTGGAAGAGCGGCGACTGGACCTCGAAGATCGCCATCTCCACCATCGTGATCTGGCGCTGGACCGGCTACAACACCCTGATCTACCTGGCCGCCATGCAGGCCGTGCCGCACGACCTCTACGAGTCCGCGGCGCTGGACGGCGCGTCCCGCTGGAAGCAGTTCCGGTACGTCACGATCCCCTCCCTGCGGCCCACGATCCTCTTCACCGTCGTCGTCTCCACGATCGGTTCGGTCCAGCTCTTCGGCGAGCCGCTGCTCTTCGAGGAGGGCGCGGGCGCGTCCGGCGGCCCCGACCACCAGTTCCAGACCCTGGGCCTCTACCTGTACGAGCAGGGCTGGCGCAACCTGCACCTCGGCCGCGCCGCGGCCATCGCCTGGGTGATGTTCCTGATCCTCGTGGTGATCGGCATCGTCTTCGGCCTGATCTCGCGCCGGCTGCGGAAGAGCTGAAGGGAAGCTCATGGCAACGCTGACAGAGACCGCCCCCGAGACCGCGGCCCCGCCCCGCCGCCGGCGGCGGCGCGCACCGAAGGCAGGGGAGGCCGGCGGCCAGCAGCGGGCGGGCAAGCTGACGTACGCCGTCCTGCTGCTCTTCACCGCGATCTCGCTCTTCCCGCTGATCTGGACCGCGATCGCCGCCTCCCGCACCAACGAGCGGCTGGCGGAGACGCCGCCGCCGCTGTGGTTCGGCGGCAACCTGTTCGCGAACATGGAGACCGCCTGGTCCGACGCGAACATGGGGCTGGCGCTCTTCAACACCACCCTCGTGGCCGGGGCGATCGCCGCGGGCACCGTGCTCTTCGGCACGCTGGCCGGCTTCGCCTTCGCCAAGCTGCGGTTCCGCTTCAAGAACCTGCTGATGCTGCTGGTGATCGGCACGATGATGGTGCCGCCGCAGCTCAGCGTCGTGCCGCTGTACATGGCGATCGCGAAGCTGGAGTGGATCGACCAACTGCACTCGGTGATCCTGCCGTTCATCGTGAGCGCCTTCGGCGTGTTCTTCATGCGGCAGTATCTGATCCAGGCGCTGCCCAGCGAGCTGATCGAGGCCGCCCGGGTGGACGGCGCGAGCAGCGTGCGGGTCATCTGGCACGTGGTCTTCCCCGCGGCCCGGCCCGCGATGGCCGTGCTGGGGATGCTGACGTTCGTGATGGCCTGGAACGAGTTCTTCTGGCCGATCATCGCGCTCACCCAGGAGAACCCGACGGTGCAGGTGGCGCTCACCAGTCTGGGCCGCGGCTACATCCCCGACCAGTCGGTGATCATGGCGGGCGCGCTGCTGGGCACGCTGCCGCTGCTGCTGCTCCTGCTGCTGTTCGGCAGGCAGATCGTCGGCGGCATCATGCACGGCGCGGTCAAGGGCTGACCGGCCGTGCCCCGTTCGCCCCGCGGCGGTACGACCCGCGCGCCGCCCGGGGGCCGTTGAGTACCGACCGCACCCCGTTGTCCACGACGTTCGTCACCGCCGAGATTGGGAGCGCTCCCAGATGTCCGACACCACCACCACCTTCCCCGAGGACTTCCTGTGGGGCACGGCCACCGCGGCGTACCAGATCGAAGGCGCCGCGCGGGAGCACGGCCGTACCCCCTCCATCTGGGACACCTTCTCGCACACCCCGGGGAAGACCGCGGGCGGCGACACCGGGGACGTCGCCGTCGACCACTACCACCGGCGCACCGAGGACGTCGACCTCATGGCCGGGCTCGGCGTCGGGGCGTACCGCTTCTCCGTCTCCTGGCCGCGTGTCCAGCCCACCGGACGCGGCCCCGCCGTGCAGCGCGGGCTCGACTTCTACCGGCAGCTCGCCGACGAACTGCTGGCGGTCGGCATCAAGCCGGTCCTCACGCTCTACCACTGGGACCTGCCGCAGGAGCTGGAGACCGCGGGCGGCTGGCCGGAGCGGGACACGGCGCACCGGTTCGCCGACTACGCCCGCCTGGTCGGCGACGCCCTCGGCGACCGCGTCGAGCTGTGGACCACGCTCAACGAGCCCTGGTGCAGCGCGTTCCTCGGCTACGCCGCCGGGGTGCACGCCCCCGGCCGCACCGACCCGGTCGCCGCCCTGCGCGCCGCGCACCACCTCAACCTCGCGCACGGCCTCGCCACCGACGCGCTGCGGACCGCGCTGCCGGCCCGCGCCCAGATCTCCGTCAGCCTCAACCCCGCGGTCGTACGCCCGCGTACGGACTCCGAGGCGGACCGCGACGCCGCCCGCCAGGTCGACGCGCTGGCCACCCGCATCTTCACAGGACCGATGCTCGACGGCGCCTACCCGCCCGACCTGCTCGACGACACCGCGCGGCTGACGGACTGGTCGTTCGTACGGGACGGTGACCTGGCGCTCATCAGCCGGCCGCTGGACTCGATCGGCCTCAACTACTACACGCCCACCGTCGTCTCCGCCGTCTCCGGCGACGCCAGGCCCGAGCGGGCCGACGGCCACGGCGGCGGCGCGCAGTCCCCCTGGCCGGCCGCGGACCACATCGCCTTCCACCAGCCGCCGGGCGAGCGCACCGCGATGGGCTGGACCGTCGACCCGTCGGGGCTGACGGAGCTGCTGCTGCGGTTCACCGCCGACGCGCCGGACCTGCCGCTGTACATCACCGAGAACGGCGCGGCCTACGACGACAAGCCGGAGCCGGACGGCTCGGTCCACGACCCGGACCGCATCGCGTACCTGCACGGGCACCTCGGCGCCGTGCACCGCGCGATGGCCGAGGGCGCCGACGTGCGGGGCTACTTCCTGTGGTCGCTGCTGGACAACTTCGAGTGGGCGTACGGCTACGGCAAGCGGTTCGGCGCGGTGCACGTGGACTACACGACGCAGCAGCGCACCCCGAAGTCCAGCGCCCGCTGGTACGCGGACGTGATCCGCGCGGGGGCGCTGCCGGCGCTCGACCTCTGACGTACGGGCGCCCCGGGGGACGTCCGCCGCACGGCGGCCGGACGTCCGCCGGGCCGGCACCCGGCGGGCGGGGGGCCGCCGGGTGCCCTTGGGACGGGCGAGGACGGCCGTGGGCCGGACGGAGGCCGCCGCGTGACGGGCGGGGACCTCCGGCCGCCGCGGCGGCCCCTCGCCTTGGAGGGCGGGGACCGCCGCCCGCGCTACGCGCGCCGCGCACCCGCGCTCGCGCCCGCGGCGGTCCCCGTACCCGCCGTCCCGCCCTTCCCGTACGCCCCGTCCCTACCGCCTTTCCCACCTCTTCCGGCCTTCGCGCCCCTCCCGTTCTTCGCGTCCTTGCGGTACGTCCCGTCCGTCCCGCCTCTATCGGCCGCCGCCCCCTCCGCCGCCCGGCCGCGCCGCCCCCGCACCACCCGGTGCCCGCGCCGCTCGCCGTCCGCGGCGGGACCGCTGCGCAGCGCCAGCCAGAGCCGTATCTCCGCGCCGCCCAGCACGGACCGGCCGATCCGCACGTCCCCGCCCGTCGACTCCGCGACCCGTCGCACGATGTCGAGGCCCAGCCCCGTCGACCCCGGCCCGCCCTGCCCCTGCCCGCGGGCGAGCGCCGCCTCCGGATCGCGGATGCCGGGGCCGGCGTCTGAGGCGAGCACGATCACGGCGTCCCCCGCGTGGTGCACGTCGACGGAGAAGTCCGTGCCCTCGGGGGTGTGCCGGAAGATGTTGCCGATGAGCGCGTCGATCGCGGCGACCAGCTCGGCGCGCGCCACCGGCACCTGCGCGGGCCTGTCGACCCCCGCCAGCCGCGCGGACCTGCTCTCGTCCTCCGCCAGCGCCGACCAGAACTCCATCCGCTCCCTGATGACCGCGGAGACGTCGCAGCCGACCACCGCCGCCGCCTGCTGCCCGGCGGGCCGCCCGCGCTGCGCGCGCACGGTGGCGATGATCTGGTCGATCTCGCGCTCCAGTTGGGCCACCGCCTGCCGGGTCTGCTCGGCGGCGCCGCTGTCGCCGAGGGAGGCGGCGTTGAGCCGCAGCACGGTCAGCGGGGTGCGCAGCCGGTGGGAGAGGTCGGCGGCCAGCTCGCGCTCGTTGGCCAGCAGCAGCGCGACCTGGTCGGCCATCGAGTTGAACGCCACGGCCGCCGAGCGCAGTTCCGAGGGCCCCGACTCCTCGACCCGGACGCCGAGCTTGCCCTCCCCCAGGTCGTGCGCGGCGCCCGCGAGCCGGCGCGCGGGCCGCACCATCCGGGTGCCGAGCCGGTCCGCGACGGCGACGGAGCCCGCGACCAGCGCGAGCCCGACGCCCGCCAGCACCAGCCACGCCAGCGTCACGCCCTCGGTCAGCTCCCCCGCCGGCACGAACACCTCCACGACGGCGACCCGGTCGCCCTCGACGGCGATGGGCTGCAGCAGCGCGTGCCCGCCGGCGACGGCGACCAGCGACGACGTGCCCGCGCCGGACGCGCGCTCCACCTCGGCCCTGCCGGCGCGCGGCTCCCCGAGCCGTACCGCCGACATGCCCTCCGCGCTGCCCCGCGGCACGTGCACCGCGATCCGCCCGCCCGCGCCGGCCTCCGTGCTGCCGACCGCGCGCTCCAACTGCTCGGCGTCGGTGGTGATCGCCAGCGCCGGGCCGATGCCGGCGGCGATCCGCTCGGCGTTGGTCAGCGCCCGGTCGCGGGCCATCTCCTTGACGACCAGCCCGAGCGGCACGGCGAAGGCGACCACGACCATCACCGTGACCGCCAGGCACACCTTGACCAGCGCCCACCTCATGCGGGCGGGATCCCGGCCGGCGGGTCGAGCTTCACCCCGACGCCGCGAAGGGTGTGCAGATAGCGGGGCCGGGCGGCGGTCTCGCCGAGCTTGCGGCGCAGCCAGGACAGATGGACGTCGATCGTCTGGTCGTCGCCGTACGACTGGCGCCACACCTCGGACAGCAGCTCGCGGCGCGGTACGACCACCCCGGGCCGCTCGGCGAGGAACGCCAGCATGTCGAACTCGCGCCGGGTCAGGTCCAGTTCGCGGCCGTCCAGCTCCGCGCGGCGGCGCCGCAGGTCGATGGCGAGGCCGCCGACGCGCAGTTGCCGCGGGGGCGGGGCCGCGGCGGTGCGGCCCCCGGCGCGGCGCAGCACGGCGCCGAGGCGGGCCTGGAGGTGCTCGACGGAGAAGGGCTTCACGAGATAGTCGTCGGCGCCGTCGTTGAGAATGCGGACGATCTCGGACTCGTCGTCCCGCGCGGTGGCGACGATGACCGGCACGTCGGTGAGGCCGCGGAGCATCTTCAGCGCCTCGGCGCCGTCGAGGTCGGGCAGCCCGAGGTCGAGGATCACGACGTCGAAGCCGTGGTGCGCGACCTCGCGGAGCGCCTCCAGCGCCGTGCCCACGCTGCGCACGGTGTGGGCGGCGTCCGTGAGATGCCTGATCAGCGCGGAGCGCACGAACTGGTCGTCCTCCACCAGCAGCACACTTGCCATGCCCGGCAACGTACGCCAAAAGCGCTGTTTGCGCCGCCCCGCCTCCCCCGGCCTGTGGACAACCGGCGGCAAGCGGTTCCGGCCGGTGTGCGGCACCGCGGGGGCCGGTGCGGCAGGATAGGCCTGATGCGTCGAAGGCTTGTGCACGCGCTTGCGTGGACCCTGGCGACACTGGCGGCCGTGACCGTGTCGTGGTTCGGGGTCAGGCTGGTGCTGGACAGCACGTCCGACCGGCCGCACACCGTGCCGCTGTCGGGCCGGGCGCCGTCGTCGCAGCCTCCTTTGGTCGGCACGGCGACGGACCGGCCCGCGCCTCCCTCGCCGACGCCGGCGCCGGAGACCCCGTCGGCGACGGAGAGTTCCGAGGATCCGCCCCAGCGCACGGAGAGCCCTCAGGGCACGGTCGGCGCGGCGGACGAGGCGGACGAGGGCGCCGGGGACGCGGCGCAGCAGGACCCGCCGGCGGCGGGCGCGACGGGGGACGTACAGACGTATCCCGTGGCCGGCGGACGGGTGACGTTCGAGATGGCCGCGGACTCGGCGGAGTTGGTGTCGGCGACACCGGATGCCGGGTGGCAGATGCAGACGTGGGAGCAGACGACGTGGATCCGCGTCGACTTCGTCGCGGACGGCCGGCGGACGTCGGTGATCTGTACCTGGCACGACAGCGAGCCGCGGGTGGAGACGAACGAGTACGCGACCTGACGGCCCCGGCCCCCTCCGCCGCTACGTGAACACCTCGGGCGGCGGCGCCGGCGACTCGATCGCCGTGGCGTCGGTCACCGGCCGGGCACCGGCGGCGAAGTCCCGCAGCGCGCTGCCGTGTTCGACGCGGCCGGGCTGCGGGTCGGTGGCCGACCTGCGGGTCAGCTCGGCGACCGGCAGCGGGACGGCGGAGGCCAGGAGCACGGCGTTGCCGAAGCGCCGGCCGCGCCAGACGGCGGGGGCGGCGATGAGGCACACCTCGGGGAAGACCGCCGCGGCGGTGGCGGTCTGGGCCCGCAGATACGCGAGCGGCGGCCCGTCGGCGAGGTTGGCGGCGTAGACGCCGCGTGGCCGCAGCACCCTTCGCACCTCTTCCAGGAACTCCGTGGTCGTCAGGTGCGCGGGCGTGCGTGCGACGTGGAAGACGTCGCCGACGATCAGGTCCGCCCAGTCGTCCGGCATCCTGGCGAGCACGGCGCGGGCGTCGCCCTGCCGTACCCGGATCCGCGCCCGCTCGGGCAGCGGCAGTTCGGCGCGTACCAGCGCGGTGAGCCGGCCGTCGATCTCGACGGCCTGCTGCACGGAGCGGGGGCGGGTGGCGGCGACGTAGCGCGGGAGGGTCAGCGCGCCGCCGCCGAGGTGCAGGACCTGCAGCGGGCGGCCGGCGGGGGCGACGAGGTCGGCGGCGTGGCCGAGGCGGCGCTGGTACTCGAACTCCAGGTGCGCGGGGTCGTCGAGGTCGACGTGGGACTGCGGGGCGCCGTCGAGGAGCAGCATCCAGGCGCGCGGGCGGTCGGGGTCGGGACGCAGTTCCGCGGTGCCGCCGTCCACGTCCACCACGACGGGGCTGCGCCCGCCGCGCGACCTCTGTCTGGCCACCCGCCCAGTATCCCCCGCCCCCGCCGGGGGCGCGCCCCGCGGGGGTGTGACCTGGGGCGGCGCCGCCCGTCCAGGGCTCAGAAGCGGTCTGCGGCCTCGATCGTACGGGCCGCCTCGCACAGCGCCGCCGCCAGCAGCACCGGGTCCGTCACCGGCGCCGCCTCCTCCGGCGGCACCAGCCAGTACGTCCCCGCCACCGGCGACGCCGCGCACCCGCGGTGCAGCGTCGGGGTGCACGCGCTGCCGGGCAGGTCCCAGCGGGCCGCCGTGCCGGACGGCACCAGGAAGCCGAGGGTGTCGACGCCACCGTCGTGCAGCACGGGCCCGACGTCCGTGCGCAGCCGGAGGATGGCGACCGCTTCAAGGCCGTGTCTGGCCGGGACGGTGACCAGGTCACACGGGTCCGCGGCGGCTCTCGTACCGACAGTGGCCTCCCCGCCGGTGTCCGGCACAGGAACCCCTCCTCATCCACTCCCCGTCATGGTTCCCCCGGTTCTCCGCACATCCAACGCCAGGATGGCGTCAACGGCACGGTATGAAGTCGCCGCAAAGGATGGCGTTTTATAGCGGATCGCAGGCGCCGGGTCCCGCGGGTCGGCAGACTCTGCGTGGCGGCGTGCGCACCGTGGGTGCGACCGGGCCGCCGCGCGGCGCCGGCCGTCGCGCGCAGTAGTTGCCGATCGGCAGTCGCGGCACAGTAGTTGTCGAGCTGCAGCAGGGAGGAACAGCGGACGTGGCCGCCCCACCCGAACGATTGCGCCCCAACGCCGCCTTCCGCGAGCTGCGCGGCAGCCGGTCACCGGGCGAGTTCGCCGCCTCGGTGCGGCGGGCCGCGCGGGAGATCGGCGAACAGGTCTCGTGTGACGCGCGTTACGTGGGCCGCGTCGAGTCCGGCGAGATCCGGTGCCCGAATTACGCGTACGAGCGTGTGTTCCTGCACATGTTCCCAGGCCGTTCGCTGGGCGATCTGGGCTTCCAGCCGCGGGCGGTGGTACGGGGTCGGAGGGCGCGCGGCTGCGACGATGCGCCCCCGCGCACGTCCGTACGCCCCATGCCCCCCGACGAGCCGGCGGAGCCCGCGCCCACCGCCCCCGCGGCCGGCCCCCCGGCGCTGCCGCCCGCCCGGGTCCGTACGCCGGAGTTCCCCGAGGCCGCCGTGGCGGAGGCGGTACGCCGCATCCGGCTGCACGACGACCGGCACGGCGCCGACGACCTCTACGCGCGCGCGAGCTGCACCCTGCGCACCGCCCGCGCCCTGCTCCCCGAGACCGCCGCGCGCCCCGGCCCCGACGCCGAGCGGCTGCACGCCGCGGCCGGCGAGCTGGCCCTCTCCGTCGGCTGGCTGGCACACGACTCCGGCCGCTACGCCGACGCCCGCTCGCACTACGCCGAGGCCCTCGCCACCGCCCGGCTCGCCGACGACCCCGCCCTGGAGGCGCACGCCTTCTCCAACACCGCCTTCCTGGCCCGCGACACCGGCCGCGCCCACGAGGCCGTACGCGCCGCCCAGGCCGGGCGCCGCGCCGCCGCCGTGCTCGGCTGCGACCGGCTGCGCTCGCTGCTCGCCGTCCGCGAGGCCGGCGGCTGGGCGCTGCTCGGCGACCGCGCCGCGACCCAGCAGGCACTGGCCGCGGCGGGCGACCTGTTCGCACGGGGCGCGCCGGACGAGTGCCCGGAGTGGATGTCGTTCTACGGCGAGGCCGAGCTGACCGGCCTGGAGGCCCAGTGCTGGGCGGCGCTCGGCGACCACCCGCGCGCCGCCGAGTGCGCCCGCCGCGCCGTCCGCCTCCAGGACCCGCACTTCGCCCGCAACACCGCCCTGTTCACCGCGGAGCTGGCCGCCGACCTCGCCGCCGCCGGCCGGCCCGACGAGGCCGCCGCCGCGGCCCGCGCCGTGCTGGTGCTCCTGGAGGAGGTGCGCTCCGCACGCGTACGCGCCATGCTCGACGGCACCGCTGAGCGGCTTCGCCGCTGGTCGGACAGCGCCGAAGTGGAGGCGTTCCTCACGAATCTGAGACTGATTTCCGCCTGATCCGGCCGATGGGGGCAACCTTTCCGGATCATTCAGCGTCTTCCTGACTCCCGCCACCGTTGGGTGGCCGGGATATACACCGTGCAGTGGGCTGACGTACACCGTACGGTTGACCGTGGGCCACGTGGGGCGGCCCGTAGCGGGGAAGCGGAGACGGAGTGCCAGGACCATGCGACTGAGGCAGCGTTGGTGGACGGAGCTGTTGCTCGTCGTCGTGGTGTACATGGCGTATTCGGCCGGCAGACTGCTCGCCCGCGGCGACGTGGCCATGGCCGTCGACAACGGCCTCGCGCTGCTCGACATCGAGAAGACCCTGCACATCAACTTCGAGGACCCGCTCAACAGACTGTTCACCGCGCACGCGGTGCTCGGCGTCCCCGCCGACTTCATCTACGCGTCGCTGCACTACGTCGTCACGCCCGTGGTCCTGGTGTGGGTCTGGCTCCGCCACCGCGTGCACTACCGGCGCTACCGCACCTGGCTGCTGCTCTCCACCGTCGTCGCGCTCGTCGGCTTCATCCTCATGCCGACCTGCCCGCCGCGGCTGCTGGACCCGGCGTACGGGTTCGTCGACACGATGGCGCAGTACTCGTCGTACGGCTGGTGGGGCGGCGAGGCGAGCGCGCCCCGCGGACTGGGCGGTCTGACCAACCAGTACGCGGCGATGCCCAGCCTGCACGTGGGCTGGGCGCTGTGGTGCGCGGTGGTGCTGTGGCGGCACGCCCCGTACACGCCGGTCCGGCTGCTGGGCGTCGCGTACCCGCTCGTCACCACCATCGTGGTCATGGGCACCGCCAACCACTACTTCCTCGACGCGGTCGCGGGCGCCGCCGTCATGGGCCTCGGCTGGCTGCTGCTCCGCCCGTCGCTGCGCGTCGCGGACGGCATCCGCCGCCGGGTGTACCGCCTCGCCTCCCGCATCGGGGGCAGCGGCACACCCGCGGGCGGCGGCGTGGTCGCCGCGGGCGGCCCGCGGCCCGACGACGCGGACGGCGACGACGTACCGGCGGACGACCGCGCTCCGGAAAAGGTCAGAACAGGCGGGGGCAGCGGCGTCCCGGGCGACGCCCCGGAGACACCCCACATCCCGAGTCCACGCACCACCCACGACAACCCGGCCCCGGGCGATCCGCCGACCCCGTCGGGCGGCAGACGGGCGCCCGTGGAGCAGCACGGGGGCGCGGCGCAGGTGATGTGCCGGAGACTGGCGTACTGAGGTACGGCAGGCACGGTGGGTGCGGCGGGTGACGGTGCCGCGCCGTGCGACCGCCCGTACGCGGTGATCCGCCGGGGGCGCCGCGTGCGCGCCGGACAGCGGCGGACGTGACGACGCGGGCACAGCGGAACACCCGGCCCCGGCGCACCACCGCGACGCGGCTCCCGCACCGGCGCCACCCCCGCTGTCGGTGGGGCGTGCCAGACTGCGGCGCGTGGAACGTACGACCGCTACGGGCGACTTGACCTCCGCCCACGCCGACGCCCGCCCCGCGGAGCGCGGGTCCGACCCGGCGCCGGGGCCCTCGCTGCGCCACCGGCTCGACGCGCTGCGCGGCGCGGACGTGCAGGCGCGCGCCCTGGACGCGCGGGCGCTCGCCGCGCTGGCCGCCAACCCCGGGTGCCGCCGCCGGACGCTGCTGGACGGCGCCGGTATCGACAAGGGCGCGCTCGCCGAGGCGCTGGGCAGACCGGCGCCGTTCGGCCAGTCGCAGTTCGCGTTCGCCCGCGGCAACGCCTTCGAGGCCCGTGTCACCGCCGACGACGGCGCCGAGTTGCTGAGCCTCCTCGCCGAACGGACCGGCGAGATCCCGCCGGAGCCCGCCGCCGTCCACGTCCCCGACCTCGCCGCCCCCGGCCCCCGCGGGCGCACGGAGCGCACTCGGCTGGCCCTCGCCGAGGCGGTGGCGGCGGGCGGCTGGACGCTGCTGCGGCACCCGATGGTCAGCCTCGACGTGGCGGGCGCGCCGGTGTACCTGGAGCCGGACGCGGCGGTCGTCGGCCCTGACGGGCGCTGCACGGTGGTCGAGATCAAGTCCTTCCCGATCCTCGACGGGGCCGCCGACCCGGCGAAGGTCGGCGCGGCGGCCCGGCAGGCAGCGGTGTACGTGCTGGCGCTGCTACCGCACTGCGAGGTGCACGACAACGTGCTGCTGGTGTGCCCCAAGGACTTCTCCAACCAGCCGGTCGCCGAACCCGTCGACGTACGCAGGCAACTGGCCGCCACCCGCCGCCAGCTCGCCCGCCTCACCCGCCTCGAAGCCATCGCCGCCACCCTGCCCGCGGACCTCACCCTGGACGTCCGCCAGCCGCCGCCCCGGCTGGCGACGGCGGTGGAGTCGGTGCCCGCCGCGTACGCACCGGAGTGCCTGGCCGCCTGCGAGCTGGCCTTCCACTGCCGCGCCAGGGCCCGGGAGCGGAGGGACGTGACGGCCCTGGGCCGCGGCGTACGCAGCGACCTGGGCGGGCTGCGCACGGTGACGGACGTCGTGACGGCCGCGGGCCGGCCGCCTGCGGGAGTGGGCGCCGAGGCGGGCGTGGCGGAACAAGGGGGTCCCGAGGCCGCCGCGCGGCCGGTGGCGAGCGCACCGGGGGCCACGGCCGGCCCGGAGGGCCCGGCCGGGCACGGTCCGAGGCGGGCCGACGCCGCCGACCCGGGGCGGGGGCCACACGCCCCCGTGGAGGCGTCCCCGGAGCCGGACCCCGCCGGGCTCCTTCCGGAGGATCCCGCCGTCGTCGCGTTGCGGCGGGCTGCCGCGCTGCGGGCGGAGGCCCTGGCCGCCGCCGCGTTCGCGGCCACCGGCCCCGTCGACGGCGGTGGCGGCTCGTGAGTCTCATGGTCACCCTCGCGCGCGCGGAGGCCGTGGTCGCCGGGCGGGCCACCCCGCTCGCCACGGTCCGGCACCGCCATCTGTCCGAACGGCCGCTCGTCCTCGTCCCGATGACCGCCGCCGGCGAGGCCGCCGCCCCGCTCGGCGCGCTCGTCGGCTGCGACCGCGACCGCCCGCGCCTGCTGGTCGTACCGCAGCCCCGCGACCGCGACCTGCGGTTCGCCTTCCTGGCGGAGCTGGCGGCCGAGGTGCTGCCGTACGTCGAGTCGTACGCCGAGGACGACGCCGACGACACCGGCGGCGGCACCGGTGAAGGCACGGAAACCGACGACGAGCCCCCCGCCGAGCCCTGTGCCGACGCCGCGCAGCTCCTCGTGCCCAGCCGCGCCGGCGTCGAGTACGTGCGCCTCCTCGGCCGCTCCATGCGCTTCCGCAGGACCGCCGAGGACGACCCCGACACCCCGTATCCCGCGCCCCCGCGCGTGCCGCTCCTCGGCCGCTGGCTGTCGCACTACGGCGAGCGGGCGCGCGTGCCCGGCGCCGCGCTGCTGCTGTCCGCCACCGAGCTGCTCGCCCGGCACTGGGCCACCGGCCAGAGCACCGTCGAGGACCAGCACCTCGGCGCCCTGCTCGCCTGGATCACGGACGGTGCGGACGCCGCGGAGCGCGCGGAGACCGGCCGCGACGCCGAGGGCCAGCTGCTCGTGCCCCCGGCGGGACCCGCCACCGACCCCGCGTTCGACAACCGGCTCCTCGCCCCCGCCATGGCCCGCTACGACCGCGCCAGGGCCGAGGGCGACGCCGCCGCGACCCGGGCGGCGGAAGTGACCGTCGCCCGGCTCGTGGAGAGCCGGCTGCGGCCCACGTGGGACGCTGTCTGGCTGTCGTACGACCTGCTGCGCGCCCTGCCCGAGGGCGCGCATGTGCCGGGCCGGTGGCTCGGCGACAGGTGGTCGTTCACCGCCCACCGCGACCGGGTGCGCGCCGGTGAGCCCCCGCAGCCGCGCCGCGACGACGCGGTGACCGCCGCCCGCAAGCTGGCCCAGCGTGAGCGCGCGCTGGCGGAGCTGGACGCCCAGGAGGCACTGGACGACCCGCTGACGATGGCGGAGCGGCGGCTCGCGGGGCAGGCGTTCGTGTGCCGTACGGAGTCGGTGGAGATGGCGTACTCCGAGGGCCGCCGCCCGATGCCCCGGCCGCTGGTCACCGTCGCCACGGAGGACGAGCCGAACCTGGAGGACGGCGGCAAGGTCTACCGCGAGCTGCCCGGCGGACGCACGCAGCGCGCGCTGGTCGCCGGGTACGGGGACGGGCGGATCACCGTGCAGTTGCAGGACGGCATGGGCCGCTCGCGCGCTCCCGCCGAGGGCTCGGTGCCGGAGCCGGGCGACCGGGTGGTCTGGACGCTCTTCGAGCACACGGCCCGCCGCGGTCCCGCACTGCCGGAGCCGGAGGACACCCCGTGGACGCACGGCAGCCCGGCGGTGCGTGCCGCGGAGGAGCCGGACCGGGTGACGGCGGAGGACTTCCTGTGACGACGGAGCCGAGGACGAACGCATACGGGCGCGAGGACGGCACGCGGAGCGCGGCGGGCCCGCACGCGCCGGGCGCGGCGGACGGTCCGGCGGCGGAGGCGGCCGGTGCCGCGCAACGCCCCCGGGCGCACGCCCCCGAGCCCCGTACCGCGGCCACGCGCCCCCCGCGTCCGGCCGCCCCCGAGCCCCGCGGCGCCGACGCCCCCGCCGGCATCCCCGACCCCGCCACCGCCGCCCGGGCCGCCACCGAGGCCATCCTCCGGGACACCCTCGACGGTCCCTCCCGTGGCGTCCTCGTCGACTCCCCGCCGGGCGCCGGCAAGTCCACCCTCGTCGTCCGCGCCGCCCGCGAGCTGGCCGCCGCAGGCCGCCGCCTCGTCCTCGTGGCCCAGACCAACGCGCAGGTCGACGACCTCGTCGACCGCCTCGCCCGGGAGCAGCCCGACCTTCCCGTCGGCCGGCTGCACAGCAGCGATCCCCGCCCCTACGACCCCGTGCTCGACGGCCACGAGTGCGTGCGTACCGCCACGAGCATCGCCGATCTCGCCGGCCTCGGCGTCATCGCCTCCACCGCCGCGAAGTGGGCCTACGTCGCCGCGGCCCGGGCGAAGGACGGGGCCGACGCCGAGCGCTGGGAGCACGCCATCGTGGACGAGGCGTACCAGATGCGCTCCGACGCGCTGCTCTCCGTCGGCGGGCTCTTCGAGCGCGCGCTGTTCGTGGGCGACCCCGGGCAACTCGACCCGTTCAGCGCGGTCGGCGCCGAGCAGTGGTCGGGGCTGGCCTGGGACCCGGCGGCCAGCGCGGTGACGACCCTGCTGGCGCACCATCCGGGGCTGCCGCAGCACCGGCTGCCGGTGTCCTGGCGGCTGCCGGCGTCGGCCGCGCCGCTGGTGTCGCGGGCGTTCTACCCGTTCACGCCCTTCCGCAGCGGTACGGGCCCGGGTGAGCGGCGGCTGACGTTCGCGGAGCGGTCGGACGGCTCGGGCGCCGACCGGGTGCTGGACGAGGCGGCGGCGAGCGGCTGGGGGCTGCTGGAGCTGCCCGCGGCGCACACGCCGCGGACCGACCCGGCGGCGGTGGCGGCGGTGGCGCAGGTCGTGCGGCGGCTGCTGGAGCGGCGCGGCACGACGGCCTCGGAGCGCGGCGAGGGCGCGCTGGCGGCGGACCGGATCGCGGTGGGCACGGCGCACCGGGACCAGGCCGCGGCGGTACGGGCCGCGCTCGCGCGGACGCTGCCCGCGGAGGCGGCGGACGCGGTGACGGTGGACACGGCGAACCGGCTGCAGGGCATGGAGTTCGACGTCACGGTGGTGCTGCACCCGCTGTCGGGACGCCCGGACGCGACGGCGTTCCATCTGGAGACCGGGCGCCTGTGCGTGCTCGCCTCGCGGCACCGGCACGCGTGCGTGGTGGTGTGCCGGGCGGGCGTGCCGGAGCTGCTGGACGAGCACCCGTCGACGGAGCCGGTGCAGCTCGGCGCGGTGGTGAAGTTCCCGGACGGCTGGGAGGCCCACCAGGCGGTTCTGGCGCACCTGACGGACCATCGCGTACGGGCGTGAGAGCCGGCCCGGCACACGCCCGTACGGGCGGTCCTGCGGCGCCGCAGGGGGGCGGGGTTGCGCGGCGGGGGAGAATGGGCGGTGGCCCAGAGGTAAGTGGAGGACCCCTATGACGGAGCCGGACCCCGCCCGGCCAGGCCGGACGGAGCAGCCGCGCACGCCGCGCCGGCCCGCCGCGCTGCTCTTCGAGCCGCCGCTCGCGGAGCCCGACGCCGAGCACTTCTTCGGCCTGGAGTCGATCGAGGACCCCCGCGAGCTGCTGGCCCGCGCCACCGACCTCACGCTGGCCTTCCGGGCGGCGACCGACCGGGCCATCGAGTACCAGGCGATGGCCGCGGCGCAGCTCGCCGACCCCAAGCGGTTCGACCGGCTGACGCCGGCGGCGATCGCGGAGCGGGCGGACTGGACGGAGGACTACACGCGGCGGATGGTCGAGTTCGGCCGCGACCTCCTCGCGGGCGGCGGCACGGGGTCCCCTGCGGAGGGCTAGGTGTTCTGTCCTCGATGTCGCGTCGCCCGCCCGGCGGGCGGCGCGGGGGTACCGCCCACGCCCTCAGGGGCGGGAGAGCCGCCGCAGAGTACTCGCCTCCCGGCCGTTCTGTCCCCGGTTCCGGGGATCTGTACGGGGACGTGCGGCAGCGCGCGTAGATGTGGTTGCCATGAACCGTCACGCATCGGACACGTCCGCCAGCGCCGTGACCCCGACCGGCGCCGACTGGCTCGCCTCCGCGAGCCCCTTCCCGCGCAGCGTGCACGCGCTGTGGTCGCAGCGCCCCGCGGCGCTCGCCGTGCTGCCGTGCGGCGGGACGTTCGACGTGGTGAGCTTCCCGGCCCTGGCGGGCCGCCGGGTGCTGGAGCTGCTGTGGGCGCAGGGCGCGGGCAGCGGGCCCGCCGCTGGGGTACGCGACCGGACGCTGCTCTTCGCCGCCCCCGGCACGGCCGCCCGGCTGCCCGCCCTGCTGGCCTGGGAGGAGTGGCGCCCCGGGCTGCCGCCTGTGCTCTGCCACGGGCCGGGCGACGCGGTCACGCTGCCGCCGGTGTACGGGCGGCGGGAGGGGGCCGGTGCGGCGGCGGCGCGGTGGCTGGTGGCGCCGGAGGTGCGGTTCCCGTGGCTGCCGGGCCCGAAGGAGCTGCTGTGGGGGTGCGTACGGGCCGCGGTGGCCGCGCCGGAATACCGATTTTCGATCTCCGGGGCCCGGGTGCTAAAGTCGTCCACGTCGACAGGCGCCGTTAGCTCAGTTGGTTAGAGCAGCTGACTCTTAATCAGCGGGTCCGGGGTTCGAGTCCCTGACGGCGTACAGCACGCAAGGCAGTCGACCCGGGCGCTTTCGGATCTCCGAAAGCGCCCGGTCTGCGTTTCCGGCCGGATCCCGGCCACGGTGCCCTGCCCGCGCCGCCGGTCACCTGCGCTTCGCCTCCCGTACCACGCGTACATCCCAGCCCCCGTCCGCCGTCCGGCCGGTGACCTCCACGCGTACGCCGTCGCGCTTCAGGTGCAGGCTCTCGCCCTCGCCCAGCGGGGCGTCGGCGAGCGGCGGGTAGACGGAGGTGTCGTGGCAGGCGGCGGTGCGGGGGTGGCCGTCGACGACCTCGACGGGGCCGCCGCCGGAGTCGGTGCCGGTGTGGACGCGGTAGACGAGGACGCCCTCGGTGCAGGCGTGCCGGTCGTTGGCGTACCGGCCGCGGGCCTCGACGGCGACGGCGTTGGTGGCGCCGGTGGGCACGACGACCAGCCGGGTGTCGCGCCGCAGGACCGCCGCCCCCTTACCGTTCTCGCCCCGGTCCTCCGGGTCCGCCCGGTCCGCCCAGGCCTCCCGGTCCCCCGGGCCCCGCGCATCTCCTGCGTCTCCCGTATCGCCCCTACCTCCACCGTCCCGTCGACCCCGGACCTCCTCCGCCCCGTTCTCCGCTTCCGTCTCCGTGGTCCCGCGCGGGGGCGTCCGCGGGCTCACGGGGGCGGACAGCGCGTGCAGCGTGAAGCGGTCCGACCCGGGCTCGGCGGCGCAGCCGACCTGGTCGTCTCCCAGCCAGCCGAGTTTCCACTTGTGCCAGCCGAAGGGGTCGGGGGCCAGCCCGAACTGGCTGCCCATGAGGTCCCAGTCGCCGACGTGGGTGTCCCAGTCGGCCCTGCCGTCGACCGGACGGTGGTAGAGGTCGGGAAGGTCGAAGACGTGGCCGGTCTCGTGGGCGAGGACGTTGCGGTCGGGCGGGTGCTGCTCGAAGACGGTGACGATCCGGTGCAGGTCGGTGCCGTCCGCGCGCATCGGGGTTTCGAAGTTGACCACCTTGGTGGCGTCGGAATCCACGCCTGGGGCGTCCGGGTCGGCGACGAGATAGACCACGTCGTAATCGCCGAAGTCCACTTTCCGATCGGCCGCGGACACCGCGTCGTTCAGGAATCGGCTGCGTGCCGTCGGGTCCCAGTCACGGGCGATGCCGTACGTCAGGGAGTCCGACGGCATGCGTATCCACCGCTTGCGCGCGTCGACCCTGAGCCGGAACTGCCCGTACGAGGCCCGCTCGAAGAATTCTGCGGTGGCCGGGAAGTGGTCCCCGGTCAGCTCGTCCGGGGAGGTCAGCGGCTCCGAATCGGGGAAGGAGAGATACACCATCACCGCGTCGAGGGTCTTCCTCGGCCGCGGGTAGGCGGGATCCCAGCCGGCGACCCCCTCGGTGTGGTGGGCGGCGGTGCGCTCCAGCGCGCAGGGGTGGCCGGGCTGGGCGCCGACCGGGTCGGCGATGAGGGAGGTGGCCATGACGGCGGACAGCGAGGTGGCCACCGCGGCGGCCCGGTGCAACGCGCGCGACTGGTCCTGTTCCACAGGGGGTATGGATGGGTGGGCCACATCGACCTCATCGGCTCGGAAGAGTAGGGAACACAGCCCACTTTGTTCGTGTTTGTTCCCGCCCGTCCTGTTCCAGTGCCCCACACGGGTGACTCCGGGGCGGGACGAGAGGGGAGATCAGGAGCATGTGCGGGTAACACAAAGTCACATCTGGTCATTCGCCCGGCAGGAGGCGGCCATGTGCGATCACTCCCGGCCCCATCCGGCTCAGCGCTTTCCGCGCCATAGCGGCGTCACTGGATCGACACAGCCGGTAGCCCTATGATCGGGCACATTTCCAGCGCTGTGGCTCTGCAGCGGCGGAGCCGAGCGGTCCCCACGGGCGGGAGCGAGCGGTGAGCGTATCTCTCGAAGGGCCGGGCTGCGGGCCCGGTACCTCACTCCAGGCGGTCACGGAACGTCACCTCCCCGCGGGCGCGACCGTGGACGACTTCCGCGCCGCCTTCGACGGGGCCCAGCTCGCGATGGCCGTCGTGGGCGGCGACGGCCTCGTACGGGCCGCGAACAGCCGGATGCTGGAGCTGGTCGGCGCCGACGAGGGCGGGCTGGCCGGCGCCTCGGCGGCGGAGCTGACCGGGCTGCGCGACGAGCCCTGGAGCTGGGCCGGCTTCGTGGACGTGCTCCAGGGCAGGCGTGCCTCGCTGCGCTGTACGCGGCGGATGAAGGACGCGGGCGGCCGGTCGCTGTCGGTCGAGATGACCCTCACACCGCTGTCCGGCGGGCGGGCGCTGCTGTCGCTGACGGACGTCACCGAGCAGCGTGAACTGCGCGCGAAGCTGCGCCATCTGAAGATGCACGACCCGGTGACCCGGCTGCCGAACCGGGAGCTGTTCTTCGAGCGGCTCACCGGCGCGCTCCAGGAGGCCCGGCAGGCGGAGGAGCCCGCGGCCGAGCACGGCGGCGCCGGCCGGGGCCGCGGGCAGGGCGGGTCGCGTGCCCGCGCGCGGGCGGCGGCACCGGCGCCCGGGGCGGTGGGGCGCGTCGGTCTCGCGTACCTCGATCTCGACGGCTTCAAGGCCGTCAACGACACTCTCGGCCACCGCGTCGGCGACCGGCTGCTCGCCGCGGTCGCCCGCCGGCTGGTGGCCTGCACCGCGGAGGCGGGCCAGGCCGAGAAGCACGGCATCACCGTCGCCCGGCTCGGCGGCGACGAGTTCGCGGTGCTGGTGGCCCGCTCCGCCGGGACGGAGCAGCTCGGGGAGCTGGCGCAGCGGCTGCTCGACGCGCTCCAGGAGCCCTTCGACCTCGCCGGGCAGCGGCTCGCGGTCTCGGCCAGCATCGGCGTCGTCGAGCGCGCGGCCAGCGGGCAGACCGCCACGGCGCTGATGCAGGCCGCCGACACCACGCTGTACTGGGCGAAGGCCGACGGCAAGGCCCGCTGGACCCTCTTCGACCCCGAACGCAACGCCCACCGGATGACCCGGCAGGCGCTCTCCTCCACGCTGCGCCCGGCCATCGAGCGCGACGAGTTCACGCTCGACTACCAGCCGCTCATCGACCTCGGCGACGGCAGCGTGCGCGGCGTGGAGGCGCTGGTGCGCTGGCAGCACCCGAAGCTCGGCACGCTGACGCCGAATCGGTTCATCGGACTGGCCGAGGAGAACGGCGCGATCGTGCCGCTCGGCCGCTGGGTGCTCGCCACCGCCTGCCGCCGCGCCGCCGGCTGGCGCCGGCTGCGCCCGGCGGACCCGGTCTTCGTCAGCGTCAACGTCGCCGTGCGGCAGGTGTGGGACTCCGACCTGGTCGCCGATGTCGCGCAGATCCTGGAGGAGACGGGCCTGCCGCCGCGGCTGCTGCAACTGGAGCTGACGGAGTCGGCGGTCATGGGCTCGGCGGGCCGGCCCCTGCAGGCGCTCCAGGAGCTGAGCGAGATGGGCGTCGGCATCGCCATCGACGACTTCGGTACGGGCTACTCCAACCTCGCGTACCTCAGCAGGCTGCCGGTGTCCGCGCTGAAGCTCGACGGATCGTTCGTCCGCGGCTTCAGCTCCGCGGAGCACCCCAGCCCGGCGGACGAGACGATCGTCGAGGCGCTGGTCGACCTCGCGCACCGGCTGGGCATCAGCGTCACCGCGGAGTGCGTGGAGAGCGGCGAGCAGGCCGAGCGGCTGCGCCGGATCGGGTGCGACACGGCGCAGGGCTGGTTCTACTCCAGGGCGGTGCCCGCGGAGCGGGTGGAGCGGCTCCTGTAGGACGGCCGGAGGGCGTCGCCTTCCGGCCGTCGCGTACGTCCGTACGCCCGGCTCGTACGCCCGCAGGACGGGCGCGTACGCCCCCGGGGCGCCGCCGTCAGTCCCGTGCGGTGAAGAGCCGCCCCAGCGCCGGCTCCGCCGCCCGCCGGCCCAGCAGCCGCAGCCCTTCCCAGACCGTGACCTGGTTCGCCGTGAGCACCGGCTTGCCGAGCGCCGCCTCCGCCTCCGCGACGTACGCCGCCGTGTGCAGCGCCGTGTCCGGCAGCAGCACCGCCTCCGCGTCCGGGTGGTCGCCCGCGCGGGCCAGCTCCAGCACCTCGTCCCGTCCCCAGGTGCCCACCTCGGCGGCGGTGATGATCCCGCTGCCGCGGGTCGAGGTGACCTCGGCGCCGGCCGCCTTGAGGAAGACGGCGAACAGCTCCGCCACGTCGTCCGGGTACGTCGCCGCCACCGCCACCCGGCGCACGCCCAGTTCCCCCAGCGCGTGCGCGAAGGCGAACGACGTGCTGGAGGCCGGCAGCCCCGCGGTCCCGGACAGCTCGGCCACCTGCTCCGACGCGCCCTCGGGCCCGAAGACGAAGCTGGCGCTGGTGCACGCCCAGACCACCGCCTGCGCTCCCTGCGCCTTCAACTGCTCCACGCCGGCGGCCAGCCGGGCGGCCGAGCCCATCTCCAGCAGGGCGTCCACGCGGTGGGCGTCCTCGCCGATGTCGGTGTGCACGAGCGGCAGCGCCGTTTCGCCGCCGAGCATGTCCTGGATGCGGGGGTAGTCGTCCTCGGCCGAGTACCCGGGGTAGAGGAAACCGACGGTCGCGGTCGCCTTCGCGGTTTGCTGCACACTGCCTCCGTCCTACGTGAACGTGCGTCTGCCGGCGTGGGTGCTCCCCCACGCCGGGGTTCCGGTGGGTGTTCTTCTGCGCCGGCCTACGCCGGCCACTGCCCCGTGTCGTCCGGCCACAGCGGCTCCGCCGCGTCCGCCGCGTCGACGTCCTGCGTCTGCGCGGAGCCCGCCAGCGCGGCCTCCGGCGGGAGCGGCGGGGCGGCCATCTCCGCGGGCGGTGCCGGGACCTCCGGCGGCCGCCCCGGCGGCTCCGCCGACAGCACCGTGACGTCCGGGAGCACCGTGGCGTCCGGCGGCGCCATGGACGCCCAGCCGAGCCGCGCGGCGGGGTCCAGCAGCGCCTGGTAAGGGCCCACGGCCTCCTTGCCGATGCGTTGCAACGCCTCCCAGACCGTGACCTGGTTCGCGGAGAGCACCGGCATCCGCAGCTCCGCTTCGAGCTGGGGGATGACGTCGTACGTCGGCAGGTTGGTACAGCTGATGAACAGCGCGTCCGGGGAGCCCTGCGCGACCGCGAGCCTCGCCATCTCGACGACCTGCCGGTACGGCACCCGCCAGATGTGCCGGGTCAGGCCGAGGCTGGCCCGTCCCGTGACCTCGATGCCGCCCTCTTCGAGGAACTCCTCCAGGGCTCCGGTGACGGAAGGTGTATACGGTGTGACGATGGCGGTACGCCGGGCACCGATCTCGTTCAGCGCCGCGAGCATGGCGCCGGACGTCGTCAGCGCCGGCACGGCGGCGGCGGACGACATGGCGGCGGTCATGGCGCGCTCGCCCATGCGGCCGTCGGCGAAGCTGCCGGACGCACACGCGTAGGCGATCACCTCGGGCGAGACGGCGGTCAGGGCGCGCACCGCCTCGCGCAGGGTCTGGTGCTCACTCACGAGTCTGGCCAGGTCGAGGCTGACCTCGACGGGGACGTAGGGGGTACGCGTCAGATGCAGCGACACATCGTCCGGCACCCATCGCCAGAGCTCGCGGTCGAGCGCGAAGTCAAAAGGGGCTACGACACCCACACCACGCTGTGGCTGTGGTCCGCCCAGAAAAGAGACGTCCATGAGGATGCCCCGTTCGTACGGAGGGCTGGGGGAAGGTAAATCATCTGGAGCAGCCGGTGAGCGACCGGGACGCAGTGACAGATGCGGTTATTGACGAAGGTAGAGGCACACCCCTAGCGTGGTCAATCCTCGCATCTCCGACGTTTTTCCGCCTTCTTCTTCAGGCTACATCCAGTACTGGAAGCACTACTCCATCCAGTGCTGCGGACCATTGCAGCAGTGACATATTGCGGGACGGTTTCCTTCCTATGTCCGATATCCGCGTGCTCGTCCTCGACGACGATCCGCCGCCCGACCTGGACCGACTCCGCGGCCGGGCCCAAGTGATCAGCACGGACGAGGACGGGCTCGCCGAGCAGCTCCCCTCCGCCGACGTGGTGCTGGTGTGGGACTTCACCTCGCCCGCGGTGCGCAGAGCCTGGCCTGGACCCGGCCCGCGGCCCGGTTGGGTGCACACCCCGAGCGCCGGGGTCGATCATGTGCTCTCCCCCGAGTTCGCCGCCTCGGACACCGTGCTGACCAACGCCCGCGGAGTCTTCGACCGGCCCATCGCAGAATACGTGGCCGGGCTGGTGCTGGCCATGGCCAAGGACCTGCCCGGCACCTGGGAGCGGCAGCGGCAGCGCCGCTGGCAGCACCGCGAGACGCTGCGGCTGGCGGGGACCCGGGCGGTGGTCGTGGGCGCCGGGCCGATCGGGCGGGCCATCGCGGAGACGCTGGGTCGCCTTGAGGTGCGTACGGAGCTCGTGGGCCGGACCGCGCGCGAGGGCGTACGCGGGCAGGCGGAGCTGCCGGCGCTGCTGGTGGAGGCCGACTGGGTGATCTGTGCGGCGCCGCTGACGGAGGAGACCCGCGGGATGTTCGGCAGCGACGCGTTCGCGGCGATGCCGGACCGGGCCCGGTTCATCAACGTCGGCCGCGGCCCGCTGGTCGACACCACGGCGCTGGTCGCGGCGCTGGAGCAGCAGGAGATCGCGGCGGCGGCCCTGGACGTCTTCGAGAACGAGCCGCTGGCGCCCGAGGACCCGCTGTGGCAGGTGCCGGGGCTCTTCGTCTCGCCGCACATGAGCGGCGACATCGTGGGGTGGCGCGAGGCGCTGTCCGAGCAGTTCCTGGAGCTGTTCGACCTGTGGGAGGCGGGCCGGCCGCTCTTCAACGTGGTGGACAAGCAGCTCGGGTACGTACGGTGACGCAGAATTCGGAAAAGGTGACGGACGACCAGGGAGGCGGCGGGATGACGGGGACCACGGATCCGGCGGATCTCACGGCGGTGGAGCTGCTGCGGGGCTACCGCTCCGGCGAACTGTCGCCCGTCGAGGCCACCCGCGCGGCCCTCGCGCGCGCGGCCCGGGCGCAGGAGCTGACCAACGCCTTCGTCACCCTCGACGACGCCGTCCGGGACGCGGCCCTCGCCCGCGCCGAGGCGTCCGCGCGCCGCTGGCAGCGCGGGGAGCCCGCCGGGCTGCTCGACGGCGTACCGGTGACCGTCAAGGACATGATCCTGGAGCGCGGCACGCCCACGCTGCGCGGCTCCAGGATCGTCGATCCGGACCGGGAGTGGGACGAGGACGGCCCGTCGGTGGCGCGGCTGCGCGAGCACGGGGCGGTGTTCCTCGGCAAGACCACGACGCCCGAGTTCGGCTGGAAGGGCACCACGGACAGCCCGCTGAGCGGGGTCACCGTCAACCCGTACGACGCGGGCCGCACCACCGGCGGCTCCAGCGGCGGCAGCGCGGCGGCGGTGGCGCTGGGCGCGGGGCCGCTGAGCCTGGGCACGGACGGCGGCGGCTCGGTGCGGATCCCGGCGGCGTTCTGCGGGATCGTGGCGCTGAAGGCCACGTACGGGCGGGTGCCGCTGTATCCGGCGAGCCCGTTCGGCACGCTGGCGCACGTCGGGCCGATGACGCGGGACGTCCGGGACACGGCGCTGCTGATGGACGTGATCAGCGGCGCGGACCCCCGGGACTGGTCGCAGCTCGGCCCGCCCGCCGGCGGCTTCGTCGACTCCCTGGCCGGGGCTGCCGACGGCGTGCGGGGGCTGCGGGTGGCGTACAGCCCGTCCTTCGGCGGGCAGGTGCCCGTGGACCGCCAGGTGGCCGCGGTGGTGCGGGGCGCGGTGGAGCGGCTGTCCGACCTGGGTGCGTACGTGGAGGAGGCCGACCCGCGGCTGTGCGAGGGGCTCGCCGCGTGCCAGGAGGCGTTCCACACGCTGTGGTTCAGCGGCGCGGCGCGGGTGGTGCAGCCGTACGGTCCCGGGGCGCGTGAGCTGCTGGATCCGGGGCTGAGGGAGATCGTGGAGCTGGGCGAGCGGTACAGCGCGCTGGACTACCTGGCCGCGGTGGACGTGCGGATGGCGCTGGGGCAGTCGATGGGGCGCTTCCACCAGACGTACGACGTGCTGGTCACCCCGACCGTGCCGATCACGGCGTTCGAGGCGGGGGCGGAGGTGCCGAAGGACTCGGGGTACACCCGGTGGACCGGGTGGACCCCGTTCACGTACCCCTTCAACCTCACGCAGCAGCCGGCCGTCAGCCTGCCCTGCGGGGTGGACGGAGCGGGGCTGCCGGTGGGGCTGCAGCTCGTGGCGGCGCGGCACCGGGACGCGCTGGTGCTGCGCACGGCGCAGGCGCTGTACGAGTCGGGGATCGCGGACGGGATCCGGCCGCCGGCCCTCGGCTGAGCCGGCGCTACGGGGCCGCGGGCCGCGGCCCCGTACCGCTTGCCCGCGTCAGAGCCGGCGGAAGTTGAGGGTCTCGCCGAGCGCGCCGGCGCGCCAGAGGTCCTGGCAGGCGGCGGCCATCTCGTCGAGCCCTTCCACGACCGAGCCCCAGACGATGCCGGGGACCCAGCCGGAGTCGCCGTTGATGAGCAGGTTGTTCCGCTCGTAGAAGAGCGCGAGGTCGACGACGCTGCTGCGGCCCTGGTGCTTGGCCTCCGCCTCGTAGCCGTAGCTGGCGGTGCCGAGCACGGTGTCCGTGAAGCTGAAGTAGCACAGGTCCCCGGGGATGGGGGTCACCGTCGGGTTCTCCAGCGGCGGCTCGGCGGGCGCGAACGCGGGGAGCAGGGCGTAGATCTCGTTGCGGGCGTATTTCGCGTGGTAGACGTCGCCGCCGAGCGGTAGCGCGTTCCAGACCGCGGCGCAGGTCATGGGGGCTCTGTCGTCGAGCAGTTTCGCCGTGCAGCGGACGCCCCGCTTGGCCAGAGAGACTTCGACAAACCGTGCAGACATGCACCACTCCCTCGTTCGGTGTATCCCACGATAACGGGAGGATCACCGGCCGGAACCGACCCGCATAACTTCGGCGGGGACGGGTAGCCGCGCGCCCATGGTTCTACGTGGTGAGAACGAGACGAGAAGCGGGCCGGGCGGGCTGAGGCGCCGCTCGCTGCTCGCATCAGCCGCCGCCGTCGGCGCGGCCGGCGCGATCGGCGGCGCCGCCGGTTGCAGCCGGACGGCCGAGGCGGACGGCACCGTCGAAGGGGGTGACCTGCTCGAACAGCTGCGAGACCGCGGCGTCGTCAAGGTCGGCATCGCCGGCGAGGTGCCCTTCGGCTATATCAACGAGGACGGCGACGCCGTCGGGGAGGCACCGGCCATCGCCGAGGTCGTCTTCAAGCGGCTGGGGATCCCGAAGATCGAACCGGTGCCGGTGGAGTTCGGCGCGCTGATCCCGGGCCTGAAAGTGGCGCTGTTCGACGTCGTGTCCGCGGGAATGTATATCAACCCGGACAGGTGTGCCCAGGTGCTCTTCGCGGACCCCGACTATCTGATGCTGGACTCCTTCATCGTGAAGAAGGGCAATCCGCACGGCATCGAGGATTACAAGGACATCGCCGAGAAGGGCCTGAAGCTGGCCAGCGGCACCGCGTACGCCGAGATCGACTACGCGAAGGCCAACGGCGTCAAGGAGGTCCTGGTCCTGCCGGACCAGGTGGCCGGCCTGGAGGCCGTCGAGCAGGGTCGCGTGGACGCCTTCGCCGGCACCAGCGTCACCGTGAACAACGCGGTCAGGGGCTCCAAGCGGGCCGAGGGGACGAAGCCGTTCCAGCCGATCGTCGACGGTGAGCCCGCGTACGGCGCGGGCGGCTTCGCGTTCCGGCTGTCGGAGAAGAACCTGCGCGACGCCTTCAACGCGGAGCTGCACAAGCTCAAGGACAGCGGCGAGCTGCTGCGTATCGTCAAGCCCTTCGGCTTCACCGAACGGGAGATGACGGACCTGACGGTGAAGGAGCTGTGTCCCTGATGATGAGCTGGGAGTTCTTCCGGGAGTGGTTCCTCCCGGGCATCTGGATCACGATCCAGGTGCTGGTCTACAGCGCGGTGCTGTCCGCCGTCGTGGCGTTCGTCATCGGTACGCTGCGGACCTCGCGGTTCTGGATCGTGCGGTTCCTGGCCGGCACGTACTTCGAGATCTTCCGCGGCATGTCCGCGCTGATCTTCATGTTCTGGATGGCCTTCGCGGTGCCGCTGATGCTCGGCTGGCAGTTCGTGCCGCTGTGGTCCGGCACCCTGGCGCTCGGCCTGACCTACGGCGCGTACGGCTCCGAGATCGTCCGCGGCGCGCTGGCCGCGGTGCCCGCGGCGCAGCGGGAGGCGGGCATCGCGCTCAGCTTCACCCGCTGGCAGCGGCTGCGGCGCATAGAGCTTCCGCAGGCGTGGCCCGAGATGATCCCGCCGTTCAACAACCTGCTGATCGAGCTGTTGAAGGGCACGTCGCTGGTGTCGGTCATCGCCGTCGCCGACATGACCTTCGCCGGGAACCTGCTGCGGCTGGCGAAGAACGAGAGCGCGCCGATCTACACGCTGCTGCTGGTTCTGTACTTCATTCTCGCGTTCATCCTCACCCGCCTCATGCGGATGCTGGAGCGCCGGGCCAAAGCGGGGGTGGGCCGGGCTCCGGAGAAGAGGAACGGCTTGCTCTCCCGCAAGCTCAGCCCCAGCGGTGAGTCCATGCAGGCGAGCACTCAAGGCGCTGGAGGTCTGGGATGACGTTCGACTGGGAGGTCGTCGACGAGTTCATGCCACGGTTCTGGGACGGCGTGCTCGTCACGCTCCAGGCCCTGGCGCTCGGCACGCTGATCGCCTTCGCCCTCGGCCTGGTCTGGGCCATGGCGCAGCGCGCGCCGCAGCGGTGGGTCCGCTGGCCGGTGACCGCGGTCACCGAGTTCATCCGGAACACGCCGCTGCTGGTGCAGTTGTTCTTCCTGTTCTACGTGGTGCCCCAGTGGGGTCCGTCCATGTCCCCGCTCACCACCGGCATCGTCGGCCTGGGCCTGCACTACTCGACGTACACCGCCGAGGTGTACCGGGCGGGCATCGACGGTGTGCCGGTCGGCCAGTGGGAGGCGGCGAAGGCGCTCAGCCTGTCGCGCGGCCGGACGTGGTCGTCGGTGATCCTGCCGCAGGCCATCCGCCGGGTGGTGCCCGCACTGGGCAACTACGTGGTCGCGATGCTCAAGGACTCGCCGATGATCGCCGTCATCGGCGCGCTGGACATGCTCGGCGAGGCCCGGCAGTTCAGCAACGAGACCTTCACCACCGAGGCCATCACCGTCGTGGGCGTGGCGTTCATCGTGATCGCCTACCCCGCTTCCCTTTTGATCCGAGCCCTGGAGCGTCGCCTTGTCAACAACACCTGACACCACCGAGAACCCGCCCGTGGACGGCAGCGAGCTGATCCGCTTCGACAACGTGACCAAGCGGTTCGGCGACAACGTCGTCCTGGACGACCTGTGCTTCGACGTCTCGTCGGGCAAGCACGTGACGCTCATCGGGCCTTCCGGTTCCGGCAAGACGACGATCCTGCGGCTGCTGATGACCCTGGTGAAGCCGGACAGCGGCACCATCAAGGTCAACGGCGACCACCTCTTCCACGAGGAGCGCAACGGCAAGCTGGAGCCGGCGGGCGAGAACCACATCCGCGAGGTGCGCAAGCACATCGGCATGGTGTTCCAGCAGTTCAACCTCTTCCCGAACATGAAGGTGATGCGCAACATCACCGAGGCCCCGGTGCACGTGCTGGGGATGCCGAAGGACGAGGCGGAGACCCGCGCGCGGGAGCTGCTGGAGCTGGTGGGCCTCACCGAGCACATCGACAAGTACCCCACCCAGCTCTCCGGCGGCCAGCAGCAGCGCGTGGCGATCGCCCGCGCGCTGGCGATGCGGCCCCAGGTGCTGCTGCTGGACGAGGTCACCTCGGCACTGGACCCGGAGCTGGTGGCCGGCGTACTGGACCTGCTGCGGGACATCGCGCAGTCGACGGACATCACGATGCTGTGCGTCACCCACGAGATGAACTTCGCGCGGGACATCTCCGACGACGTGCTGATGTTCGACGCCGGAAAGATCATCGAGTCCGGGCCGCCGGAGAAGATCTTCAGCGAGCCGGAGAACGAGCGTACGCAGCAGTTCCTGAACGCGATCCTCTGAGACGCGGCGGACGCCATCAGGCGGGCGCCCTCCGGTCACGGAGGACGCCCGCCGGCGTGCTTTCCGGGGAACGGTGGGGAGTCGGACGACTACGGTGAGATACGGACAACTCTGGGGAGGAGGGGCCTTCGGGGGCTGACGGGGGGTGAACCGGGGAACACCTGAGGAGACACTTCAGGGAGACCACGTGCCGGTCCTGCACCCGCCTCCCGGGGACCAGCCCCCGGGCCGGCGACCCGAGCCGGGGAACGAACCCGCGGCACCGTTCGACTCCGTACGGCACGCCTTCCGCGTGCTGGAGTCCGCGGCCCGGCACGGCGGCGAGGGGGTGCCCGTCGCCCGGCTCGCCCGCGAGACCGGCCTCCCGCCGGGACACCTGGCGCACCTGCTGCTGACGCTGCGCAAGCAGCGCTATCTGGAGCGGCTGGAGGACGGCTCGTACGCGATCGGCGAGGCCGTGGCGCTGCTCGGCGCGGGCGGGAGCCGGACGCGGGCGGTGCACGACAAGCTGCAGCGGGAGATGAACGAGCTGCGGAAGGCGACGCGGGCGGCGATATACCTGGGCCGGTACGAGGACGGGGAGGTCCGC
The DNA here is from genome assembly GCF_039871555.1 of Streptomyces sp. B5E4. Taxonomy (NCBI): domain Bacteria; kingdom Bacillati; phylum Actinomycetota; class Actinomycetes; order Kitasatosporales; family Streptomycetaceae; genus Streptomyces; species Streptomyces sp. B5E4. The sequence continues at coordinate 321,033 of NZ_JBDPMI010000004.1, forward strand.
GTCACGCAGATAGCGGACGCGCCGGGGACGCCGCGGGTGAACGAGTGGGTGGACTTCCGCTCGGCGGCGCACGCGACGGCGATAGGCAAGTGCCTCCTGACCCAACTGGACCAGGACGCCCGCCGCGACCACCTGTCCCGCCACCGGGCGGCCCGGCTGACGTCCCGCACGATCACGAGCGAGAAGGCGGTGCTGGCAGCCCTGGACCACCAGGTGGCCACGGTCCCGACCCTGGACCTCCAGGAGTACGCGGTCGGCACGGTCTGCGCGGCGGTCCCCCTCACCGCGGGCCTGGACGTCGGCTGCGTGGCCCTGTCCCTCCCGGTCCACCAGACCCACCGCCTGCGGGCGGCGGCGGAGAAACTGAACAGGGAGGCGGCGAACCTGCTGCTGGCGCTGTCGCTGTAGCGGACACGACGGGCGGCCGGGTGCCGGGAGTACTGCGGGTGACGGCCGGTGCGCTTCCGCGCCCGGCCCCTACCCGCCGGACACCGGCTTCGGATCCCGCACCCGAGCCCGCGCAGCGGCCCGGTGCCGCAGCCGGGTTCTCCGCGCCGCCGAACCCCGCCGCGCCCCGCGCAGCGGGTCGTGCGGCGGGAGGGATTCGAACCCTCAAGCCCTGTCAGGGGCCACAGATCCTAAGTCTGCTGCGTCAGCCATTGCGCCACCGCCGCTCGCCCGGAATATTACCGGCCCCGGATCGCGGCCCCGCTACGGCGGGTTGGGCCCGGCGTCGTAGGGTGCGGCCATGCGTAGCGAACTGCCGGCCGACGATGCGTGGGCGCTCCTCGACGGCGGCCGCCGGGCCGTGCTGGGGCTTGCGGGGGCGCCCGGGGCCGGGAAGTCGACGCTGGCCCGCGCGCTCGTCGCCGAGTTGCGCGCGCGGCACGGGGCCGACGCCGCCGCGTACGTGCCGCTCGACGGCTTCCACCTCTCCAACGCCCAGCTCGACCGCCTCGGCCTGCGCGACCGCAAGGGCTCCGAGCCGAGCTTCGACGCCGCCGGCTACGCGGCACTCCTGCGCCGGCTGGCGGAGGAGTCCGGCGCCGAGGTGTACGTACCGGACTTCGACCGCGCCCTGGACGAGCCCGTCGCCGCCCGCCACCACGTCCCGCCCGGCACCCGGCTGATCGTCACCGAGGGCAACTACCTCGCCTGCGACCTCCCCGGCTGGCGCGCGGCGCGGGAGCTGATGGCCGAGGTCTGGTACGTCGACGCCCCCGACGCGGTACGCGACGCGCGGCTGATGGCGCGGCACGTGGGCTTCGGCCGTACCGCGGCCGCCTCCCGCGACTGGATCGACGCGAACGACGCCCCCAACGCGGAGCTGGTGAAGGCGTCCCGGGCGCGGTGCCACCGCGTGGTCACCGGGATGGCGGAGGGGGAGGAAGCGGCGGCGGAGGCCGCCGCCGCCGACCGCGCGCACGGCGACATCCTCGTGGTCAGCGGGCCGCCCGGTGCCGGCAAGACCACCGTCGCCCGGCTCCTCGCCCAGGAGGGCGAACTCAGCGTCCACCTCCACACCGACGACTTCTGGGCCTTCGTCACCCGCGGCGGCATCGCCCCCTACCTCCCCGCCGCCCGGCGCCAGAACGAGACGGTCGTCGCCGTCGCCGCCGGCGCCGCCGCCCGGTACGCCGCCGGCGGCTACCGCGTCGTGCTCGACGGCGTCGTCGGCCCCTGGTTCGTCGACGCCTACCGCGCCGCGGCCCGCGCCGCCGGCGTCCCCCTGCACTACGTCGTCCTGCGCCCCGACGAGCGGACGACGCTGGCCCGCGCCAGCGCCCGCACCGGCCCCGACGCGCTGACCGACCCCGAGCCCGTGCGGGCGATGCACCGGGAGTTCGCCGACCTCGGCCCGTACGAGCCACATGCGCTGGACACCGGCGGCCAGCCGCCCGAGGCGACCGCGGCAGCCGTGCGCGACGCCGTCGCGGCCGGTACGTACCGGCTCGGCTGAGGACGTACGGACACGCGAAAAAGCCCGGGCCTTCCGGCCCGGGCTCTTCGGGGTGCGTGCGCCGCCAGGGACTCGAACCCCGGACCCGCTGATTAAGAGTCAGCTGCTCTAACCAACTGAGCTAGCGGCGCAGGTCGTCTGCACGACGCCGTCCAGCATACCGGCTCTCCGGGGGTGCTCAGACACCCTCCGCGAGCCGTACCTCCCGGCCCTCCGACGCCGAGCGGCGGGCCGCCTCCAGCACCCGCAGCGTCGCCGCGGCCTCGGCGGCGGTGACCGGCGGGGGCGTGCCGGTGCGCAGGGCCTCGACGATGCCGGCGTAGTACGCGGGGTAGGCGCCGGGGAGGGAGGGGACCTGTTCGCCGCCGCCGGTGAGCGGGGACTCCCCCGCGCCCAGGCGGCCCCAGGCGGACTCCGGCTCCGCGCCCCAGGTCCCGTCGTCCCCCGGGCGGCGGCCGTCGCGCAGCGCCGCCTCCTGCGGGTCGAGCCCGTACTTCACGTATCCGGCGCGGCTGCCCAGCACCCGGAAGCGCGGCCCGAGCTGCGGGGCCATCGCGGTCATCCACAGGTGCGTGCGGACGCCCCCGGCGTGCACCAGCGCGACGAAGTCGTCGTCGTCCACCACCGAGCCGGCCCGGCGGGCGTCGGACTCGGCGTAGACGGAGGTCACCGGGCCGAAGAGGGTCAGCGCCTGGTCGACGAGGTGGCTGCCCAGGTCGTACAGCAGCCCGCCGACGTCCTGCGGGTCGGCCGAGTCGCGCCAGCCGCCGCGCAGCGCGGGGCGCCAGCGCTCGAAGCGGGACTCGAAGCGGTGGACGTCGCCGAGGGAGCCGTCGGCGAGGAGCGCGGCGAGCGTGCGGAAGTCGTTGTCCCAGCGGCGGTTGTGGAAGGCGGAGAGGAGCAGCCCGCGGGCGTCGGCGAGGGTCGCCAGTTCGTCGGCCTCGGCGGCGGTGGCGGCCAGCGGCTTGTCCACGACGACGGGCAGCCCGGCCTCCAGCGCGGCGGTGGCCAGCGGCACGTGGGTGCGGTTGGGGGAGGCGACGACGGCGAGGTCGAGGCGGTCGGCGCGGGCGAGGAGGTCGTCGGCGGTGGCGACGGTGGTGGCGTCCGGGTACGCGGCGCGCACCTGCTTCTGCCGCTCGGGGTCGCCGGTGACGACGGTGTCGAGGACGAGCCCGTCCGTGGCCGCGACGAGCGGGGCGTGGAAGACGGACCCGGCGAGTCCGTAACCGAAGAGACCGACGCGCAGCGGGGTGCCAGAGGTGCCATCCATGGCCGTCACTCAACCACACGCCTCGCGGCGCGCCAGGGGCGGGCGGGGGTTGGCGTGCGCGGTCTCTACGGGCCGGGGGTTGCGCCGGACGGGCGTCTTGCGGGCAGGCGTTGAGCCGTTCGGAGTCGCCTCGCCGATCGCCGGTACCCGGGCCGTGGCACGGTCGCGAGCATGGGACCGCGCTCCGCCTTCGCCGTCACGGCCGCCACCGCAGCCCTCTTCCTCTGTCCCGTCTCCCCTGTCGCCGCCGGTGCCGCCGGTGTCGCGGCGGCCCGGGAGCCGCCGCCCGGCCGGGCGTTCGCGCCGCGCTGCGGCGACCCGGGGGCCGGGCGGTTCCCCGTGGGCACCGCGCTGGACGGCGACGGCGCCGCGCTCCGGGCGGGCGGCGTGCAGGGCGAGCTGACGCTGCGGCTGCACAACGCCTCGGACGGGGTCTGCCGCGACGTGCACCCCGTGGCCGTGGTCGGTCACGAGGCCGCCGGGCGGCTGCGCCCTGCCGACATCCGGCTGGAGTTCCGTGACGCGAAGGCGCGGCGCTGGCGTTCGGTGGCCTTCGAGCGGACGGGCGCGGACGAGAGCGCGGGGGTGTTCGCGGGCGGCTTCCGCGGCTTCGTGCTGCGGGCGGGCGAGAGCCGGGAGGTGCCGCTACGGGTCGGCTTCGCGAAGGGCGCTCCGTCCGGGCGGGTGACCGTGAACGTGACGACGGTGCAGCGGCGCGGGGACGACGGCGAGTGGGTGGGCCAGTCGAAGGACTACGAGACCGGCATCGAGCGCGGGAGGCGGTGCTGCGGCGGGACGGGGGAACCGGGGGACTCGACGAGGCGCCCCGCGGAGCCGGGGGAGGAAGCGACGCCGGAACGCCCGCGGCGGCACCGGGAGCCGCCGGGCACGGGCGGGAGCGGGGGCCCGGGGAGACCGGAGGCACCGGCCAGGAGCGGTCGTCCGGAGGCGCCGGGGACGCGCGAAGCGCCGAGGACACCGGGAGCGCCGGGGACACCCGGAGTGCCGGGGACCTCGGGGTCTTCCGGAGAGCCGGGAGCGCCCGGGAGCCCGGAGGCACCCGACGTTCCGGCGACACCGGGAGCGCCGGGCACACCACCGGCCCCCGCGACACCGGGCGCTCCGGACGTACGGCTGGCACCGGGCCCACATGTGCCGACGGGCACACCCCCGGCGCCGAAGGGCACCGCCCCCGCACCGCAGTGGCCCGGCTCCGCACCGCCTGCCCCACCCCGGCTCCCGGACGCCGCCCCCATGCCGGAGAGCCTCGCGGCTACGGGCACGGCGGCACCCGCCGCGGCAGCCGGGGCAGCCGGCTCCCTCCTCCTCGGCACCGCCCTCCTCCTCACCATCCGCCGCCGACGCCGCACCACCGCCCACAACCCACCGCACCCGCCCCGCCCCTGACCCTCGCTCCCCCGCGCCGGGCCCGATGCCCCCGCCCCTCCCCCACACCTCTCCTTCCGTCTCCTCGGCCCCGCCCCTCCCACGCCCGGTCCGAAGTCCCCTCCCCCACTCTTCTCCCCTCCGCCCCCTCGGTCCCGCGGCTCCTGCGTCTAGGCTGGTGACCCCGTCCCCGAGGCACCGGTTGGAGAGAGCAGATGGCGGAGCGCATGCCGGTCGAGTCCTGGCTGACGGACATGGACGGGGTGCTCATGCACGAGGGCATCCCGATCCGCGGCGCCGACGCCTTCATCAAGCGGCTGCGCGACTCCGGCAAGCCCTTCCTCGTGCTCACCAACAACTCCATGTACACCCCCGGCGACCTGCACGCGCGCCTCTCCCGCATCGGCCTCGACGTGCCGGTGCAGAACATCTGGACCTCCGCTCTCGCCACCGCCAAGTTCCTCGACGACCAGCGCCCCGGCGGCACCGCGTACGTCATCGGCGAGGCCGGGCTCACCACCGCGCTGCACGACCACGGCTACGTGCTCAGCGACCACCGCCCCGACTACGTCGTCCTCGGCGAGACCCGCACGTACAGCTTCGAGGCGCTGACGAAGGCCATCCGGCTGATCGAGAACGGCGCCCGCTTCATCGCCACCAACCCGGACCAGACCGGCCCCTCCACCGAGGGTCCGCTGCCGGCGACCGGCGCCGTCGCCGCGCTCATCACCAAGGCCACCGGCAAGGAGCCGTACTTCGTCGGCAAGCCGAACCCGCTGATGATGCGCGCCGGGCTCAACCAGATCGGCGCCCACTCCGAGTCGACCGCGATGATCGGCGACCGGATGGACACCGACGTGCTGGCCGGGCTTGAGGCGGGCATGGAGACGTATCTCGTACTCACCGGGCTCACCCGGGCGGACCAGGTGGAGCGGTTCCCGTACCGGCCCTCGCACATCGTCGACTCGATCGCCGACCTCGTCGAGCTGATCTGAGCCGCGGCGGGAGCGCGCGGCGGGCACACACGTACCCGCCGTTCGGGTGTGCGGGGACCGGATCGGCGTAGTGCCGCCGCCCTGCGGATGCGCGGACCGAGCGCGTCGCGACCCTGGGAGTGAGAGCTCCCGGAGGTCCCATGCGCCCGGTCCGTGTCTGCCTCGCCGCCGTGCTTCTGCTGACGGGCGGCGGCGCCGTCTCCTGTGCCACCGACGCGTTCGCGCAGGGCGAGGTGACGGTGACCCCGTACCGCGTGCAGCGCGGCGACCCGGTCCAGGTGAGCACCGGCGCCTGCCGGGGCGATGTCGCCTCGGCGAACTCGGAGGCGTTCGAAGCGCCGGTGAACCTGCGGCCGGAGAACGTCGGCGGGCTCACCGGGCGCGGGAAGATCAAGTGGACCGTGCGGGCCGGTACGTACCCGGTGTGGGTCGACTGCGACGGGGGCCGGCGGGTGGCCAGCGGCCGGGTGGTGGTGGAGGAGCGGCACGAGCGCCCCGACCACTGGAAGAACAACTGGCACCACCAGCCCTGGTCGCCGGTGACCGCGGGCGGCGGCGGCACGGCGGAGAAGGCGAAGGAAGCACAGCAGGCGCAGGCGCGGGCGAAGGACGGCTCCGTGCCCGCCCTGCCCCTCGCCCTCGTCGGCGGCGGCGCGGCGGTCCTGGCCCTCACCTTCGTACGCCGCCGGACGCGCGGCACCGCGGCCGGACCGGGCGGCGGCACCCCCGATGGCCGATAAGCCCGCCCGCCGCCCCGGCCTCGTCACCGCCGCCGCCTGGGCCGTGCTCCTGCTCGGTCTGGCGCTCTGGGGCCGCGACCTGAGCGACGGCGCGGGCGAGGGCGCGGTCTCCGACGGTGCCGCCGCCGCGCAGGTGCTCCGCGACGGGCCCCCGGCGGCCCGCCCGTTGCCCGGATCGGCGCCCGCGGGTGTCGCGGTCCCGTCGGTGGGGGTCGAGGGCCCGGTGATCAGCCGCGGTCTCGACGGCGACGGCGCGGTGGCGGCGCCGCCGTTCGGCAACGCGAACGAGATCGGCTGGTACCGCGGCGGGGCACGGCCCGGCGCGGCCGGCGTCGCGGTCTTCGTCGGGCACATGGACACCCGCGCCAGGCCGGCGGTGTTCTACCGACTGGGCGACGTGCGCCCCGGCGAGGAGGTCACGGTGACGCGCGCGGACGGGCGGACGGCGGTGTTCACCGTGGAACGGGTGGAGACCGTCGGCAAGGACGACTTCGACGCCCAGCGCGTCTACGGGCAGCACCAGCGCGGCCGGGCCGAGATCCGCCTGCTCACCTGCGGCGGCGCGTACGAGTCGACGGCCAGGAGCTACACCGGCAACCTGGTGGTCTCCGGCTATCTCACACAGGCGAAGTGACGTCGAGATCCTTGAGGAGCTTTGCGACATGACCGGTGGCCTTGACGTTGTACAGCGCCCGCTCGACCCTGCCGTCCTCGTCCACGACGACGGTGGAGCGGATGACGCCGGTCACCGTCTTCCCGTAGAGCTTCTTCTCGCCGAAGGCGCCGTACGCCTCCAGCACCGCCTTGTCGGGGTCGCCCACGAGCGTCACCTTCAGCGACTCCTTCTCGCGGAACTTCGCCAGCTTCGCCGGCTTGTCGGGCGAGACGCCGATGACGTCGTAGCCGGCGGTGGCGAGCACGTCGAGGTTGTCGGTGAAGTCGCACGCCTGCTTGGTGCAGCCGGGGGTGAGGGCGGCCGGGTAGAAGTAGACGATGACCTTGCGGCCGCGGTGGTCGGCGAGGGACACATCCTTGCCATCCGCGTCGGGCAGGGTGAAGTCGGGGGCCGTGTCGCCGGGCTGCAGTCGCTCGCTCATGGTGCTTTCCCTACTCCTCGGTGCGGGGCGGATGTCGCACCCGAGCGTAACGGCTGACAGACTGTCGAAAAGCAGACGGACGGCGAGGACGGAGGCACCGCGGTGTCGGACGGCAGGACTCCCGCGCAGATCGAGGCGGACATCGCCCGCCGGCGGCAGGATCTCGCCGCGACGCTCGACGAGATCTCGCTGCGGGTAAGCCCCAAGAACCTGGTGGACGAGGCCAGGGCCCGTACGAAGGGCGCGGTGGACCGCACCGCCGGGCAGGCGTTCGTGGTCGCGAACCGCGCCGTCGACAACGCCCGCGGCGTGCTCGTCTCGCCCGACGGCGCCCCCCGGATGGAGCGCATCGTGCCGGTCGCGGTCACCCTCCTGGCCGTGGCCGGGCTGCTGGCGCTGGGCTCGCGCCGGCCGGGGAAGTCCCGGGGCAGGCGACGGCGCCGCTAGGGGCGCGGGTACCGTCGAGTCCGTGAATACGCCCCACGACAAGCTGCCCATCCGGATGCTCCACGACCGGGTACTCGTCCGCACCGACACCGCGGAGGGCGAGCGCCGGTCCAGCGGCGGCATCGTCATCCCCGCCACCGCGGCCGTGGGCCGCCGGCTGACCTGGGCGGAGGTCGTGGCCACGGGGCAGAACGTGCGGACGGTCGAGCCGGGGGACCGGGTGCTGTTCGACCCGGAGGACCGCGGCGAGGTCGAGGTGCGGGGCGTGGGGTACGTGCTGCTGCGCGAGCGCGACCTGCACGCGGTCGCCTCGGAGCGGCTGGAGGGCACGGAGGACTCCACGGGCCTGTACCTGTAGCGCCCGCCTCCCTGACCGGCCCCGCGCACCCGGGACGCAGCGGCACCCCGGCGGTCTTCCGCGGCGGCTTGCTACGGTGGGAGCAACCCGACGAGACGCGCCGTACCGGGTCACGCAAAGACGACGCACCCCCGTCAGTCCGACTACGGAGGTCCGTCTCATGGCCTGGGTTCTGCTGCTCGTCGCCGGTGTGCTCGAAGTGGGCTGGGCGATCGGCATGAAGTACACCGAAGGCTTCACCCGCCTGTGGCCCAGCGTGTTCACCGTCGTCGGCATCGCCGCCAGCATGATGCTGCTCGCCCAGGCCGCGAAGACCCTGCCCATCGGCACCGCGTACGGCGTGTGGGTGGGCATCGGCGCCGGCGGCGCGGCGCTGCTCGGCATGGTGGTGCTGGGCGAGCCCGCGACGGTGGCGCGGGTGTTCTTCGTCGCCCTGCTGCTGGTCGCGGTGGTCGGACTGAAGGCGACGTCCGGTCACTGATCCCCGTAACCCTGCGGCACCGGCGGTGCCGCGCCCACGGGCGACGCGGGTTCGGGTACCGGCGGCGCAGGGGGCACGGGGAGCGCCGCCGGGGCGGGGACGGGCAGGGGTTCGGGCTCCGGCACCGGGGGCGGCGTGTACGGCATCCGCTGCCGGTGGCCGACCTCCAGGTCGAAGTCGCTCGCCGGCACGTCCCACAGCGCGTCGCGCGTGTACGCGCCCCAGATCTTGGCCGGCACCCCGCCGCCGCTGATCCGGTCCTCCCCCAGCACCCCGTGCAGCGACTTCTGCGCGCCCGTCTCCGGGTCCTGCCCCATGACGCCGACCACCGTCGCCAGCTCCGGGGTGTAGCCCGCGAACCACGCCGAGCGGTCGTGCTCGCCGGTGCCCGTCTTGCCGGCCGCGGGGCGTTCGGCGATCTGCGCCTCCTGGCCGGAGCCGTTCTCGACGACGCTCTGCAGCATCGCGGTCGTCGCGTCCGCCGCCGTACGGGAGACCACGGGGTGCGGGCGCCGCGGCGGGAGCTGGAAGATCTCGCCGTTGCGGCTGAGCTTGTCCACGAGCCGGTAGCCGCCGTGGTCGCCGTGGCCGGCGAGCGTGGCGTACGCCTGCGCAAGGTCGAGCGCGCTGGGGGTGGCGGTGCCGAGGCCGATGGAGGGGTGGGCTTTGAGCTCCGGGGTGCCGGAGGGCAGGCCGAGGCGGACGGCGGTGCCGCGGACCTTCTTGGGGCCGACGTCCTGGGCCATCTGCGCATAGACGGAGTTGACCGACTCGTTGGTGGCGTCGGCGACGGTGAGGCGGCCGTACGAGACGTCGTCCTGGTTGCTCGGCGCGTAGCGGAGTGCCTTGCCCTTCTTGCCGATCACCCGGCGGTCGGTGTCGCCGTCGTACATCGTCCGCGGCGTGATCCGCTTGCCCTCCCAGTTCTTCGCCTTCTCCTGCACGGCGGCGGCGAAGACGAACGGCTTGAAGGTGGACCCGGCCTGGTAGTCGCGGCGGGTGGCGTTGCTCACGTACTGCTGGGTGTAGTCCGTGCCACCGTAGAGCGCGACCACCTTGCCGCTGGCGACGTCGATGGAGGCGCCGCCGACGCGCACGTAGGCGTCGGCGGGGTGGGATTCCGGGTCGAGGTAGTACGTCAGTTGCTCCTCGACGGCGCCGACGAAGGCGTCCTGCTTCTGGGGCTGGAGCGTGGTGACGATGCGGAAGCCGCCGGCGGCGAGGGTCTTCTCGTCGATGATGCGGTGCTCGGTCAGGTAGCTGTTGATGGCCTCGACGAGATAGCCGCGCTGCCCGGACAGGCCGGGGTCGAGCCGGGACGGCTCCGGCACGGGGAACTTCAGGCTGCCGCGGCTGCCGGGCGCGAGCCAGCCCTCCTTGACCATGCCGTCCAGCACGTAGTTCCAGCGGGCCTCGGCGGCGGGCCGGTTGTCGGGGTGCACGGCCACGTCGTACGTGCTCGGGGCCTGCAGCAGCGTCGCGAGGAACGCCCCCTCGGCGACGGTCAGGTCCTCGATGTCCTTGTCGTAGTACGCCCGGGCGGCGGCCTGCACGCCGTAGGCGTTGCGGCCGAAGTAGCTGGTGTTGAGGTAGCCCTCCAGGACGTCGTCCTTGGTGACCTCGCGGTCCAGCTTGATCGCGATGAACGCCTCGCGGAGCTTGCGGCTGATCGTCTGCGCCTGGTCGAGGTAGTAGTTCTTCACGTACTGCTGGGTGATGGTCGAGCCCGACTGGGTGCCCTTGCCGGTCAGGGTGTTGAAGCCGGCCCGGACCATCGCCATCGGGTTGACCGCGGAGTCGGAGTAGAACTCGCGGTCCTCGGCGGCGAGGACGGCCATCCGCACGTGGTCGGGGACGCGCCGCAACTCCACGCTCTCGCGGTCGACCTCGCCCTTGTCGGCGAGCTTGGAGCCGTCGGCGTAGAAGTAGTGGTTGCTCTGGGCGGTCGCCATGTCGTTCGGCCGCGGGATGTCGACGGCCAGGTAGCCGACGGCGAACGCCCCGGAGGCCAGCGCCACGGTCAGCATCGCGGCGCCCAGCAGCACTTTCCACCAGGTCCTGCGGTACGTACGCCGCCGGCGGGGCGGGGCGGGCCGGTCGGTGGGCGGGGCGGGCGGGGGCGCCGGTGCGACCTCCGTGGCGTCGTCGTCCTCCGGCTCCGCCTGGGGGCCGAAGCTCCGGGTGCCCTGTCGCATCTCCGTGTGGCTCATCTGCCGTCCGTGGGGATCGATCTCATCCGATATGACACTTGCGAGCAGTTTGTCATTAAGGATGCAGATTTCAGGGAGGTGTGGATAACCGGTCGCGGGGCTCAACCCGTCTGGACTAAAGTCGGGGCCTTTGTGCGCGGGGCTCATCGGCGGAGTCCCCTGGGGAGAGCGGGGGTGGCGGCGGCATGCGCGGTGCGGAGTCATTGCGGAACGCGCCCGCCGTGCAGGCCCTGCGGCTGTACGGGCTGGTGGCGGCCGGCGGCTTCCGCCGGTTCTCGACGTACCGCGCGGCCACCGCCGCCGGGGTCTTCACCAACACCGTCTTCGGCTTCATCCTGGCGTACACCTTCGTCGCCCTCTGGCACGAGCGCCCCCAGCTCGGCGGCTACGACCAGGCGCAGGCGCTCACCTTCGTCTGGATCGGCCAGGCGCTGCTGGCACCCGCCGCCCTCCTCGGCTACGGCTTCCAGGAGGAGTTGCAGGAGCGCATCCGCTCCGGCGACGTGGCCGTCGACCTCTACCGGCCCGCGGACCTGCAGCTCTGGTGGTGCGCCCACGACCTGGGCCGGGCCGCGTTCCAACTGCTCGGCCGCGGCGTCGTGCCGCTGGCGGTGGGCGCGCTGGCATTCGAGCTGGCGCTGCCCGCGGCGGCGCACACCTGGCTGCTCTTCCTGCTCTCCGTGACGCTGGGCTGCCTGGTGAGCTTCGCCATCCGCTACCTGGTCGGCCTCACCGCGTTCTGGCTCCTCGACGGCCAGGGGATCAACCTGATGAACTCGCTGGTGGCGATGCTCCTGTCGGGCACCCTGCTGCCGCTGACCGTCTTCCCCGGCGCCTTCGGCGACATCGCGCAGGTACTGCCCTGGGCCGCGATGCTCCAGGTCCCCGCCGACGTGCTGCTCGGCCGGCACACCGGCGCGGGCCTCGCCGGGGCGCTGGCGTTCCAGGCGGTGTGGGCGGTGGCGCTGCTGGCCGCCGGGCGGGCGATGCAGGCGGTCGCGACCCGCAAGGTGGTGGTGCAGGGTGGCTGACCTGTCCGCGGGGGTGCGGGGGTACGGGCTGATCGTCGCCATGTGGGTGCGTACGACGATGACGTACCGCATGTCGTTCGCCATGACCGCGCTCGGCAACCTGCTGATGACCGCCGCCGACTTCGCCGCGATCGCGATCATGTTCTCGCACACCGACGTGCTCGGCGGCTTCACCTTCGCCGAGGTCGCGCTCCTCTACGGCACCACCTCCACCTCCCTGGGCCTGGCCGACCTGCTGCTGGGCAACCTGGACCGGGTCGGCCGCCGGATCCGCGACGGCACGATGGACACGCTGCTGGTCCGGCCGGTGCCGGTGTTCGCGCAGATAGCCGCCGACCGCTTCGCGCTGCGCCGGATCGGGCGGGTGCTGCAGGGGCTGATCGTGCTGGCCTGGTCGCTGACGGCACTGGACGGCGTGGCGTGGACGCCGGTCGCGGTGCTGCTGATCCCGGTGATGGTGCTGTCGGGGGCGGCGATCTACGGGGCGGTGTTCGCGTGCGGTGCGGCGTTCCAGTTCTGGGCCACGGACGCGGCCGAGGTGCAGAACTCCTTCACGTACGGCGGCAACACGCTGACCCAGTACCCGCCGACGATCTTCAGCAAGGAGCTGGTGCGCGGCGTGACGTTCGTCGTGCCGCTGGCGTTCGTGAACTGGCTGCCCGCCCTGCGCGTGCTCGGCCGGGACGACCCGCTGGGCCTGCCCGGCTGGGTGGACTTCGCCTCGCCGCTGGTGGCCGCCGCGTGCTGCGCACTGGCCGGGCTGGCGTGGCGTACGGGGCTGCGCGGATACCGCAGCACGGGAAGCTGACGCGACGGTGCACACGACGCGAAGGAGGGGCCAGTGATCGAGGTCGAGGACCTGGAGAAGGTCTTCGTCGTACGCCGCCGGGCGGGCCGGCTGCGCCGTTCGCGGCACGAGGTGCGCGCCGTCGGCGGCATCAGCTTCTCCGTGCCCCGCGGCGAGATGGTCGGCTACATCGGCCCCAACGGCGCGGGCAAGTCCACCACCATCAAGATGCTGACCGGCATCCTCACCCCCAGCGGCGGCCGGCTGCGCGTCGCGGGCATCGACCCGGCGCGCGAGCGGACGAGGCTGGCCCGGCGGATCGGCGTCGTCTTCGGCCAGCGCACCACCCTGTGGTGGGACCTGCCGCTGCTCGACTCGTACCGGCTGATGCGCCGCATGTACCGCATCCCCGACGAGCGTTACCACGACAACCTGGAGCGCTGCACCGAACTGCTGGGCCTGGGCGACCTGCTGGAGGTGCCGGTGCGGCAGCTCTCGCTGGGCCAGCGGATGCGCGGCGACATCGCCGCCGCCCTGCTGCACGACCCCGAGGTGCTGTATCTGGACGAGCCGACGATCGGTCTGGACGTCCTGAGCAAGGCGAAGGTGCGGGAGTTCCTGCGCGAGCTGAACGCGGAGCGCGGCACGACGGTGCTGCTCACCACGCACGACCTGTCCGACATCGAGCAGCTCTGCAAGCGCGTCATGGTCATCGACCACGGCCGGCTGATGTACGACGGCGGCCTCGAAGGGCTGCACGCGGTCGGCGAGAGCGAGCGGATGCTCGTCGTCGACCTGGAGCGCGAGCTGCCGCCCATCGACGTCGCGGGCTGCCGCACGGTGAAGGTGGAAGGCCCGCGGCAGTGGCTCGCGTTCCCCGCGGGGGCCAGCGCGGCGCCGCTCGTCGCGGAGGTGGCCGCGCGGTGGCCGCTGGTGGACCTCTCGGTGCGGGAGCCCGACATCGAGGACGTCATCGCCCGCATGTACGCATAGGCTCGGTGCCATGACGAGCGATGAGCACCTGCCGGAGCTGCGCGCCTCGGACGCCGACCGGGAGCGGGTCGCCGACATCCTGCGTGACGCGCTGGCGGAGGGCCGGCTCGCCATGGACGAGTTCGAGGAGCGGCTGGAGGAGACGTACCGGGCGAAGACCTACGCCCAGCTCGCACCGCTCACCCGCGACCTGCCCGCCGCGGGTGCCGCGCTCGCCCCGCGCGAGGCGGCCCCGGCGGCCCCGGCGTCCGGCTGGGCCGGCCGCATCGGCGGCCGGGCGACGTCGCACCGGGGCATCGCGATCATGAGCGGCTTCCAGCGCAAGGGGGCCTGGACGGTGCCGCGGCGCTTCACGATGTTCTCGTTCTGGGGCGGCGGCGAACTGGACCTGCGCGAGGCGGACTTCGAGACGGCGGAGGTGGAGATCCGCTGCATCGCCCTCATGGGCGGCGCGCACGTCGTCCTGCCGCCGGACATGGCGCTGGAGGTGCGCGGCATCGGCGTCATGGGCGGCTTCGACCACTCCCAGACCGGCGTCCCCCACAGGCCCGGCGCCCCGCGCGTCACGCTCACCGGCTTCGCCTTCTGGGGCGGCGTGGGGACGAGCCGGAAGAAGACGAAGGCGGCCCGGCGCGCGGAGGCGGAGGCGGCCAGGGAGCAGCGGCGGCTGGCCAGGGAGGAGCGGCGCCTCGCGCGCGAGGAGCGCCGCAAGCGGTTGGACTAGTACGGGACTCGGCCGTGCCCAGGGCCGGTCCCGGGCCGGCCGCGGGTCAGAGCACGGCCTGGGCGCGGGGCTTGAGGTCCGCGGGGTCCAGGGTCAGGGCCATCTCGTGGAAGCCCAGGTCCGTCAGGTGCAGATGGTCGCCCGAGTCGTACGCGGGGTGCAGGCGCGCGGGCCGGTCCGGGTCGCGCAGGGCGGCGTCGAAGTCGAGGACCGCGTCGAAGACGTCGCCCGCGCGGATCCGCTCGTTGACCTCCTGCCGTACGCGCTCCGCCCGCGGCGTGTAGGCCGGGTGCCCCCGGAACGGCATCAGCGTCGCGCCGAGGACCCTGAGGCCCCGGTCGCGGGACTGCCGGGCGGTCTCGCGCAGCCCGGCGACGATGGCGTCCGCCTCGGCGGTCCCGGGGGACTTGAGGATGTCGTTGATGCCCAGTTCGACGATGACGGCCTTGACCCCGGTGCGGGAGAGCACGTCGCGGTCGAGGCGGTGGAGCCCGGAGGGACCGTTGCCGGGGAACTCCGTGCCGCCGTCGGTGAGTATCCGGTTGCCGCTGAGCCCCAGGTTGAGCACCCCGTAGCGCGGGGCGCCGGGTTCCTCGCGCAGCCGTACGGCGAGGTAGTCGGTCCAGCGGCGGTTGGCGCCCGGGGTGGAGGTGGTGCCGTCGGTGAGCGAGTCGCCGAGGACGGCGACGGCGCCGGTGGCGTGCTCGCTCCAGACGTCGACGGCGGTGACGTAGCGCCAGGACCGGAACTCCCGGTCGTACGCCGCCCCTTCGGCATCCCGGGTGTGGTCGCCGGCGGCCAGGTAGGAGGTCTGCAGCGCGTGCGGGTGGTACGTGACCGGGCCGGCCGGCGTCGGCGCGTAGGTCGTCACCAGCAGATCGGTGTCGGCCGGCACCCGCAGCCGCACGGGGTCGCTGGTCACCGTCCGGCCCGCGGGAATCGTCACCGCGTCGGCGCCGGCGAAGGTCAGCGGCCGCATCGTCTCCGGCTGCGCCGCCGGGGCCCCGGCCCCGGCGGCGACGGCGACGCTGGCGCGGGTGAGCGTCAGGGGCGTCCGGCCGTACTCGTTGGACAGTTGTATCCGGGCCCGGGCGCCGCCGATGGAGGTGTGCACGACGTTGCGCAGGGACATCCCCGCGAAGCCGTCCCGGGTGCCCGGCTCCGCCGCGGCCTGCGCGGCGGCCCACGTGCCGGCCCAGCCGCCGACGGACGCGGGGGCGGCGGCGTCCGCCCTGCCGCCGGCGCCCGGGGGCACGGGCGCGTCGGGGCGGTCGGTGACGGCGTGCACGCCGGCGACGAGCAGCGCCACGACCGCCACCAGGGCGGCGAGCACGGCGTAGCCCGTCCTGTTCGTCACGTCAGCCTGCTCCCCCGCGAGTTCGTCGTACGCGCCGTCTCCGGCGGTCCGCCATCTTAGCGAGGGGAGGGAGACGTTCCGGTCACAGCCCCGGTGCCGCCCGGGCCGTCGCCGGGTGTCTCCTCCGCCGGTGCGGCGGTGGCGGTGCGGTGGCCGAGGAGGCGGCGGGCGGTGATGCCGCCGGCGGCGAGCACGGCCGCGGAGACGACCAGCGTGAGGGTACAGCCGTTGTCGAAGGCCGAGGCGGCGCTCTCCAGCAGCGACCGCGAGCCGCCCGGCGGGAGTTCACCGGCGACGGCACGGGCCTCGTCGATGCTGTCGGAGGCCGTCCCGGGCGCGCCGGCGGGCAGGTCGACGGTGGCGGTGTAGACGGCGGTCAGGACGCTGCCCAGGACGGCGACGCCGGTGAGGCTGCCGAGTTCGAACGAGACCTCCTCGACCGACGACGCCATGCCGGCCCGGTGCGGTGGCGCGCCGCCGGTGATCGCCGCGGAGGCCGCGGTCATGACCGCGCCGAGCCCCAGGCCGGTCAGGATCACGGCGGGCACGACCCAGCCCGCGGCGCGCCCGGCGCCCAGCAGCGGGCCGGCGCCCGGCGTGAGCAGAAGGGTCGGCGCGACGCCGACGGCGCCGACGAGCAGGCCACCGCCGATGAGGTGGCGCGTGGGCACGCGGTAGACCGGGCCGCCGACGACGACGCCCGCCGGGATCGCGCCGATGGCCGAGCCGGCGACCACCAGTCCGGCGTGCAGAGGGCTGAGGTCGGGCACGAGCTGGAGGCGCTGGGCGAGGATCAGCTCGACGCCGGCGGTGGCGAACATCGCCAGTCCGGCGCCGAGGCCCCGGCGAGCAACTGCCGGTTGCGGAAGAGCGCGAAGTCGATCAGCGGGTACGCACGGGTGCGCTGGCGGCGTACGAAGACGGTGAACCCGGCGGCGGAGACGAGCAGCGCCGCCCCGATGTGCAGCGGTTCCGGCTCCGGCCGCGCGCCTTCCTTGATCGCCTGGGTACGTACGTGGGGGGCGGACCTCAGGACGCCGGGTCGGTCAGCGCGGCGAGCCGCCGGTGCACCGCCTCCGCCACCTCGGGGGCGAGCGTGGACTGCGCGGTGGCGTGGGACAGCCACAGCCCGTCCGCCGCCAGCCGGGCCAGGAACAGGTCGACCGCCTCCGGGTCCGGGCCGGACGGCTCGGGCGCCCAGCGGTCCGCGAACTCGTCCCAGATCCGCGCCAGCTCCGGCCGGGTCGCCGACGCGACCATGAAGACGAAGTCCGCCGTCCCGCCGCTCTGCCCGCAGCACCGCACGTAGGCCGCGGCCCGCTCGCGGGCGGTGGCCTCCTCGAACGGCTTGCCCAGCTCGGCGCGGAGATGCCCGTCCAGGGTCTCGGTCAGGTGCCGCTGGATGGCCAGCAGCAGCGCGTCGCGGTTGGGGAAGTGGTACATCAGCCCGGGTTTGGTCAGCCCGGCCTCGGCCGCGACGGCGTCGAGCGTGAGGGCGGTGATTCCCGCCCGTTCGACCACGCGGACGGCAGCTTCGAGGATCTGGGTGCGGGAGCTGGGTCGCATGGCAGTAACTTTACCAACCGGAAGGTAAAGTGACGAAGGCGGTCGCCCGCCCGCTCCGGGGACACCGGGAACCCGTGGTCCGTTCCTGAAGTGAAAGATGGTGACGAGCCCGGGGACAATGGCCCCTGAGGGAACGGCGTGAGCGGACGGAGCGCGATGGATCTGCCGGCAGCGGACGGACCGGGTGGCTTTGCCTACACGGACGCCGACGCGGAGAAGCGGCGCGGCGTGCGCCGGATGAAGACCATCGCCACCGGCCTGCTGCTGCTCGCCGCCGTGGTCTTCACCCTCGCGCGCTGGGCACAGCACAACGGCGCCGGCGCCTGGTCGGGCTATGTCGCCGCGGCGGCCGAGGCGGGCATGGTCGGCGCGCTGGCGGACTGGTTCGCGGTCACGGCGCTCTTCAAGCGGCCCCTCGGGCTGCCCATCCCGCACACCGCGATCATCCCCACCAAGAAGGACCAGCTCGGCCAGAGCCTCGGCGACTTCGTCGGCGAGAACTTCCTCTCCGCCGACGTCGTACGCGGCCGGCTGCACGCGCTCGGCCTCGGCAGCCGCGTCGGCGGCTGGCTCGCCGAGCCCGCCAACGCCGACCGCGTCACCGCCGAGGCGTCGACCGTGCTGCGCGGCGCGCTGACCGTCCTGCGGGACCACGACGTCCAGGCCGTCGTCGGCGAGGCCATCAACCGCCGGGCCGCCGCCCTGGAGGTCGGCCCCGGGCTCGGCAAGCTGCTGGAGAGGATCGTCGCGGACGACGGCCACCGCCGCGTCGTCGACCTGGTCTGCGAGCGCGCCGAGTCCTGGCTGATCCTCAACGGCCCTTCGGTCGTCGGGGCCGTCACCGGCGGCGCGCCCGGCTGGACCCCGAGGTTCGTCGACCGCCGGGTCGGCGAGCGGGTCTACAAGGAACTGCTGCGGTTCATCGGCGAGATGCGGGAGTCGCCGGAGCACCCGGCGCGCGGCGCGCTCGACCGGTTCCTCTCGGACTTCGCCGCCGACCTCCAGGGCGACACCGCGACCCGGGCGCGCGTCGAGCGGCTCAAGGGTGAGCTTCTGGCCCGCGACGAGCTGCAGGACTTCATCGCCGCGGCGTGGACGTCGCTGCGCGGCATGATCGTCGGCGCGGCCGAGGACGAGCGCAGCGAGCTGCGGCTGCGGGCGCGGGCGGCGCTGCTGTCGTTCGGGCAGCGGATGGCGGCCGACGAGCGGCTGCAGGCGAAGGTCGACGGCTGGGCGGAGGACGTCGCGACGCATGTGGTGACGACGTACCAGCACCAGATCACGTCGCTGATCTCGGACACGGTCGCGGGCTGGGACGCGGACCAGACGTCGCGCAAGATCGAGGCGAACATCGGCCGGGACCTGCAGTTCATCCGCATCAACGGCACGGTGGTGGGCTCGCTCGCGGGGCTGGTCATCTACACGGTGTACCGGGCGGTCGCGGGCTGAGCGCGGGGCGGTCGCCACCCGGCCCGGGCGGGGCGGCGCCGCGTGAGGATGCGCGCAGACGCCGCGTGCGCCGCGTACGCGACGGTGAACGGAAGGGAGGACGGCCCCGATGCTCCGCATCCTCGACGCCGCCACGCGCTGGCGCATGCCTCTACCGCCACCCGGGTCCCACGGGCTGAACAGGGTCTTGCGGACCGAACAGCGGGCAACGGATGATCGATCGATCGTGGAGAGGGGAGTCATCACATGAAGCTGCTGCGTGTCGGACCGCCGGGGAGCGAGCGCCCGGCCCTGCTGGACGACGGAGGGACCCTGCGGGACCTCTCCGGAGTCGTGTCCGACGTGGACGGAGCGCTGCTGTCCGACGACGCGGCGCTCGCCCGCGTACGGGACGCCTCCGCGGCCGGCGAGCTGCCGGCGCTCGACGCCGAGGGGCTGCGCACGGGTCCGCCGGTGGCCCGGATCGGCAAGATCGTGTGCATCGGGCTGAACTACCACGACCACGCGACCGAGACCGGCGCGGCGATCCCGGCGGAGCCGATCCTCTTCATGAAGGCCCCGGACACGGTGGTGGGCCCCGAGGACACGGTGCTCGTGCCGCGCGGCAGCGAGAAGACGGACTGGGAGGTGGAGCTGGCGGTGGTCATCGGCCGTACGGCCCGCTACCTGGAGTCCGACGCGGACGCGCTGGCCGCTGTCGCCGGCTACGCCGTGGCGCACGACGTCTCCGAGCGCGAGTTCCAGCTGGAGCGCGGCGGGCAGTGGGACAAGGGCAAGAACTGCGAGACGTTCAACCCGCTGGGCCCGTGGCTGGTGACGGCCGACGAGGTGCCGGACCCGCAGGCCCTGGGGCTGCGGCTGTGGGTGAACGGCGAGAAGCGGCAGGACGGCACGACGGCGGACCAGATCTTCCCGGTGGCCCATGTGGTGCGGTATCTGAGCCGGTTCATGACGCTGTACCCGGGTGATGTGATCAACACCGGTACGCCGGCGGGGGTCGCGATGGGCATGGCGGAGCCGAAGCCGTACCTGCGCGCGGGGGACGTGGTGGAGCTGGAGGTCGACGGCCTCGGCCGGCAGCGGCAGGAGATCAAGGGAGCGTAGGCGCAGCACACACCGAGGGCGCCGCCGGACGGATCCGGCGGCGCCCTCGGGTCGTGTACGACGCTCAGTCCTTGAGCAACTCCCGTACCGCCGGGGCCAGCGCGCGGAACGCCTTACCGCGGTGGCTGATGGCGTTCTTCTCCTCGGGGGTCAGCTCGGCGCAGGTACGGTCCTCGCCGAGCGGCTGGAGGATCGGGTCGTACCCGAAGCCACCGGTGCCCGCCGGCTCGTAGCGCAGCGTGCCCTCCAGCCGCCCCTCGGCGACGCGCTCCGTGCCGTCCGGCAGTGCGAGCGCCGCGGCGCAGGCGAAGTGCGCGGCGCGGTGCTCGGGGCCGACGTCGGAGAGCTGGCCGAGGAGCAGGGCGAGGTTCGCGGCGTCGTCGCCGTGCCGGCCGGCCCAGCGGGCGGAGAAGATGCCGGGGGCGCCGCCGAGTACGTCGACGCAGAGCCCGGAGTCGTCGGCGACCGCGGGCAGCCCGGTGGCCCGGGCCAGCGCGTGTGCCTTGAGGAGCGCGTTCTCGGCGAAGGTGACGCCGGTCTCGGGCACGTCCGGGACGTCGGGGAAGTCGGCGGCGCCGAGGAGTTCGGCGTCGACGCCCGCTTCGCCGAGGATGGCGCGCAGTTCGGTGACCTTGCCCGCGTTGCGGGTGGCGAGGACGAGGCGGTGCGCGGTCACGGGGTGCAGACGTTCGTCAGTTCGCCGGCGGCGTCGCCGACCGGCCGGAAGTCGGGCACCTCGCCGCGGTCGGCGGCCTGCTGGGCGTTGTCGACGGCCCGCTGGAGGTCGTCGACGGCGGCGCCGACGTCGGCGTCGTCGGTCTTGTCGTTGAGTTCGTCGAGGTTCTTGTCGATCTCGTTGAGCGCGTCGGCGGCGGCCTGCGGGCTCTCGTCCGCGCCGGAGACGGCTTGCTGCAACTGGTCGACGTCGGCGGCGATGCTGGTGGCGAGCTGGCCGCAGTCTATGGCCTTGTTCACCGCGTCACACGCGCCGGTGAGCGTCACCGCGGCGGCCCCCGCCGCGAGCGCGACGCCCGCGCGGATCCAGAGCCTCTTCCCCATCACTGGTCTCCCTCCAGTGCCTTGCGCTGCAGCTCGTCGAGCTGCGCGCAGCCGCCGACCGCGAGGTCGAGCAGCGCGTCGAGTTCGGCGCGGGCGAACGGCTCGCCCTCGGCGGTGCCCTGCACCTCGACGAAGCGTCCGTCGCCGGTGCAGACGACGTTCATGTCGGTCTCCGCCCGCACGTCCTCCTCGTAGCAGAGGTCGAGCAGCGGCACGGAGCCCACGATGCCGACGCTGACGGCGGCCACGGTGCCGGTCAGCGGTGTCGCCTTGGACTTGATCAGCTTGTTCCGGCGGCCCCAGGCGACCGCGTCGGCGAGGGCGACGTACGCCCCGGTGATGGCGGCGGTACGGGTGCCGCCGTCGGCCTGGAGGACGTCGCAGTCGAGGACGACGGTGTTCTCGCCGAGGGCCTTGAAGTCGATGACGGCGCGCAGCGACCGGCCGATGAGCCGGGAGATCTCGTGCGTGCGGCCGCCGATCTTGCCGCGTACGGACTCCCGGTCGCCCCGGGTGTTGGTGGACCGCGGCAGCATCGCGTACTCCGCGGTGACCCACCCCTCGCCGCTGCCCTTGCGCCAGCGCGGTACGCCCTCGGTGAAGCTGGCGGTGCACAGCACCCGGGTGTCGCCGAAGGACACCAGCACGGACCCCTCGGCGTGCATGCTCCAGCCGCGTTCCAGCGCCACGGGGCGCAGTTCGGCGGGGGTACGTCCGTCGATACGGCCGAAGCCGCCGGAGGTCTCAGAGGTAGCCATGCCACGAGCCTATAGGCCCTGCATGAAGGCCGACCCCCGTCCCCGCCCCGGACCGGCGGGCCCCCGCGGCCCGTACCGACGGCTGCCTCACGCCCTCGATCTCGGCGGCCGGCGCGGCGGCCCGGAGCCGGTCCCGGCCCTTCAGACCTCGTACACCGCGCCCGCGCGCGCCAGTTCGACCGGACCCCCGTACGCGCCCTTCGCGTCCCGCAGGTTGACCTGCGGGTCCGTCCACGGCGGGATGTGCGTCAGCACCAGCCGCCCCACCCCCGCCGCCGCGGCGGCCTCGCCCGCCTCGCGCCCGTTGAGGTGCAGGTCCGGGATCTGCTCGCGGCCGTGGGTGAACGCCGCCTCGCAGAGCAGCAGATCGGTGTCCGCGCTCAGCTCCGTCAGCGCCCCGCAGGGGCCGGTGTCGCCGGAGTAGACGAGACTGCGGCCGTCGTGCTCGATGCGGAAGGCGTACGCCTCGACGGGGTGGCTCACCCGGTCCGCGTGCACCCGGAACGGACCGATCTCGAACGCGCCGCGCTCCAGCGCCCGGAAGTCGAAGACCTCGCTCATCGACGTCTCCGAGGGGGTGTCCGCGTACGCGGTGGTGAGCCGCTGCTCCGTGCCCTTGGGGCCGTAGACGGGGAGCACGTCGGCGGGGCCGCCGTCGTGGCGGTAGTAGCGCGCGACGAAGTAGGCGCACATGTCGATGCAGTGGTCCGCGTGCAGGTGGCTCAGCAGGATGGCGTCGAGGTCGTACAGTCCGCAGTGCTGCTGCAGTGCCCCCAGCGCGCCGTTGCCCATGTCGAGCAGGAGCGCGAAACCCTCCGCCTCGACCAGGTAGCTCGAGCACGCGGACTCCGCGGACGGGAACGAGCCCGAGCAACCGACGACGGTGAGCTTCATCGGGGAAGGACCTCCGGCACGGTCGGGACGGGGCGACGATGCCCCGCCGGCTCTGCCGAGGGTAAGCCGGGACGGACCGCAGCGGTCCCCGGCCATCCCGGTTGTGGGCGGAATCACCAGTATGGCGACGGGGTACGGCCCGCGGGCCCACCTGCGCGATGCCGCCCGCGCACGCGGGCGGCATCTACGATCGGGCACATGGACGCCTCGTGGTGGCCGGCCGTCGTGGCCGTGGTGGTGCTGGCCGTGATCGCCGGGCTGGTGGACAGCTTCGGGCGGGTGCGGCGCGCGCACCGGCGACCGCCCGTGCCGGAGAGCGGCGGTGAGCCGGGCGCGGGTCCGGCGCCCGAGCCGCGGCCGGGCGAGGTGTGGTGGGTCCTCGTGCCGTACGGGAACGCGGAGACGGCGGACGGCGAGGACCGGCCCTGCCTGGTGCTGAAGACCGCGGACGGGACGGTGACGGTGGCCTGGATCACCACCCGCAGGGACGGCGGGCGGCCAGGCGCGATCCCGCTGCCGCCCGGTGCCACCGGCGACGGCGAGGACCGCCCGGCGTTCCTGGAGACGGACGAGCTGCACGAGGTGAACGTCGGGGATCTCCGCCGCAAGGCCGGTCCGGTGGACCCGGCGGTGTGGGACAGGGTCCGCCACCTGTCCGACACCTGACGCCGCCCGCCGGAACCCCTCCACCCGCCCGGCATCCGAACGGATTCGTCTCAGCGTTCGGAACGTACGAGGTAAGCCCTCCGCGGCCATGTCATCCTTGCGGCCATGCTGACCATCACGGAGGAGCTGTACGAGCAGATCGTCGCCCACGCCCGCAAGGACCACCCCGACGAGGCGTGCGGCGTGGTCGCGGGCCCGGCCCCGGCGCCCGCCGACGGCCGGCCGCAGCGCTTCATCCCCATGCTCAACGCCGCCCGCTCGCCCACGTTCTACGAGTTCGACTCGCAGGACCTGCTCCGGCTCTACCGGGAGATGGACGACCGTGACGAGGAGCCGGTGGTGATCTACCACTCGCACACCGCCACCGAGGCGTACCCCTCCCGCACCGACGTCTCCTACGCGAACGAGCCCGGCGCCCACTACGTCCTGGTCTCCACCGCCGAGTCCGGCAACGGCGAAGGGCCCGTCTCCTTCCGCTCGTTCCGCATCGTGGACGGCGTGATCACCGAGGAGGACGTCACCGTGACCGGCTCGTACGACGACGTCCCCGCACCCTGAGACCGCGGTCCGCATCATGGAACGGCGATCCGGCACGCGGACGGGGAATCGATACGATGAGCCCATGGTTGTCCACGACGTGACCCGGAGATCCCCGGGCCGACAGGTGCTGCTCGTCGCCCGTCTGCACGTCGACCTCTGCCGTCTCGCCAGCGCCGCCTGTCCGTCCGCGCCACCCCGCGCGGCCGGCCGCGCCTGACACCCGGCGACCCGGGCGTCCGGCAGCCCCGGCCGCGTACGTCCCCGCCCGCCTGCGGCGCGGCCGACCCGCGCCCGCAGCCCGACTCCCCGCATCCCACAGGAGCCCCGAAATGGCCATCGAGGTCCGCATCCCGACCATCCTCCGCAGCTACACCGACGGCGAGAAGGCCGTCCAGGGCGACGGCACCACGCTGGCCGAGCTGATCGACGACCTGGAGTCCCGGCACACCGGGATCCGCGCGCGCCTGGTCGACGGCGGCGACCTGCGCCGCTTCGTCAACGTCTACCTCAACGACGAGGACGTCCGCTTCCTCGACGGCATCGCCACCAAGCTCACCGACGGCGACAGCGTGACGATCCTGCCCGCCGTCGCCGGCGGCTCGGTCTGATGCGCTACGAGAGCACCCTCGCGGCCGTCGGCGACACGCCCCTGGTCCATCTGCCCCGCCTCTCCCCCGCCCCCGAGGTGCGGATCTGGGCGAAGCTGGAGGACCGCAACCCCACCGGCTCCGTGAAGGACCGCCCGGCGCTGTTCATGGTCGAGCAGGCGGAGAAGGACGGCCGGCTCACCCCCGGCTGCACGATCCTGGAGCCCACCTCGGGCAACACCGGCATCTCGCTGGCCATGGCGGCCAGGCTCAAGGGCTACCGCATCGTCTGCGTGATGCCGGAGAACACCAGCGCGGAGCGCCGCCAACTGCTCGCCATGTGGGGCGCGGAGATCATCTCCTCCCCCGCGGCCGGCGGCTCCAACACGGCCGTACGGGTCGCCAAGGAACTGGCCGCCGAGCACCCGGACTGGGTGATGCTCTACCAGTACGGCAACCCCGACAACGCCGGTGCGCACTACGCCACCACCGGCCCCGAGATCCTCGCCGACCTGCCGTCGATCACCCACTTCGTCGCCGGCCTCGGCACCACGGGCACGCTCATGGGCGCCGGCCGGTTCCTGCGCGAGCAGCGCCCGGACGTGCAGATCGTGGCCGCCGAGCCGCGCTACGACGATCTCGTCTACGGGCTGCGCAACCTCGACGAGGGCTTCGTCCCCGAGCTGTACGACGAGTCGGTGCTCACCACCCGCTACTCCGTCGGTTCCGAGGACGCAGTGACCCGTACCCGCGAACTCCTGCGCGAGGAGGGCATCTTCGCGGGCATCTCCACCGGGGCATCGCTGCACGCCGCGATCGGCGTGGGCCGCAAGGCGGTACGGGCCGGACAGAGCGCGGACATCGCGTTCCTCGTCGCGGACGGCGGCTGGAAGTACCTGTCGACGGGCATCTACACCGCGGAGACCACGGAGGAGGCCGTCGCCGCGCTGCACGGCCAGCTCTGGGCGTAGCCCGCGGGCGTACGCGCCGGGCGCGCGGCGGGAGCGGGGGCGCGACGGCCTACTGCGCCCCCGCGACGTACTCCGGTCCCGCCTCCCGGGCCGCGGCCCGCCGCCGGCTGAGCGCCCAGCCGCCCGACAGCAGCACCGCCCAGCCGGCACCCACGTACAGCGAGACGCGGGCGTCGGCGTCCAGTGCGGTGAGCACGGTGACGAAGGCGAGGAAGACCAGCGCGAGCCAACTGCACACCACCCCGCCCGGCGCCGGGAACGACGAGGCGGGCAGCCGGCCGGCGACGACCGCGCGGCGGTAGCGGATGTGGCTGAGGAGGATCATCGCCCAGGTCCAGATGCCGGCGGCGGTGGCCACGGACATGACGTACCCGAACGCCTTCTCCGGGACGAGGTAGTTGAGCGCCACGCCCACGGACATGACCACGACCGACAAGGCGATGCCCGCGGCGGGCACCCGGCGCGTGCTGAGCCGGCCGAAGACCTTGGGCGCCTCGGAGTTGGCGGCCAGGGCGCGCAGCATGCGTCCCGTGGAGTACATGCCGGAGTTGCACGACGACAGGGCCGCGGTGAGCACGACGAAGTTGACGATGCCCGCGGCCAGGGGGATGCCGATCTTGCCGAAGGCGGCGACGAACGGGCTGATGCCCTCGCTGAACTCAGTCCACCTGACCACCGACAGGATGACGATCAGAGAGCCGACGTAGAAGACGACGATCCGCCAGGGCAGCGTGTTGATCGCCTTGGGCAGGGTCTTCTCGGGGTTCGCGCTCTCGCCCGCGGTGACGCCGACGAGTTCGACGGCGAGATAGGCGAACATCACGCCCTGCAGGGTCATGAGGCTGTCGCCGATGCCGTGGGGGAAGAAGCCGCCGTGGCTCCAGAGGTTCGTGGTGGTGGCGGTGGAGCCGGCGGCGGAGAAGCCGAGGGTCAGGACCCCGACGCCGATGACGATCATGCCGATGATCGCCGTGACCTTGACCATCGAGAACCAGAACTCCAGCTCGCCGAAGATCTTCACCGAGATCAGGTTGACGCCGAACAGGAGCACGAGGAAGCCGAGCGCACTGACCCACTGCGGGATGACGGGCCACCAGTAGTTGATGTAGATGGCGGCGGCGGTCAGCTCGGTCATGCCGGTGACGGCCCACATCAGCCAGTACGTCCAGCCGGTGACGTAACCGAAGTAGGGGCCGAGGAACTCGCGGGCGTACTCGGCGAAGCTGCCCGAGACGGGGCGGTAGAGGAGCAGTTCGCCCAGGGCCCGCATGATGAAGAAGATGACGACGCCGGCGAGCGCGTACAGGAAGATCAGGCTGGGGCCGGCCTTCTCGATGATCTTGCCGGCGCCCAGGAAGAGGCCCACTCCGATGGCACCGCCGATGGCGATCATCTGGATCTGGCGGCTGCCGAGGCCGCGCTCGTAGCCCTCGTCGGAGGACGTCGCCGCGCCGTCCTCCGGGCCCTTCGCAGTGGTCATGCGGAGTGGTGCCCTTTCCCGTGCAGTCCCCCGGCTGCAGCTTTACCACGGGAAAAGGGTGATTATGTACGCATTCCCCCGAACGGGCCCCCGCGGCGGGGGCCCGCGGGCCTACTGCATCAGCGTCTCGATCAGGGTCTCCTGCAGCCCGCCCAGCCACAGGTACGCCATCACCATCGGCTTGCGCTCGTCCTCGTCCGGCAGCCGGAACAGCACCTCGCCGTCGTCGTCGTCCCGGATGTCGAGCCGCGCGCCTATGGCCAGCCGCAGGTCGTTCAGCGTCGCGAGCCACTGCCGCGACTCCTCCGGGCCGACCTTGAGCACCGCGCCGCCCTCGCCCTGCACGGTCAGCAGGTCGAGCCCGCGGACGACCGCCAGCGCGTTCTCCCGCTTGCTCTCCCGCAGCTCCGGCTCGGTGTAGCGGCGGAACTCCGCCGAGCGGGACCGCTCCTCGTCGTCCGGGCCCTTGCCGGGCTCGCCGTAGGCGTCGGGGAAGAGCCGCGCCAGCGCCGGGTCGGACGGCGGCTTGCTGGGGCCCTCGGCGAAGAGCGCGTCCAGCGGGTCGGCGTGGGGCGCGGCGTCCGCGGGGGCGTCGCCGGGGCCGATCAGCTCCAGCAACTGCACGGTCAGGGTGCGCAGGATGGAGATCTCCAGCTCGTCCAGCGCGACGGCCGCGCCGCCGCCCGGGACCGCTTCGAAGTGCCCTGCCATCAGCGGTCCTGCTGGAGGGTGGCCCACAGGCCGTAGCCGTGCATCGCCTGCACGTCCCGCTCCATCTCCTCGCGGCTGCCGCTGGAGACGATGGCCCTCCCCTTGGTGTGTACGTCCATCATGAGCTTGCGGGCCTTCTCCCTCGGATATCCGAAGTACGCCTGGAAGACGTACGTCACGTAGCTCATGAGGTTCACCGGGTCGTTGTGGACGATCGTCACCCAGGGGACGTCCGGTTCAGGCACCGCCGCGGGTGACTGGGACTCGACGGTCTCCGGGCGCTCGATCTCCGTGGGTGCGACGCTCACGGTTGGCGGCAACTCCTCGATAGCTCCGGCTGCGATCGCAGCCCTGACGGTCCCCATGCTGCCACCCGGGGCGGTGCCGCAGCCATTCGGACACCGGAAATCGTCAGAGTGACGAGTATGGGCGTAGGATCAGGTGCATGTCGGAACTGAAGCTGCCGGTCACCGTCCCCTCGACGGCCCTCTTCACCGATCACTACGAGCTGACCATGGTCCAGGCCGCGTTGCACGCCGGCACCGCCGACCGGCGCTCGGTCTTCGAGACCTTCACCCGCCGGCTGCCGGAGGGCCGCCGCTACGGCGTCGTGGCCGGCACCGGACGGGTCCTGGACGCGCTGGAGAGCTTCCGCTTCGAGCCCGAGGTGCTGCGCTTCCTGCGCGCGCACGACGTGGTCGACGCCCCCACGCTGGACTGGCTCGCGGACTTCCGGTTCACCGGCGACATCTGGGGCTACCCCGAGGGCGAGGTGTACTTCCCCGGCTCCCCCGTGCTGCGCGTCGAGGGCGGCTTCGCCGAGTGCGTGCTGCTGGAGACGGTGGTGCTGTCGATCCTCAACCACGACTCCGCCATCGCCGCCGCGGCCTCCCGGATGGCCGTCGCCGCCGGCGGCCGGCCGCTGATCGAGATGGGCGCCCGGCGCACCCACGAGCTGGCCGCGGTGGCCGCCTCCCGGGCCGCGTACGTCGGCGGCTTCGCCTCCACCTCCGACCTGGCCGCCGGCTTCCGCTACGCCATACCGACCGTCGGCACCGCCGCGCACGCCTTCACGCTGCTGCACGACAGCGAGCGGGAGGCGTTCACCGCGCAGGTGGAGTCCATGGGCGTGGGGACGACGCTGCTGGTCGACACGTACGACGTGGCCGCCGCGGTCCGTACCGCCGTCGAGGTCGCGGGCCCGGAGCTGGGCGCGGTGCGCATCGACTCCGGCGACCTGCTGCTGGTCGCGCACCGGGTGCGCCAGCAGCTCGACGAGCTGGGCGCGGACCGGACCCGGATCATCGTCACCAGCGACCTGGACGAGTACGCCATCGCCTCGCTCGCCGCCGCCCCCGTGGACGCGTACGGGGTGGGCACCCGGCTGGTCACCGGCAGCGGGCACCCGACGTGCTCGATGGTCTACAAGCTGGTGGCCCGCGCCGCCTCCGACGCCCCGGACGCGCCGCTGGTGGCCGTGGCGAAGCGGTCCACGGGCGGGAAGACGTCGATCGGCGGACGGAAGTGGGCGGCCCGGCGGCTGGACGCGTACGGGGTCGCGGAGGCCGAGGTCATCGGCACCGGGGAGGTGCCGGGGGAGCTGGCGGGGCGGGAGCTGCTGGTACCGCTGGTGCGCGGCGGGAAGGTCGTGGGCCGGGAGCCGATGGACGAGGCCAGGGCCCGGCACGTCGTGGCCAGGGACGGGCTGCCGCTGTCCGCCACCCAGCTCTCCAGGGGCGAGCCGGTCCTGCCGACGGAGTACGTATGACGCCCGTCCCAGCGGGCAGGGAACCGGGACGTGCGGCGCTTGCCTCCCCGGCGCTCCGCCCGTCCGACGCCGACTCACGAAGGGCATCGCACCATGCATCGTGCACTGATCGTCGTTGACGTGCAGAACGACTTCTGCGAGGGCGGCAGCATGGGGGTGACCGGGGGCGCGGACGTCGCCGCCGCGATCACCGACCTGATCGGCCGGTCCACCGCCGGCTACCAGCACGTCGTCGCCACCCGCGACCACCACATCGAGCCGGGCGACCACTTCTCGGCGCACCCGGACTTCGTGCACTCCTGGCCGCAGCACTGCGTGGCCGGCACGGAGGGCGTCGGTTTCCACCCGAACTTCGCCCCGACCGTCGCCTCCGGCGCGATCTCGGCGGTCTTCGACAAGGGCGCGTACGCGGCGGCGTACAGCGGCTTCCAGGGAGCGGACGAGAACGGTGTGCCGCTGGCGGACTGGCTGCGCGCCCGGGAGGTCACCGAGGTCGACGTGGTGGGCATCGCCACCGACCACTGCGTGAAGGCCACGGCGCTGGACGCGGCGGCGGAGGGCTTCCGCACGCAGGTGCTGCTGGACCTGACGGCGGGGGTGGCCGAGGACAGCACGCAGCGGGCGCTGGGGGAGCTGGCGGCGGCGGGCGTGGAGCTGACGGGCAAGCCGGTCGTCGGCTGACGCCGCGGGGGCTCTCACGGCCGTCTGCGGCGTCCGCGGGGCCGCACCGGCCGGGGCCGCGGGCCTGCCCGTGCGTGGCCCGCCAAGGCCGGACGCCGCCTACGTCGCCAGCCGGAACAGCGCCGCTATCGGATGCCAGGACTCCGTGTCGTCGTCGAGCGAGCCGCGCCAGACCAGGCCGTCCGGATGGCACAGCACGGCGGTCACCTCGTCGGGCGTGGGCGGGTGCGCGTTGCCGCGGAGGTAGACGGAGCGCAGGCCGAGGTTCCGCAGCCGCGTCAGGGCCCTGGCACGGTTCGCGGCGTGGACGAGCACACGTATCCGCCGGCCCTCCACGGGGGCCGGCAGGGAGACGGCGACCACCATGCTGCCGTCCGGCAGCCTGGTGAATCCTCCTCCGCCCATGGCGCTCCTCACGTGGTGGTCCCTCGGTCAGCCTGCTCACGCCATCTTTACGCGATCGGCCGCCGCCCCGCCAGGGGCAGCGGCCGATACGTCTCTGACCTGCGGTTTTACAAAATCAACTCACGGAAGGCGCCACCTGGATTGTCATGGTCCGGCCATCTTCGGGCTCCTGGACGATGGAGATCCTGGTGCGGGTGTCCGGCACCTGCACGCTGCCACCCGGATTCCCTTCGTTCCAGTACGTCCCCTTATGGTCGTCGAAGACCGAGACGCCCTTCTTCGAGGCGATCTTCGCCGGCTTCCCGTCCTTGTGCAGGGTGAAGCCGTCGGTCCGCTGGGTGCTGAAGGTGGCGTCGTACGCCTGGATGCGGTTGCGCATCACCGAGCCGTCCGCCCACTTCTCCGCCTTCGGGTGCGCGTCGACCGGCAGCACCAGCCCCTCGCCGGGGTGCACGCTGGTGTTGTTGTCGAGCTGCGAGGTGTCCCACAGCCAGACGGCCAGACCGTTCTGGTACGGGAAGTGCTCGACCCAGTCCGGCTTGTCGGTGACCCAACCGAAGTTGTACGGGCCGCTCTTGAGCGTCTTGTCGTACGACACGTACTGGCGGTTCTCGGCGATGTAGTACTGCGGGTAGTCCTTGGTGAAGGACTCCTCGACGCGCGAGAAGCCGTCCGCCGTCCAGCCCGCGTCGTCGCCCTCGGCGCCGTCCGCGAAGACCTCCGCGCCGTCCGCCGTGATCGTCAACGCGTCGGCGGCGAAGCCCTTCTGCGCCACCCCGCCGTCGGTCTGGTAGCGGAAGCGGAGCTGGATCTCCTGGCCCGCGTAGGCGTCGAGGGAGTACTCCAGGTCGCGGTACTCGCCGGAGACGCCGGTCAGCGCCGGCCGGTCGCCGCCGTCGCGCGGGATCTGCGCGCCGTCGGCGGTGCCGTCGAGCGGGGTGAAGCCAGCGCCGCCGTCGGTGGAGACCTCGGCGTAGAGGTAGTCGTAGTTCTCCTCGATGTCCCACCAGCCCGCAAGGCCCAGCGAGGCGCTGGACTTGCCGGTCAGGTCGACCGTACGGGTCAGGGAGTTGGACAGGTCGTCGCCCATGCCGCTCCACCACTGCCTGGTGCCCTCGGCGGGCTTGGTGATGGTGGTGGTGACGGCCTTCTCCGGCAGTTCGACGACGAGCGCCTGCGGATTGCCGTCCTTCTGCTCCTCGGCGCGGCCGAGGGTGTGCGTGGAGCGCGTCGCCGCCTTGGCCGTGTCGTAGTCGAGCCAGCCGAGTTGCAGCTTGTCCCAGGCGGTCATGTCGCCGGGCAGGTCGCCGATGGCGTCCTTGCCGCGGCCGAGCCAGGAGCCGGAGGACATGAGCGACCAGAAGGCGGTGGAGTTCTCGCCGCCCGCGGTGTCGTACAGGTCGGGCAGGCCGAGGTCGTGGCCGTACTCGTGGGCGAAGACGCCGAGTCCGCCGTTCTCCGGCTGGACGGTGTAGTCGCCGACCCACACGCCGGTGTCGCCGATCTGGGTGCCGCCGGCCTGGTTCTCACCGGGTCCGGTTTGCCCCGCGTCGGTGCCGTAGGCGTACCAGCGGTGCGCCCAGATGGCGTCCTCGCCCTGCACGCCGCCGCCGGCGGACTCGTCCTCGCCCGCGTGCACGAGCTGGAAGTGGTCGATGTAGCCGTCGGGCTCGTCGAAGTTGCCGTCGCCGTCGAAGTCGTAGCGGTCCCAGACGTCGTACTCGGCGAGCTGCGCCTTGATCTCGGCGTCGGTCCTGCCGGCGGCCTTCTGGTCCTCGGCCCACTTGGCGGTCGCGTCGCGCACCAGGTCCCAGACGGAGGCACAGGTGGAGTCGCCGCAGTAGTTGGAGCCGTAGCGGGCCTCGTTCCACTTCACCGAGACCCAGTCGCTGACCTCGCCGTCCACCGTGTACTTCCCGGAGGACTGCTTCTCGTAGTACTTCGCCACGGACTGCTTGTCCGCGTCCTTGGAGAAGTAGAGGTCCTGGTAGTGCTGCCGGTCGTAGTCGGCCTTCCAGTCGGTGGAGTTGTCCACCGCCCGGTCCGGCTCGGCTATCCGGTTGTGCGCGGGGCCGGCGTCGCCGCCGTACTTGACGACGGGCGGCTTCGGGCCGTCGGGGCCGTCCGGGTCGTACATGGTCTCGTCGTCGACGTCGTCGCCGAACTCGACCAGGACGGTGAAGATCTTGTCGGTCTTCGTGCCCCGGCCCAGCTCGGCGTACTTGCCGTCGTCGAGCTTGACGACGGTCGAGCCGTCCTTCTTCGCCCGGGGCTGCGCCTCGGTCTCGCCCGAGAGCAACTGCTGCAGCGCGGCCTCCTGGCGCGCCTCCTGCTGCTTGCTGAACGGACCGTCGAGATCGTGCTCCTGGTGCTTCGGCGCCCGCGCCGGGTCACGGCGTTCAAGCTGGGCCGAGCCGTCGCCGGGGTCGGCGGCCGCCTGCCCCAGGGGCAGTAGAGCCGCGCCGAGTGCGGCTGCAACCACCGTGGTAACGGCAGTTTTTGACAACTTTCTTTGCCTGCTCTTCACGTTTGCGCTGTCCCTCCCGCGTCGCCGCACGAATAGGTGTGCCAGCATTCGACCGGAGTGAACAAAGAAATGACAGTCTTGACTTGGACACTTCAGGGGGCTACGGAACCGGAGCCCCTGGTGAAGCCGTTGCCCACCCCGGCATGACACCGTGCGCCCCCTCGTGCACCCCCCGAGTGGGTAAGGTCACGCTTACTTGCATCCCGTCGCGGGCAACGGCTTGGGTAGTGGGGGGCGGCTGCACGCACGGGGCCGCCCTTCGGCACGTTCACCCGTCCGTACCGATGCTGAGCCCACCAGGGGGGCTGCCATGCCGCGTCCGACTCTCTCCCAAATCCTGTACGGGTCGGCCACAGTCATCGCCTCAGCAGCAGCCATGCTGCTGCTCTCGCAGGCCGGCGCAGCCATCGCCCTCGTGGCGATCTGCGTCACCGCCCTGGCGCTCGGAGTGCTCGTCGCACTGACCGCACCCGTGCCACGCTCCCGCCGCGCTCCCGCCTTGACGGCGGAGGCCGTGGTGGTGGCGCGGCCGGACGGGATCGCCGCACCCGCGGCGAACCGGCGGCCGGTCGGCGCGCAGTCCGCGCCGCACTGAGACGGCACGGGGGCGCCCGCGAGGGCGCCCCACGGGGGACGGCCGAGGCATACCGAACAGGAAGCGGTCGGCGACCGGTTGGTCGCCGGCCGCTTCGGTGTGCCGGTCCTGCCCGTGGCGGGAGGCAGGGGTATCAGGGGGTGAAGCGCTGGCCCTCGGTCGAGACCACGACGGTCCTGGCCGCCTTGTCGTGCACGCACTGGCGGTACGGCCTGTCCCAGGTGCAGGACAGCACGTTGTAGAGCCAGAACAGGGTGCCGACGCACGGCACGATCGCCGGCAGCGAGTAGACGGCGGCGCGGATCCAGCCCGGACTCCCGGCGGGGACGGCGCCGTTCTCCAGCATGCCGACGCGGATGCTCATGAGCTTCTTCCCGACGGTCTGGCCGCTGCGGGTGAGCATCAGGCCCTCGTACACGAGGTAGACGAGGATGCCGAAGATCCCCCAGCCGTACTGGGCACCGGTGTTGTCGCTGTCGGTGAACTCGTCGATGGTGCCGATGAGGGTGAGGAAGAGCGACACCGGGATGTAGACGATCAGGCCGTCGATGATGCGCGCCAGCAGCCGGCGGCCGAGGCCGCCGAGCGGGGGCATCCCGGCGAGCCGCGGATCGGGGGCGCCGTGGGCGGAGCCGGCGGGGCCGCCGCCGGTGTCGCCCGTGCCGTACACCGGCGGGGGCGGGGGCATGGCCCCGGGAGGCTGGTCGTACGGGGATCCGGCGCCCGGCGGCGGTGAGTTGCCGTAGTCCGGTCCGGAGCCGGAGCCCGGCGGCGGACCACCGGGGCCCCCGGACGAGGTGGCGCCGGGTCCGGTGGGCGGGAGTGCGCCGGGCCCCGAGGACGAGGTCGCATCGGGCCCGGGAGGCGGCGCGCCACCCGGCCCGGCGGACGGGGCCGCATCGGGCCCCGTGGGCGGAGTGGCCCCGGGGCCCGAGGACGAGGTGGCGCCGGGTCCGGTGGGCGGAGCGGTGCCGGAACCCGATGCGGCGCCGTACGACGGGAGGCCGCCTGTCCCCTGCCCCCCGTTTCCCTGCGCCTGGTTGCCCGTACCCCCTGCCGGCCCGGCTGCGGGCGCCGGCGGCGGGGGTGGCGCACCCGGCTTCCCGGACGTCGTCGGGCCGCCCACCGGCCGCGTCGTCCCGCTGCCGGCGGCGGGCGCTTCGGGCTCCTCGTCCGGCGGCGGTTCCGTCTCCCCCTCCGGCTCCCGCGTGCCGCCGGGGGGCGCGCCGTTCTGCGGCGGCTGCGAGCGCGTGGGCTTGCTGCGGTGCGGGTCGGCGCCCTCGCCGTGGTCGGAGCTCATGCACCGAGTCGACCCCGGGGGCCGCCGCCCCGCATCCCGGGGGCGGCCGAACGGTTCAGCCGCGCGCCACGTACGTGCGCCCCGCCTTGTCGTGCCAGCACTGCCGCCACGGCTTGTCGAAGGCGCACCAGATGACGTTCAGCAGCCCGATGAGCGGCAGCAGCAGGAACACCGCGTACGTCAGCCACCGCCGCAGCGCCGAGCCGGTCGCCGGCGGGTCCTGCGACTCGATGTCCAGCACCCGCACGCCGAACAGCCGCTTCCCGGGCGTACGCCCCCACTTCGCGGTCGGCAGCGCCTCCACGACCAGGCCGAGCACGAGGAAGAGGCCGAGGACGAGCGCGAGATAGGGGCCCGTGGTGCCGTCGATGAGCCAGACCGTCACGGTCTTGCCGGACGCCTCGGCGGCGTCGATCTTGCCCTGCACGTGGTCGACGGACTTGCTCACCAGCGGCACCGCGACCGCGGCGAGCACCCCGCCGACCAGCAGCGCGTCCACGAACCGGGCGCCGAGCCTGCGGCCGAGCCCGGCGGGCGGCGCGGTGCCCTGCGCGGCGCTGAGGAAGGGGTCGTCGGCCGGCGGCCGCCACGGCACGACGGGCGGCTCGCCGCCGGCGCCGCCGCCCTGCGGCAGCTCGGCGCGGGCCGCGCGCTCGGGGAGCTGCGCGGCGGGCTGCTGCGGGGTGGCGGGCGGGGCCGTGCGCGCGGCGGGGGTCAGCGGCGGCGCCGCGTGGCCGGCCTGCGGCGCGAGCTGCGGCTGCGCGGGGCGGGGCTGCGGCAGTTCGGGCGTCGTCGGCGACACCGGTACATCGGGGGTCGTCGGCGCCGGCCGCGCCTGCGGCAGGTCGGGGGTGGTCGGCGCGGGAAGGGCGTGGGGGAGGTCGGGCGTGGTCGGCGACGGCGCATAGGCCCCCGCGGCCTGCCGCGGATCCGCGGCCCCGGCGGCTCCCCGCCCGAACCCGGACCCGGCGCCGGCGCCGAACCCGGCATCCGCCCCGGACCCGGCCTCCGGCTCGCGCGTCTCCTCCGGCATCGCGGGCGCCGGTACGGGCGCGGGCCCCGAGAGCCGCCGTACCTGCTCGCCCCACGAGCCGCCCCCGACGCGCGGATCGCGGCCGAGCGGCACGCCCGGCCGGTCCTGCTCGTACGTCCCGGGCGCGGCCTGTCCGTCCTCCTGCCCGGCGCCGCCGTCCGCGGCCCCGGCGTCCTCCGCCCGCCGTGCGGCGGGCAGCCGGGGCTCCTCCTCGGTGCGGCCCGGCTCCGGCGCGCCCCCGCCCAGCTCGGCCGGCACCGTGAGCGCCGGCGGGCCCTGCGCGCCCCAGGCGACGCGGGTGTCGGCCCGTTCCGCCACGTCCACGACGTCGACCGCCTGCCACGCACCCTGCGCGTCCGCCGGCTCCTCGGCGGACGCGGCCCGCTCCGCGGCGTCCCGCACGTCGTCCGCGTCGTCGCCCCCGCGCGCGTGCCGCCCGCGGGAGACCGGCGCGGAGTCCTGCGGCTCCTCCTCGTCGAGGAAGACCGGGCCGGTCTCGCTCAGTGACGGGCCGGAGGCCGCGGCGGGCTCCGCCGGCGCGGCGTCCTCGGGGCCCTTTGTGCCGTCGTCCGCGCTCGGCTGCTCCGCAGGGCCGGACTCCGGCCCGTCCGCGGCAACACTCGGCTGCTCCTCGCCCTCCTGCGCGCGGCGGCTGGTGCCGGGGACCCACGCCGCACCGTTCCAGTACCGGACGTAGCCCGGGATGGAGGGGTCGGGGTAGTAACCGGGGCCGGGGATCCCGCCTCCGGAGGGTGGTGTCGGGGCGCTCATGGGTCCACATCTACCAGAACCGGCGGACAGCCGGGTCCGCCTCACCCCCGTTCCGCCTTAAGTGACTTGTCGAACGATGGGAGGAAGTCTGCGGAAGTCGCGTAAGAGCGCGGCGGTTTGGCCCTCTCTCCTCCCGCAGGCCCGTCGGACCTGCGGGACGTTCGACAAGAGAGGTGCCTCACCATGCAGACCGTGGTGGAACGCGAACTGGAGCTGCGACTCGTGCTGTCGCCGGAGAGAAGTGTTCCGGTTCCGTCCAGACTGACATACCGGTCGGCCGACCCGTACGCCGTCCACATCAGCTTCCATACCGGCTCGGCGGCGCCGGTGAGATGGTCGTTCGCCCGGGAGCTGCTGGTGGAGGGCGTGTTCCGGCCGAGCGGCCACGGGGACGTGCGCGTGTGGCCGGCGAAGTCCGGGTCGGGGAGCGTCATCTGCCTGGCGCTGACGTCCTCGGACGGGGATGCGCTCATCGAGGCGCCGGCCCCCGCGGTCTCCACCTGGCTGGAGCGCACGCTACGGGCCGTGCCCCCGGGTTCGGAGCGGGCGCAGCTCGGTCTGGACGAGGGGCTGCGGGAACTGCTGGGGCCCGCGGCACGGGACGAGTTGTGGCTGAGCGACCCGTGGCCGTCGGACGAATCCGGCGATACGTGAGCGCCCGTACGCCCCGCTGTGCGCCCCCGCGCCGCCCCGCGCAACCGTGCGGCGCCACGCCCCCGTTCGGCGCCCCCTCCCCGTTCCGGGCTACGCCGCCGCCCCCGCCGGAAGCTGCCCCGGGCCGCGAAACGTGCCCCGGTACGCGGTCGGCGAGACGCCGAGCGCCGCCTGCATGTGCTGCCGCAGCGACGCCGCCGTGCCGAACCCGGCGTCCGCCGCGACCCTGTCGACGCTGCGGTCGGTCTCCTCCAGCAGGTGCCGCGCCCGCTCGATCCGCTGCCGGGTGAGCCACTGCAGCGGTGTCACGCCGGTCTCCTCGCGGAACCGGCGGCTGAAGGTCCGTACGCTCATCGACTCCCGCGCGGCCAGTTCCCGCAGGGCGATGGGCCGGTCGAGGTGCGCCAGCGCCCAGGCGCGGGCGCGGCCGGTGGTGGACAACTCCGGCTCGGCCACCGGCCGGGACACGTACTGCGCCTGCCCGCCGTCGCGGTGCGGGGGCACGACGGTGCGGCGGGCGACGTCGTTGGCGACGGCGGCGCCGTGGTCGGCGCGGATCATGTGCAGGCACAGGTCGATGCCGGCGGCCTCGCCCGCGGAGGTGAGGACCCCGCGGTCCTCGGTGTAGAGCACGTCGGGCTGGAGCCGTACGGCGGGGAAGCGGCGGCGGAACTGTTCTGCGGACTTCCAGTGCGTCGTGGCGCGGCGCCCGTCGAGCAGGCCCACGGCGGCGAGCACGAACGCGCCGGTGCAGACGGACGCGACGCGCGCGTCGGGCCGTACCCGCCCGAGGGCCGCCCGCAACTCCGCCGACGGCTCCCCCTCCCCCGCGCCCCCGGCTGCGTTCTCGTCTGCGTTCCCGGCTGCGCTCTCGACTGCTCTCTCGACTGCGTCTTCGGCGTGCGACGCCGGCACCACGACGGTCGCGGCGTCGTCCAGCGCCTCCGGGCCGCGCTCGACGAGCACCGGGAAGTCCGCGTCGGTACGTACCGGGCCCGGCCGCAGCGCGCAGGTGACGACCTCGTACAGCCGCCGCCCCGCGGCCTCGGCGGAGCCGAACATCTGGTGCACGAGGCCGAGTTCGAGGGGCATCACGCCGTCCCGGACGAGGACGGCGACGCGGTGCGGTCCGGTGGGGGGATTCTCTGCGGAGCCGGTCATGGCATGATTCTTTCATGTGCGGTTAATCCGGCCATTCATCAGCATTGCGCCGTGCGCAACGATCACGGAAAGCGACGGGCGGGCAAGATCCTGACCGGATTCTGGACGGGGTCTTCCGCTGAGCGGTGCCGCTCGCTAGGTTTCCGCACACCCCCGCCGAGCAGGCGGAGGCGGGGCTCCGAAGATCCGCGGCAGAGCCGCCGCGGACACATGCCGGTGCCACCTGCGGCCGGCGGCTCCGGACGCCGGCGCTGCAAGGGACGGGTGCGCCGGCGCGGGAAGGGCCGCACATCACTTGAGGAGGCGGCGTGCCCGCAGAGACCTCCCAGACCCTCGACCGTGGACTCCGCGTGCTGAAGCTGCTCGCCGACACCGACCACGGCCTGACCGTCACCGAGTTGTCGCACAAGCTGGGCGTCAACCGCACCGTGGTGTACCGCCTGCTCGCGACCCTCGAACAGCACGCCCTCGTCCGCCGCGACCTCGGCGGCCGCGCGCGGGTCGGGCTCGGGGTGCTGCGGCTGGGCCGGCAGGTGCACCCGCTGGTACGGGAGGCGGCGCTGCCGGCGCTGCGCTCGCTCGCCGAGGACGTCGGCGCGACGGCCCACCTGACGCTGGTCGACGGCAGCGAGGCGCTGGCCGTCGCGGTCGTCGAACCGAGCTGGACCGACTACCACGTCGCCTACCGCGCCGGCTTCCGGCACGCCCTGGACCAGGGCGCGGCGGGCCGGGCGATACTCAAGGGCCGCGGCCTCGGCCCGGGCGCGTGCGAGACGGACGCGGAGCTGGCGCTGGCCCTGACGCACGGCGAGCTGGAGGCGGGCGCGAGCGGGGCGGCGGCGCCGCTGCTGGGGGTCTCGGGGATAGAGGGCAGCGTGGGCGTGGTGATGCTGCACGAGATCGTGCCGGGCGAGGTGGGCCCCCGGGTGGTCTCGGCGGCCCGCGAAGTGGCGCAGGCGCTGCGGTAGCCGCGCACGGCACGGCGCGACCGGTACGTGCGGCCCGGCGCCACGTAACCGCCCGGGAGCGGGCGGCGCGACGCCCGCCGCGAAGGCGCGGCGCCGCCGGCGCCGGACGGCCCGCAGGCGCGGACCGGTCCGCGGTCACTCGCGGGGACGGCCGGGCGCGGATCTGCCGCCCGTGGCCGGGGCGCCTGCCCGGTGGCTTCGCCGCGGACCGGCCGCGGCCCGGCTGGTACGGAGGGGCCCCGCACGCACACCCGCGGCCCCCTCCCGCACGAGCCGGGCGTCCCCCTCCCGTGCGGCCCGCCCGGCCGGGGCACCGTAGATTGGGGGCGTGCCACCTCGTCGTGTGACCCTCGCGCTCGCCGCCGCACCCGTCGCCGGGCTGCTCGCCGCCGCGGCGTTCGCTCCGCTGCCGTTCTCGCTCGCCAAGCCGGGGATGACCGCCGATGTGCTCGGCGATCA
Organism: Streptomyces sp. B5E4; assembly: GCF_039871555.1. Lineage (NCBI taxonomy): Bacteria > Bacillati > Actinomycetota > Actinomycetes > Kitasatosporales > Streptomycetaceae > Streptomyces > Streptomyces sp. B5E4. The sequence continues at coordinate 360,979 of NZ_JBDPMI010000004.1, forward strand.
CCAGGGCAGTCCCGTCATCACCGTCTCCGGGGCGGAACGGCACGCCACCGACGGCGAGTTGCGGATGACGACGATCGCCGCGACCGGACCGGAGGTCGACCTGCGGCTCGCGGACATCGCGTCCGGCTGGTTCGCCACCGACGAGGCCGTGATGCCGAAGGACTCGGTGTACCCCGTGGGCGACTCCCGCAAGGAGATCCGGGAGTACAACGCGGAGCAGATGCGCGAGTCCCAGAACACCGCCGTCACCGCCGCCCTGAACCACCTCGGCCGCACACCCGGCAGCGTCGACGTCGAGCTGCGCCTCACCGACGTCGGCGGACCCAGCGCCGGGCTCTTCTTCGCCCTGGGGATCGTCGACAAGCTCGGCCCCGACGACCTGACGGGCGGCAGGATCATCGCCGGTACCGGCACGATCACGCGGGACGGCACGGTCGGCCCGGTCGGCGGCGTACCGCTGAAGACGCAGGCCGCCAAGCGCGACGGTGCCACGGTGTTCCTGGTGCCGAAGGCGGAGTGCGCCGACGCGGAGTCGGAGCTGCCGGACGGGCTGCGGCTGGTGCCGGTGGAGAAACTGTCGGACGCGGTGACGTCGCTGAAGGCGCTGGAGTCCGGCGGCGACGTACCGAGCTGCTGACGCGCTCCCCGTACGGCTCCGGAATTCGCGTGCGGTCCGTACGCGATCTCCGTAACCTCGACCGGCGTGGAACCGCTCAGCGAGAAACAGATCCGTGCCTCCTTCGTGAACAGCACCAAAGGCGACGCCGCCCGGCTCAGGCTGCCGCTCGACTTCGCCGCCCTGCCCTGGCCGGATCTGGACTTCCTGGGCTGGGTGGACCCCGGCGCCCCGCTCCGCGCACACCTCGTCGTCCCGCGCCCGGACGGGCCCCTCGGGATCACCCTGCGCGTCCCGGCGGCCGGCCGCGCCAGCGCCGTGCGCTCCCGCATGTGCCAGCTCTGCCTGACCGCGCACTCCTCCTCCGGCGTCCGCCTGCTCGCCGCCCCGCTGGCGGGCGCGCGCGGACGGCAGGGGAACACCGTCGGCGTGTACGTGTGCGCCGACCTCGCCTGCTCGCTCTACCTGCGCGGCAGGCGGCAGCCGAAGCTGCGCACCGTGCCGCAGGAGGAGTCGCTGACCGAGGCCGAGCGGATCGCGCGCATGTGGGGCAACCTGGAGGAGTTCGTGACCAGGGTCACCGCCCCGGCCGGTCCGTAGGCCCGCCCTCCGCGAAACCGCCCTCCGCCGGACCGCCCGGCGCGGGGCCGCCGGCAGGGGAGCCGGCCGCCGCCTGCCGCACCAGCGGGACGATCCGCAGCGGCACCGGGTTCTCCATCACGATCGCCGTCGACGCCCGCACGATGCCGTCGAACCCCACGACCAGGTCGATCACCCGCTGCAGATCGGCGTTCGACCGCGCCACCAGCCGGCACAGCATGTCGCCGTGCCCCGTGATCGTGTGCAGCTCCAGCACCTCCGGCACCCGCGCCAGGTGGCTGCGGACGTCCGTGCCCTGGCCCTGCTTGATCTCCAGGGTGGCGAACGCCGTCACCGGGTAGCCCAGGGCCGCCGGGTCGACGTCCGGGCCGAAGCCGCGGATGACGCCGCCCGAGCGCAGCCGGTCGAGCCGGGCCTGCGTGGTGCCGCGGGCGACGCCGAGGCGGCGGCTGGCCTCCAGCACGCCGATGCGCGGCTCGTTCGCGAGCAGCTCCAGCAGCCGGCCGTCGAGCTGATCGATCATCTCGCGTCCTCCTCGTTGGTCAGCTTGTACAGATAGCCCGACCCGCCCCGCCTTTCACCGGTCAATCTGTGCAGTGATTTCGGCAACTATTGCACACCTTGCCAACCAGAGAGACCCTTTTCAGCATGACCGAGACCATTGATCAGCCCGCTCCGCGGATCCGGCAGGACGACCCCTTCCCGGTGAAGGGGATGGACGCCGTGGTGTTCGCGGTCGGCAACGCCAAACAGGCCGCCCACTACTACTCCACCGCGTTCGGCATGAAGCTGGTCGCGTACTCCGGACCGGAGAACGGCAGCCGCGAGACGGCCAGTTACGTCCTGGAGAACGGCTCCGCCCGTTTCGTCCTCACCTCCGTCATCAAGGCCGCCACCGACCGCGGCCGGTTCCTCGACGCGCACGTCGCCGAGCACGGCGACGGCGTGATCGACCTCGCCCTCGAAGTCCCCGACGCCCGCGCCGCGTACGCGCACGCCGTCGCGCAGGGCGCCACCGGCCTGACGGAGCCGTACGAGCTGAAGGACGAGCACGGCACCGTGGTGCTCGCCGCCATCGCGACGTACGGCCAGACCCGCCACACCCTCGTCGAGCGCACCGGCTACGACGGCCCGTACCTGCCCGGCTACACGGCCGCGGAGCCGATGGTCGCGCCGCCGCCGCGGCGGACGTTCCAGGCCGTCGACCACTGCGTCGGGAACGTCGAACTCGGCAGGATGGACGAGTGGGTGGCCTTCTACAACAAGGTCATGGGCTTCACGAACATGAAGGAGTTCGTGGGCGACGACATCGCCACCGAGTACTCCGCGCTCATGTCGAAGGTCGTCGCCGACGGCACGCTCAAGGTCAAGTTCCCGATCAACGAGCCGGCGCCGGGCAAGAAGAAGTCGCAGATCGACGAGTACCTGGAGTTCTACAACGCCCCCGGCGTACAGCACATCGCGCTGGCCACGAACGACATCGTCGGCACGGTACGGACCATGCGCGCGGCCGGCGTCGCGTTCCTCAGCGTGCCGGACGCGTACTACGACACCCTCGGCGAGTGGGTCGGCGACACCCGCGTACCGATCGACGAGCTGCGCGAGTTGAAGATCCTCGCCGACCGCGACGAGGACGGGTACCTGCTGCAGATCTTCACCAAGCCGGTGCAGGACCGGCCCACGGTGTTCTTCGAGATCATCGAGCGGCACGGCTCGATGGGCTTCGGAAAGGGCAACTTCAAGGCCCTGTTCGAGGCCATCGAGCGCGAACAGGACAAGCGCGGCAACCTCTGATCCACGCGTGACTCCCGCGCATCCTTGTCAGCTTTCCCACCCCGGCTTGGCCGTTCCGCGACAAGGATGATACGCAAATGTGATGCGTATCGAGCGGGAGCAGCAGGAGGCTGCGCGAGAGGACGAACCAGACGAGCGGCGCCGCCCGGCGTTCCGCCCCGACGTGGAGGGGCTCCGGGCGGTCGCGCTCGGTCTGGTCCTGCTCTATCACGCGGGCGTCCCCTGGTTCCCCGGCGGATACGTCGGCGTGGACGTCTTCTTCGTCGTCTCCGGCTTCCTCATCACCGGCCTGCTGCTGAGCGGGGCGGAGCGGCACGGCGCGGTGTCGCTGCTGCGCTTCTACGGCCGCCGGGCACGCCGGCTGCTGCCCGCGGCGGCCGTCGTGGTGCTGGCGGTGTGCCTGGCGGCGGTGCAGTGGATGCCGCCGCTGGAGCGGCGGAACGTCGCGGCGGACGCGGTGGGCGCGGCGCTGTACGTGACGAACTGGCAGCAGGCGGGGCGGGCGGTCGACTACTCGGCGGCCGACGCCGAGGCGAGCCCGCTCCAGCACTACTGGTCGCTCGCGGTGGAGGAGCAGTTCTATCTCGCGTGGCCGCTGCTGGTGCTGGCGGTGCTGTGGACGTTCCGGAAGGTACGGGGCGGGGGTACGGGGCCCGCCCGTACGGGCGGTGACGGCCGTCCGTCGCTCCTCGGCCGCTTCGGGCTGCGGGCGCGGCTGGCGGTGGCGCTGGGGGCGCTGGCCGCGGTGTCCTTCGTGCACGCCGTACGGCTGAGCGCCGAGGAGGGCGGCGTCGCGTACTTCTCGACGTTCACCCGTGGCTGGGAGCTGGCCGTCGGCGGGCTCCTCGCCCTGGTCCCCGCCGCCGCCTGGCGCCGCGCCCTGCCCGCCGCCCGGACCGGTGCGCTCGCCGCCGGTGCGCTGGCGGCCGCCGGCCTGGCGGCCGTCGCGTACGCGGGGCTGCGGTTCGACGACGCCACGCGCTTCCCGGGCCCGTGGGGGCTGCTGCCGGTGCTGGGCACGGCGGCCGTCATCGCCGCCGGCTGCGGGCTCGCCGCCCACCCCGTGGCCCGGCTGCTCTCCGTCCCGCCGCTGCGCTACGCCGGGCGGATCTCGTACTCCTGGTACCTGTGGCACTGGCCCGCGGTCGTCTTCGTCCCCCTCGCGCTGGACCGCGAGCTGTCCGTCCGCTGGATGCTCGTCGTGGTCGCCGCCGCCGCGCTGCCCGCGGCGCTCACGCACCGGCTCGTGGAGGAGCCCGTACGCCGCGCCCGCGTCCTGCTCCCCACCCCCCGCGCCCTGGCCGTCGGCGCCGCCTGCACGGCCGCCACGGTGCTCGTCGCGGCCGGCTCCTGGATCTCCGCCCCGACGATCGCGCTGGCCACCGCGGAACAGGCCCGCGGCGCCGCGGCCCTCGCCGACGAGGACCAGCCGCAGAGGACCGCCAAGGCGCTGCGCCCCCTCCCGGAGAAGGCCACCGACGACCGCGGCAAGGTCCACGACGACGGCTGCCTGGCCGGGCAGCAGGAGACGGAGTCCGGCGACTGCGCGTACGGGAACACCGGCGGCAGCGACACCGTCGTCCTCTTCGGCGACTCGCACGCCATGCAGTACTCCCCCGCGCTGGAGAAGATCACCGAGCGGCGCGGCCTGCGGCTGGTCACCCTCACGAAGTCGGCCTGCACCCCGGCGCAGGTCACCGTCTTCAACAACCAGCTCCAGCGCACGTACACCGAGTGCGACGAGTGGCGCGACAACGCCCTGGACCGGATCGAGGACGAGCGGCCGGCCCTGATCATCACGGGCACGCAGGACGTCAAGACGGTCGTCGAGGACGGCAAGCGGCTCAGCGGCAAGGAGAGCGCGAAGGCGCACCAGAAGGGCTACGAGGAGACCATGGACGACCTCCTCGGCACCGGCGCCACGGTCCTCACCCTCGCGGACAACCCGTACCCGCCCGAGGACATCCCGTCCTGCGTCTCCGGCGCGGTGCGGGATCTGGAGGACTGCGCGTTCTCGGAGGCGGACGGATACGGGTACGAGCCGGTGAGCGCGCGGGCGAACGCGAAGTTCGACGAGGTGGCGCTCATCGACCCGAAGCCGGTGATGTGCAAGGACGGCACCTGCCCGGCGGTGATCGGGAACGTGATCGTCTACCGCAACGGGGCGCACATCACGGCGTCGTACATGGAGACGCTGACGGACTGGCTGGACAGCCAGCTACCGCGGGTGACGTGAGGCGCGCGGGGTTTCGCGGAGGGCGGAGGCATTGCAGTCTGGAGCCATGAGCGATGAGCCGGCGAGGGGCGACGAGCCCACCAGGGACGAGGCGGTGCGCACCGCCCTCCGTACGGGCCTGCCCGCCGCGGCGGTGCTGACGGACCCGGACGTCACCGCGTCGTACGCGGGGGACATGGCCGGGTTCTGCCCCTCCGGCACGCCCGCGGCGGTGGTGCTGCCGCAGACGGTCGAGCAGGTGCGGCACGTGATGCGTACGGCGACGGAGCTGCACGTCCCCGTCGTCCCGCAGGGCGCCCGTACGGGCCTGTCGGGGGCGGCGAACGCGGACGACGGGGCGATCGTGCTGTCGTTCGTGAAGATGGACCGCATCCTGGAGATAGACCGGGTCAACCGGATCGCCGTCGTCGAACCCGGCGTCGTCAACGCCGCGCTCTCCCGCGCGGTCGCCGCCGAGGGCCTGTTCTACCCGCCGGACCCGTCGAGCTGGGAGACCTGCACGATCGGCGGCAACATCGGCACGGGCTCGGGCGGGCTGTGCTGCGTGAAGTACGGGGTCACGGCGGAGTACGTCCTCGGCCTCGACGTCGTCCTCCCGGACGGCCGCCTGCTCACCACCGGCCGCCGCACGGCCAAGGGCGTCGCGGGCTACGACCTGACCCGGCTCTTCGTCGGCTCGGAGGGCAGCCTCGGCGCGGTGGTCGGCGCCACGCTGGCCCTCAAGCCGGCGCCGGGACCGCAGTTGGCGCTGGCGGCGGAGTTCCCGTCGGCGGCGGCGGCGTGCGACGCGATCTGCCGGATCATGGCGGGCGGGCACGTGCCGTCGCTGCTGGAGCTGATGGACCGTACGACGGTACGGGCCGTCAACACCCTGACGAAGATGGGCCTCCCGGAGACCACGGAAGCCCTCCTCCTCGCCGCCTTCGACACCCCCGACCCGGCCGCCGACCTCGCCGCCCTGGGTGCCCTCTGCACGGCGGCGGGCGCCACGGAGGTCGTCCCGGCCGCGGACACGGCGGAGTCGGAACTGCTGCTCGCCGCCCGCCGCGCGGCCCTCCCGGCCCTGGAGGCCGTCAGCGGCACGACGATGATCGACGACGTCTGCGTCCCCCGCAGCCGCCTCGGCGCCTTCCTCGAAGGCGTCGCCGAGATCGCCGCGACGTACGACCTGACCATCGGCACCTGCGTCCACGCGGGCGACGGCAACACCCACCCCAACGTCTGCTTCGACCCGGCCGACGCGGACGAGTCGGCGCGGGCGCGCACGTCGTTCGACGCCATCATGGCGCTGGGCCTGGACCTGGGCGGCACGATCACGGGGGAGCACGGGGTGGGGCTGCTGAAGAAGGAGTGGCTGGCGAAGGAGCTGGGCCCGGTGGGTCTGGAGCTGCAGCGGGAGATCAAGGCGGTCTTCGACCCGCTGGGCATCATGAACCCGGGCAAGCTGTTCTGAGGCAGTTGCCCCACCGGGCGGGCGGGACGCTACCGCCGGACCTCGGCCCAGACGGTCTTGACGACGGCTTCGGCCTGGAAGCAGCCCCAGCGCTCGGCGAACGCGGCGACGAGGACGAGCCCGCGTCCGCGGTCGGCGTGGGTGGGGGCCGCGCCGGGCGGGGCGGCCGTGGGCACGGGGCGTTCGGGGCGGGCGTCGGAGACCTCGATCCGTACGACGTGCTCCTTCAGACACAGCCGCACCCGGAAGAACCGCCCCCGAAGCCGCCCGTGCACGACCGCGTTGGCGGCCAGTTCGGCGGTCACGACGGCGACGGCCTCGGCGGTGGCCGTCGTGCGGGGGATGCCCCACTCGCCGAGTTGGTGCACGGCGAGCAGCCGGGCACGGCGGGCGCCGCGGGGGGTGGGGCTGAAGAGCGCGGAGAGGGTGGGGACGGCGGTTGGTGCGTGCATGGAGCAACGGTGGCGGGGGTGAAGAGGGGGCGGGCAGGGCAGCCGGACTTCAGGTGCGTTGTGTACGGGAGGGGGGTTGCTTTGTACGGGCCGATGCCCGAAACCCGTGCCGATACGTGTCGTTGTACCCGGGTAGCACGCGCGTACGACAGACAGGGGCGTGGGACAGATGGGGAACAACCGCCGCCGGGGAAAGCGCATCGACGACGACGGCAGGCCGGGGAGCTGGGTCGCGTACGGCAGGCTGCTGAAGTTCTTCCGTACGAAGGCAGGGTTGACGCAGGAGGAGTTGGCCGAGCGGATGGGGTACTCGCTGGACCACTGCGCGTCGGTGGAGCAGGGGCGGCGGCCGGCGAAGGCGGAGTTCACGGGGCAGGCGGAGGAGGTGGTGGAGGCGGGGGGTGTGTTGGCGGAGTTGCAGGATGAGGTGGACCGGGCACAGTTGCCCGCGTTCTTCCGCGACTTCGCGACGTTGGAGGCGGACGCGGTAAGCAGGCTCTCGTACGACCCGATGCTGATCCCGGGGCTGCTGCAGACAGAGGAGTACGCGCGGGCATTGATCAGCGTCAACTGCCCACCTCTCGCCGATGAAACGATGGACCAACACGTGACAGCACGTCTGGCACGACAGGCACTGCTGTCTCGTCAGAAGCCCCCCGTGGCGTTCATCTTCATCATCGAAGAGGCCACGCTGCACCGCAAGATCGGTGGTCGCGAAGTGATGCAGCGGCAACTACGCAAGCTGGTGGAGCACGCGAGACTACGGAACGTCGAGATCCAGATCTTGCCCACGGCAGCGGCCGCACACTGCGGGCTGGACGGGCATATGGTGCTGTTAGAAGGGGCCGATCGGAGACAGATCGTCTGTCTGGAGTCGCAAGGCAGGGTGATTGCGACCGGCAGCGGGGACGCGGTCAGCGATTACCGGCACCGGTACGGCTCGCTGCTCACGAAGGCCCTCGACACCGAACGTTCCGTCCGCCTTATCGAACAGGTGACTAGAGAGCTATGAGCATCAAGCGGCCCGAAGGTCGGAACCCGGAGCTTTCCTGGGTCAAGTCGAGCTACAGCGGCGTGCAAGGGGGCGACTGCATCGAAGTGGCCCCCACCCCGCACACCGTCCACGTACGCGACTCGAAGGACCCCGAGGGCCCCATACTCCGCTTCCCTCCCGACGCCTGGGCCGCGTTCGTGGCCTACGCCCGTACCCTCTGACGAGAACGTCCGCCCCCGGCTTCACACACCGCGAGGTGTGTAGCTCGCGGTGTGTGTTCCAGGGGCGATGACGCCTCATCGAACGCGGGCGGAACCTGGCTCGCGTCGCAGCGACCTCATCCGCCCAGAGACATGGCTGCAAGCCGGCCAGTCACTCCCTGGCAGCCCGCCCCAAGTCACCATGCCGATCGGCTGAGCGATCTGCCGTCGATGCGATCGCTGACCGGATAGGTTCGTCCCATGCCCAGCCGTCTCCTCGAACTCCGTGTCGAGAACTTCCGCAGTCTGCGTGACGTAACCCTCCCTCTCGGTCCCCTGACCGTGCTGGTGGGGCCGAACGGGGTGGGTAAGTCGAACGTGCTGAAGGTCTTCGAGTTCCTCGCCGACATCATCCGCACGGACCTCCAGCCTGCACTCAATGAGCGGGGCGGGTTCGACGAGGTCGCCTTCTGGGGCGGGCAGAAGCCGCCCACGTTCATGAAGGTCCGGTTGACGGCCACCTGGACCACCCACTCCACGCTCAATGCCCCTGACGAGTACAGCCTCACGATCCGGCGTCGATCGCTGCCATCGAACAAGGACAGCAACCGCGCCTCCTACACCCTGTCTCGCGAAGAGCGCTTCGCGTTCAAACGGACGCAAGGGCGGGGGCGGCGTATCACCATCTCGGGTGAGGAAGCGCGGGTGGTCGACAAGCGTGCGGGCAGAGAGAGCCCCGGAAGCAGCATCGGCATCCGCAGGCTGAGCAGTGGGTTGTCCACGCTCCCCAGACTCGGTCCCGCCGACGGCGGTGACGAAGTGACTCGCCTCGCCGACCGCCTTTCCTCCTTCCGGGTCTTCGACGTCGACGTGCCCGCGGCCCGTCTGCCCACCCGTCTGCGTTCAGCAGACATGACGACGCTGGCGCCACGCGCCGAGAATCTGGCTGCTTTCCTCATCCATCTGAGTGAGCGGGAAGAGCTCTGGGAGAATCTCGTCGAGGACGCCCGACAATGCCTTCCGCAACTGGAGGACATCGAATTCGAGGCAGTGGGCGGTTCGATCGATCGGCTGACCATCGTCCTGCGTGAGCGCGGCCTGCGCCGCCGGACCCCACTGGCCGATGCCTCCTACGGTACGGTCCGGCTGCTCGGGCTGCTTGCCCTGCTGTATGACCCGAACCCACCGGCTCTTACGTGCATCGAGGAGATCGACCACGGACTGCACCCGCAGGCGCTGGAACTCGTCGTGCAGCGACTGCGAGAGGCGTCCGAGCGGACGCAGTTCATCGTGGCCACTCATTCGCCTGCCCTCGTGAACCGCCTCCGCCCAGACGAGTTCATCGTCTGTGATCGTGACGAGGAGAGCGCATCGATCATTCCGGCGCTGACAGCGAGTGAAGTGGCGGAGATCGTCGACGAGTCCGGTGACCAGCCTCTCGGTGAACTGTGGTTCGCGGGCGTACTCGGTGGCGATCTGACCGGGGGCTCTCTGTGAACAGCACGGGCCGAGGACGTGGCCGACGCCCCGGTGCCCAGGACCGAGTGATCGTCTTCGCAGGCGAGGACCGGAACGACTGCGCAGTCATGGCTGATCTGGTACGTGCCCATCGTCCTGACCTCAGCGCGGCCGCCAAACTGGTCCGCATCAACGATCCCGTGCGGCTGCGCCGGAAGTCCGGGCCGGATCTCGCCGAAGCGGTGCGGGTACTTGTCGGAAAGGCGCGCGCCAGGGCGCTCCAAGAGCGGGCGAAGTTGCTGGGATTTGTGGTGCACGAGGATCTGGACGGATTTACCAACCGGAAGTACGAAACCGTGCGCGCGGCGGTCATAGGCGCGCTCGGGCGCGAGTGCGACGGGAAACTCCACACCGCACTGGCGCTCGCCGCCTGGGAATCCGAAGGCTGGCTTCTCCTCTTCCCGGATGCCTTCCCCCACGTGAAACCTCGGTGGACAGTTCCCGCTCAGTTACGCGGCAGGGACTTCGGACAGATCAAAGACCCGAAAGAAGAGCTCAAGAGGCGGCTGGGCCTCCCGGTCTTTCGTGAGAGCGACGGCCCCTCGGTCGCGCGCAAGGCCCTGGAGAACGATCTGATCTCTGCTCCTGAAGGACGGAACGACTCGTACAACGACTTCATCGAGGACCTCAAGGGATGGGCTTGAACGTCAGGGCATGTATGAGGTGGATGCTGAACCGTCCGTCGTGACGCTGAGACCCTCGCTACAGACCGGGGACGGTGTAGTCGTTGAGGGACCCACAGCGGGGCCGAGTACCACACCGCCCCGATAACGCCGAACAGCGCGCTGCCCGCGGCGGGGAGCATCCAGCCGGGCAGGTGGCGGCTGCGTACCACCAGTACCTTGGCGACGAAGGCCCCGTACAGCGCGCAGCCGGCGACCGAGTGCATGTAGACCCGACTGCTCAGGGTCTCCACGCCATAGGTGCGGACGCAGTGGTAGGCAATGGGCACCGACAGCAGGAAGGCCCCCCACCCCACCACGCGGTGCCCGATGCGGACGCGGCGGGACGCGGCGGCGATGCCGGGAATCCGCCCGTACATCCACAGGGCCAGCAGAACCTGAACGACCGCGAGGCTGAGCAGGGCTGTGCCCAGGCGGGACTTGAGCGTGACCGCAGCATCGCCCTGCTGGCCGAAGAGGCTCGTCGTGTACTCGGGGGTGTGGTGCCGGCCGACCAGCCAGATCGCCACCCCCGCGGCCACCGGCAGCACGGCGCCGATCGCGAGGAAGACGCCGTGTGCCGGAGAGGGGCGGCGGTGGGACCGGGGACCGGACTTCGGCTTCATGTCGCTCGCCCGTTCGTCGGGCTGTGACTAGTAGCCCGGCCCGTCCGTGCCGCCCGTGCCGCCCTTCTCGACCTCTTTGCCGTCGGCGTCGAGGACGAACCACTTCGCGCCGAACTGGTCGAGGCCCTGGCCGTTGGTGTCGCCGGCCTTGGAGTCGCCCTCGAAGCGGTAGAGCGGGTGCCCGTTGTACGTGACCTGCGTCTTGCCGTCGGACCGCTTCGACGTGTCGATCATTTCGGACTGCGCCTTGCCGTCGGTCTTGGGTGTCCCGGAGGTCAGCAGCGGCGGCCAGGCTTTGGCGCAGGCCCCGTCGCAGGTCGACTTGGTCGACGTGTCCTTTTCGAACAGGTACAGGGTGCGACCCTTTTCGTCGACCAGGATGGTGCCGAGATCGCCGGCGGAGGCGGTCTTCACCGTGGCCTTGTCGCCGGACTGCGCGACGTTCGACGCCTTGCTCGACGCCTTGGCCGAGGCCTTGGCCGACGGCGTCGAGGCCGAGGAATCACTGTCGCTGCCGGAACATCCACTCGCGGTGGTCGTCATCACGATCGCGGCCGCACCCACGACGGCCAGACGGATACGCCTCATCTCAGCTCCACAACTCGTGAGGCCCGACGTTCGAGGGGCCGAATGACCGCATATTGCCTGATTGTGGGCTTTCCGCGGGGCACGGTGAGCGGGGCGCCGTGAGATTCACTGGGGGGGGGGGGGGCGGGGCAACCCCCCTGGCCCCCCCCGCGACCGTGCCCGGCGCGAAGAAGGGCGACGACCCGCTGGTCGAGAAGGGCCAG